>JADLAB010000001.1 GCA_020848455.1 Polyangiaceae bacterium
AGATCGGCCGACAGGTCGACGAGGCTCGTCGTGTGGATGACGCTGTTGGCCCCGAAGCCGGCGATGCCGCGCATCACCGTGGCGCCCGCGAAGCCCTCGGCGCGCAGGCGCTCGAGCAGGGCGCGGTGGAGCGATTGGTGGTGCCACCGGTCGCCCTCGCCGATGAAGATCCGGACCAGGGTCTGTTCGCCGTCGAGCACGCGCATGTCGTCCTCCATCAGGCGCGGGTGATGAGATGCGCCGAGGCGAGTCCGAGCAGGACCGCCGCGAAGCATGCGACCGTCGTGACCCCGAAGTTGACGAGCGCCGCGCCGCGGGCGCCGTCCTCGGCGAGCTTCACGGTCTCGAAGGCGAAGCTCGAGTAGGTGGTGAGGCCGCCGAGGAAGCCCGTCGTGATGGCAAAGCGCAGGTTCGGCGGGAAGCTCGCGATGTCGACGGCCAGCTGCGTCACGAGCGCGATGAGAAAGCAGCCGGCGACGTTCACCATCAGCGTGCCGTACGGGAACGAGGTCCCGAAGCGCTCGCCGGCCCACACGCCGACGAGGTAGCGCGTGCCCGTCCCGAGCGCTCCCGCGAGGCAGATCCAGAGAAACCGTTCCATGGCGTCACCGTGCCTTTCGACGCGGGTGCCGTGGCCGCTCGGAGCGCGCTCCTACGGCAACCCGTAGGAGTCATCGGCCGCCCAGCGGGGACGGCGGTTCTCGGCGGACTCCACCGCCATCGGCCGTGGTTGTGGGCCGGGAGCGCTCGGGCTGTCAAGGGCGACGGGCCCCTGAATCCCGCGCAAGCGCGGGGGCTTCGGGCTGCAGGCTTCGGGCTCCAGCGGGAGATGCGTCCCGAGCCGACCTCCGGTTGCTCACCGAGCGGGTGCGGGGTGCGGGGCTCTCCAGCCCTGGAGTCTGATCTGAAGGCGGGACTCTGGAGCCCGAGAGCAAGAGCCTGGAGCCCGAGAGCAGCGCAGGAACCCTGCCGCCGGGCTAGGGACAGGCGCCTTCGCTCGACCGGGAAACCGACTTGTGCGATCTTGGGCGGGCTTCTTCGTACCAAGGGTGCGGCGCTCGGCGCTGCAGGACAGCGGATGGTCGGGCCGCCATCCCGGCCGGCGCGCGAGCCGGCTGGGCGAGCATGTCGATCCGCACCCCATCCGAGCTCAGGCCAAACCCTGCGTCGCCACCCGAGGCGTGGGGGCCTCTGTTGCGCTTCGCGCGGCTCGCGGGTCGTCCCCTCGAGCGCTTCCTGCGCATCGAGGCCGCGAGCGGCATCCTGCTGCTCGTCTCGGCGGCGGTGGCGCTCGTCTGGGCGAACTCGCCCTGGCGCGAGAGCTACGTCGCCCTGTGGCACACGCCGCTCGCGATCCGCATCGGCGCGTTCAGCTTCGAGCGCACGCTCGAGTGGTTCGTCAACGACGGCCTGATGGTGATCTTCTTCTTCGTCGTAGGGCTGGAGATCCGCCGGGAGGTCCACCACGGCGAGCTGTCCGGCTGGCGCCGCGCTGCCTTGCCGGCGGCCGCCGCGGTCGGCGGCATGATCGCCCCGGCGGCGCTCTACCTGGCCGTCGCCGGCGCCCCCGCGACCCGCTCGGGCTGGGGTGTCCCGATGGCGACCGACATCGCCTTCGCGGTCGGCATCCTGACCTTGCTCGGCAAGCGCGTGCCGCCGGCGCTGCGCGTGCTCCTGCTCGCGCTCGCCGTGATCGACGACCTCGGGGCCATCGTGGTCATCGCGCTCTTCTACTCCTCGGGCATCGCGCCCGTGGGGCTGCTCGTCGCGGCGGCCGGGCTCGCCGGTGTGTTCGCGATGCAGTGGCTCGGGGTGCGCACGAAGCTTGCGTACGTCGTGCCCGCGGTCGTCGCCTGGGCGGGCATCTACGCCGCGGGCATCCATCCGACCATCGCCGGCGTCCTCGTCGGGCTCGTGACGCCGGTCCGCGCCTGGCTCGGCCCCGAGGGGTTCGTCGCCGGGACCCGCAAGGAGCTCGAGCATCTCGAAGGGATCGATCCGAGCGCGCTCTCGTCGCACGAGCTGGCCGCGACGCTGCGCGTGGTCGACGTCGCGCGCCGCGAGGCCATGTCGCCCGCCGAGAGCCTCATCGAGACGCTCCATCCCTGGGTCGCCTTCGGCATCATGCCGGTGTTCGCGCTCGCCAACGCGGGCGTGTCCGTGTCGGGTGGGTCGCTCGATCCGGCGTCGTGGACGGTCATGGGGGCGGTCGCGCTCGGGCTCGTGGTCGGCAAGCCGCTCGGCATCTTGCTGGTGAGCGCGGTCACGCTGCGCCTGCGCATCGCAACCCTGCCGGTGGGCATGAGCTCGCGGCACCTGCTCGTGCTCGGCGTCGTGGCGGGCGTCGGGTTCACGATGGCCCTCTTCATCGCGCAGCTCGCGTTCGCGGACGCGGAGCTGCTGGCCGCCGCGAAGCTCGGCGTGCTCGCGGCGAGCGGGGCGGCGGCCGTGCTCGGTCTCGTCCTCGGCCGGCTGCTCCTCGCGCCGGCGGTCGCGGCGGGCGCGGCGCGGACGGCCGACGAGGCCGAGAGCTCGACGGAGCTATGAGCGCACCGAGCGCGCGGCGCGGCACCGGGCGAGCCCATGGCGAGACGGGGAGCGGCCCTTGAGTGAGTGGCTGCAGCTCATCGGGGGCGGCCTGCTCCTCTACTTCGGCGCGGAGTGGTTCGTCGGCGGCGCGTCTGCGCTGGCCCTGGCGCTGCGCGTTCCCCAGCTCCTCGTGGGCCTCACCGTGGTCGCGTACGGGACGTCCGCGCCCGAGGTCATCGTCGGGGTGCAGGCCGCGAGCGCGGGCCACGGCGACGTGGCCTTCGGCAACGTCGTCGGCTCCAACATCGCCAACGTGGGCTTGATCCTCGGCGTCGCGGCCCTCGTCCGGCCGGCGGGCGTGGACGGGACGCTGCGTCGGCGCGAGCTCCCGGTGCTCGTCGCGAGCACGGCGATCTTGCCGCTGCTGTTGCTCGACGGCTCGGTGAGCCGCTGGGAGGCGGGCGGACTGCTGTTCATCGCGGCCGCCTACACGGCGTGGATGGTGCGCGCCGCGCGCAGTGCCTCGGCGGTCGCCGTGGCGCGGGTGGAGGTGGGGATGGCCGGAGAGGCGGCCGACCTCGCGGGCGCGCCGAAGCCCGGGGGCAGGTTGCGCGCCGCCGTCACCGCGGTCGTGGGGCTCGCCGTCCTCTTGGTCGGCGGAACGCTCTTCGTCGACGGCGCCGTGTCGGTCGCACAGGCGCTCGGCATGAGCGAGCGCCTCGTCGGCCTCACCATCGTCGCCGTCGGGACCTCGCTGCCGGAGCTCGTCACGAGCGTCATCGCGGCGCGGCGCGGCCACTCCGACCTCGCCGTCGGCAACGTGGTCGGCTCCAACATCTTCAACACGTTCCTCTGCCTCGGCGCGGCCGGCATGGCCGGCTCCGTCGGCGCGCCGCTCGGGGCGGTCGCGGTGGACCTCGTGGCACTCGGTGTCATGACGGGCGTCGCCGTCGTGTTCATCCGGACCCAGAGGACCATCTCACGCGTCGAGGGGGCGGTGGCCTTGCTCCTCTTCGTCGCGTTTACGGTCCTCACGGTGGCGCGAGGCTGAGGCGCGAGCCGCGGCGAGCACGGCGGTCCCGGGGCTTGCGCCCTCGGGCCTCGGGGCTTCGCGCTTCTTCCATGGCGCGCCGGTCCGGCGCCGGATGAGCTGCAGCAGGCCTGCGGCCGCGCAGGCGGTTCGCGAGCCCCGGACCTGTTCGGCCGAGCGCACTGCCCGTGCCAACGGGCGCGTCGGGGTGCAGCGCGCTGGCCGTGCCCCCCCGCAGCC
>JADLAB010000002.1 GCA_020848455.1 Polyangiaceae bacterium
GCCGCGTCTTCCTGGAAGACAGGGGGTTTGTGGCGCTGCGGGCGGCCTCGAAGCGGGCCGGGAGCGACAGAAGTGCCTCGTCTTCCGGGAAGACAGGGGGTTTGTGTCGCTGCGGGCGTCGTCGAAGGGTGCCGGGAGCGACAGAAGTGGCTCCTCTTCCTGGAAGACAGGGGGTTTGTGTCGCTGCGGGCGGGCTCGAAGGGTGCCGGGAGCGACAGAAGTGCCTCGAGGTGCCTACCCGATCTCGCGCCGCTCGGCGCGCGCGTGCGCTTCGGCGAGGATGCGGCGCGCGAGCGACGACACCGACGTGAAGCGCACCGTGAGCGAGCCGGCGTGCGCGGCCGTGACCTTGGCGTAGAGCTCCGCCTCGGCGCCACCCTCGGCGAGCTCGATGTGCAGGTTGGCGAGCTCGCCCACGGTCCGGTCGGTCTCGATGGTCGCGCCCTCCGTCGACAGCGCCACGAGCGCGCCCTCGTGCGCCGCCGGCTCGATCTCCTTGCCGTGCAGGAGCGCGAAGCGCACGGCGAGCGTGCGGGCGAGCGCGCGCACCTCGGGCTCGCGCTGCGGCACCTCGAGCCCGAAGCGCCCGCCGATGCCGAGCACCTCGTGCACGTCGAGCGGCCCGGTCGCGCCCTTGACCCTCACCGTGCGCCGCATGCCGATGCGCGCGATGCCTCCCACGGCCGCGAGCGTGGCATCGGAGGTCAGCACCTGACCTCCCACGGTGAGCGATTCGATGCGCGACGTGAGGTTCACGGCGGCGCCCACGACCCCGTACTTGGTGCGCTTGTGCGACCCGATGTTGCCGACGACCACGTCGCCGGTGTTGACCGCCACGCCCATCTCGACCGCCGGCAGGCCGTGCTCGAGGTTGTAGGCGTTCACGTGCAGCATCGCGCGCTGCATCGCGACCGCGCAGGCGAGCGCGCGCTCGGCGTCGTCGTGACGCAGGAGCGGCGCGCCGAAGACGGCGAGGATGCCGTCGCCCACGAACTCGTCCACCGTGCCGCCGTGGTCGGAGATGACGTCGGCCATGGTGCCGAGGTAGTTGTTGAGCAGGCGCACGACGCCCGCCGGGTCGAGCGACGCGACGACCGCCGTGAAGCCGCGCAGATCGGCCATCAGCATCGAGACGCGGCGCATCTCGCCGCCGAGCTCGAGGCCCTCCGGCGAGGCGAGGACCGCGTCGACGACCTCGTCGCTCACGTAGCGCCCGAAGGCGCTGCGCACGAAGCGGCTGCGGGCCGCGAGCTCGGCCGCGAGCGCGCGCACGCGGTCGTTCGCGTGCTTCAGCGCGAGCTGCAGCCGCAGGCGCGCCAGAACCACGGGGAAGTCGACGGGCTTGGTGATGTAGTCGTTCGCCCCGAGCCGCAGCGCCTCGACGACGTCGGCGGTGTCGCGCCGCGAGGTCGCCATGATGACGGGCAGATCCGCGGCGGAGTGGCGCTTGCGGACGAGCTCGAGCACCTCGAGCCCGCCGAGCTCCGGCATCGCGACGTCGAGCAGCACGATGTCGACGCGCTGCTCCTCGAGGAGCGCGAGGGCGGCCCAGCCGCCCGCCGCGGTCGACACGCGGAAGCCCTTGCGCTCGAGGCGCTCGGCGAGCCCTTCGCGGACGCGCGCGTCGTCGTCCACGACGAGGAGCGACACGGTCGCGTCGCGCTGGCGGGGCGGTCCGAGCTCGCCCCAGAGCTCGAGCTCGAGCTCGGGCGCCGAGGGCCGTGCCTCGAGGTCGGGCGCGTAGAGCGAGGGCGGTCCGACGGACCCGCTCGTCGACGGCGACGCCGGCGGCACCATGGACCCGCTCGTCGACGGCGACGCCGGCGGCACCACCGAGCCGCTCGTCGACGGCGACGCCGGCGGCACCATGGACCCGCTCGCCGACGGCGAGCCGAGCGGGACCGAGCCGTCGAGCAGCATCTCGACCCCGCGCACCACCTCGTGGGCCGAGTCGCGGATCTTGCGGAGATCGGGCACGAGATCGGGCTGCCCGCGCTCGCCCGACTCCTCGATGAGGAGCTCGGCATAGCCGATGATCCGCTCGAGCGGCGCCCGCAGATCGTGGCGGAGCTTGCGGTTCGCCTCGTCGGCCACGGTGCCCTCCGGCAGTCGATCTGCGCGCCCCGCCCGGGTCTGTCAAGGCCAGCCGCCGGCCCGCGCCGGACCCCTGCCCGGTGTGCGCGCCCGCGCCGGCCTGTTCTATGATGCCCGGCATGGTTCGGTGCCGTCGCTCGAGCTCGCGTCCGGCGCTCGCGCTCGCGCTCGCCGTGGGCGCGGTCGTGGCGCTCGGGCCGCGCGTCGCGCCCGCGAACGTGGCCGAGCAGCGCAGTCGCCTCCCGCCGGCGGCGCGCTGCGAGGATCCGGTCACCGGCGTGTGGAAGAGCCACCTCTACAACGACCGGCGCGGGCGCTGGACGGTGTGGCTCCTCACCGTGCGCCGCACGCCCGGCACGACCGAGGGCATCGAGGGCACCATCCTCAACGACAGCTGGCACGGCGAGCCTGGCGCGAGCGAGCCGGGCACCTGCGCGCAGCACCCCTGGCACTTCCGCGTCGCGATGGACGCGAAGGGCACGTTCACGGGCGGCCGCGTGGCCTTCTCGGCGACGCGCTTCGAGATCCTCCCGTGGCCCTGCGCGCCCATCCCGAGCTTCCGCTACAACCTCGACAACTTCACGGGCGACGTCGACCCTGCGCTCCAGGAGTTCCAGTCCGTGAACAACGACGGCGGCAGCGCCGTGAACGAGCCGGCCGTGTTCCGCCGCATCAGCTGCTCCGAGGATCCGGAGAGCGAGCCCGCTCAGAAGGCCACCCCGTACGTCGAGCCGCCGCCGTTCTTCCCGCCGCGCAGCGCGGGCTGCTAGCGCGGCTCGTTGGCCTCGAGCGGCAGCCCCCACTCCTGCGCCGCCGTCTGCACGTAGACGAGCTCGCGCCGCGCCTCGATGCCGACCTCGGACGCGCGCCGTGCGTCGCACAGCGCCGCGAAGCGCTTGGTGGCGCGCCGCAGCTGCCGGATGCCGGAGATGGCGATCTGCTCGCGCAGGCTGAGCGCGGCCTCGCTCGTGTTGGCGAGCAGCGCGTCGAAGGCCTGGCGTCCGATGTGGATGACGACGACCTCCGTCGCAGCGACGACCGTGGCGGTGCGCGGCAGGTAGTCGATGAGCGCGATCTGGCCGAACACCGAGCCCGGCCCGAGGCGCCCGAGCACGAAGTGCCCGTGGGCCGTGGACTTGATGATCTCGACCTCCCCGTGCGCGAGCAGGAAGCAGCCGTTGCCCTGCGCGCCCTGCGTCACGATGACGCTCCCCGGCGGCAGCCGGCGCGTGCTCGCCTGCCCGAGCAGGTTCGCCAGCACGCTGTCCGGGCAGCCCTCGAAGACGCCGAAGGAGCGCAGCGCGCCCACGGGCACCGTCGTGTGCGCGCCCCGGATGGGCGAGCGCGTCGCGCCGAGGTGGCCGCTCGGCGGCGCGCCCGCCGGCTCCGATTCCGGTGCCGGCGAGGGGTGCGCCCACCCGGCGGCGTCCGGCGCGGGCGGGCGCAGCGACGGCGTCGGTGCGAGGTGCATCGGGTCGCCGAACTCCTCGGCCCACAGCACGCGCCCGCGGGCGCTCGCGAAAGGCCAGAGGGCGCGCCCGAGGTCGTGCACCGACGGGAAGCGCTCCTCGCGGTCGGCCGCCATGGCGCGGAGCACGAGCGCGTCGAGCTCGGGAGGTAGGTCGGGGCGGTGGCTCGAGGGCGGCGGGGCGCCGCCGGCGAGGATCGCGACGAGCGCGAGCGCGAGCTGCTCGTTCGCGTACGGGTGGACGCCGGTGGCGCACTGGTAGAGGACGACGCCGATGGCGTACTCGTCGCTGCGAGGGTCGAGCGGCAGCGCGCGCAGTTGCTCGGGCGACATGTAGTCGGGCGTGCCGATCGCCTCGCGCGGACGCGTGAGCGAGCGGCGCCCCGTGACCGCGTCGGCGTCGAAGGGCTTGGAGATCCCGAAGTCGAGCAGCACCGGGTGCTCGTGGTGGTAGCGGCCGCTCACGAGGAAGATGTTCTCGGGCTTGAAGTCGCGGTGCAGGATCCCCTCGGCGTGGGCCGCGCTCACCGCCGAGATGACGGGCAGCATGATGTCGGCGAGCCGCTCGGTGTCGAGCGGGCCCTCGCGCTCCACCGTCGCGCAGAGGTCCTCGCCCTCGAGGAAGTCCATCACGAGGTAGGGCAGATCGTGCTCGACGCCGACGTCGGACACCGCGATGACGTGCGGGTGCGACAGGCGCGAGGCCATGCGCGCCTCGAGCAGGAAGCGCTCGCGCAGGCCCGGGTCGCAGGCGAAGCGCGGCAGCATCACCTTCAGGGCGAAGCGCTTCTGGAGGTCGAGGTGGCGCGCCTCGAACACGGCGCCCATGCCGCCGACCGCGATGCGGCGCACGACGGCGTAGCGTCCGAAGGTCGTCCCGGGCGCGAAGTCGGTCTCGCGCTCGTCGCTCATGGCTCGCCTCCCGGAGCGCTGCGGCCGACCCGGTCGAGCTCCTGCGCGATGCGGTCGTCGAGCGTGCGCAGGCGCCGGGTGACGTCGCGGATCGCGGCCGTGACGAGGGCGCTCACCGCGGCCGGAGACTGCTGCCGGAGCACGTCCATCGAGTCGTGCGACAGCTCGTACGCGACCGCCTCGGTCTCGGCCGTGACCGTGGCCGACCGAGGGCCCGGGTCGAGGAACGCCATCTCGCCAGCCACCTCCACCGGGCGCATGCGGTTCAGGACCTGGATGCTGCCGTCCGGGCGGTGGGTCGTGGCGACGAGCGTGCCCTCGGCCACCACGAGCAGCGTGGCGCCGGGCTCGCCCTCGGTGAACACGACCTCGCCGGGCTCGTAGCGCCGGCCGCGCAGGCACACGGCGAGCGTCTCGCGGTCGCGCGCCGACAGGCCGGAGAACAGCTCGGTTCGTCCGAGCACCTCCGCGCTGACAGGCTCACGCAGCATCGCGGCCATGGTGTCATGGCACCCGCAGGGTGCCAAGGAGACCGCCGCGAAAGAGGGCCGGCGCCTGTGGCTTGCGCGGGGGCCCGGGCAGTGAAAACATCGGCTCGTGCACGGCTGGCTTCGGTGGGTGGCCCGCCTCGTGGTTCTCACGACGCTCGCCTGCGTGGGCCCGTTCGCGACCTGCGGGGGCACGGACGAGACTGCCGGCAGCGCGACCGGGGTCACGCTGGTGCTCGGGGTCGGGGAGCTCTGCGCGCCCCGGCTGCGCCACATCCACGTGGAAGTGCGCACGGGCACACGGCTCGACCTGAGCCAGGACTTCGCCGTCGGCGGACCGCACGACATGCCCATCGGCACCGAGGTCCACCTGCCCGCCGAGCCCGGTGCCGTCCACCTGTTCATCGTGACCTTCACGAGCGAGGTCGCCGATGGCGCCGGCACGAAGCTCGTCGAGTCGGTGCTCGAGCGCGCGGTGGCCGACGGCACGGTGGGCCGCATCGTCATCTCGCTCGCCTGCGTGTGCCTCGGCAAGGAGTGCCCCGCGGGCCAGAACTGCGCCGAGGTCCCGCTCGGCAGCGGGCAGGCCAAGTGCGTCGAGCTCGAGGCGTGCGGCAACGGCACCTGCGACGGCGGAGAGACGTGCGAGACCTGCGCCGCGGACTGCGCGTGCAGCTGCGGCGACGGCCAGTGCGGCGCCGCCGAGACCTGCGTGACCTGCCCCGGCGACTGCGACACCTGCTGCGGCAACGGCGTGTGCGACGCGACCGACACCTGCGCCAACTGCCCCGGCGACTGCGCCTGCGTGTGCGGCAACGGCAGCTGCGAGACCGGCGAGACACCGGCCAACTGCTGCACCGACTGCGGCGGCTGCAATCCCTGCGTGGGGCAGTGCGGCAACGGCGTCTGCAACGCGGGCTGCGAGGATCCGTGCAGCTGCCCCGCGGACTGCGGCGCGTGCTGCGGCAACACCTGCGGCGACGGCGTGTGCAACTGCGGCGAGAACTGCGCGAGCTGCCCCGGCGACTGCCCGAACCCGTGCTGCGGCGCCTACTGCGGCGACGGCAGCTGCAGCTGCGGCGAGACGTGCGCCAACTGCGCGAGCGACTGCCCCAACACGTGCTGCTTCGCGGCGTGCGGCAACGGCGTGTGCGAGAGCGCCTGCGGCGAGTCGAGCTGCTCGTGCTCGAGCGACTGCGGCGGCGTGTGCTGCGCCAACGCGTGCGGCAACGGCACCTGCAACACGGGCTGCGGCGAGAACTGCAGCAACTGTCCCGGCGACTGCTACGACCCGTGCTGCGGCGACCCGTGCTGCGGCGACCCGTGCTGCGGCGACGTCTGCTGTCAGCGCGGCGCCTTCTGCGGCGACGGCTACTGCGATTGCGGCGACACGAAGTGCAACTGTCCGGGCGATTGCGGGGTCGACCCTTGCTGCGCCGACCCCGTGTGTTGCGGCGACTTCTGTTGCCAGGTCAACGCCCACTGCGGCGACGGCTACTGCGATTGCGGCGACACGCAGTGCAACTGCCCCGCCGACTGCGGGGTCGACCCGTGCTGCGCCGACCCCGTGTGTTGCGGCGACTACTGCTGCCAGCGCGGCGCCTTCTGCGGCGACGGCTGGTGCGACTGCGGCGACGACTGCTCGACCTGCTGGGAGGATTGCGGCTGGTGCGGCGGCGGCGGTTAGGAGGGCGCTGGGAAACGGGTCCGTCGCGAGGCGAAGGAGGCGCCCGAGATGCGGAGTGGCGCGGAGCGGAGGCCGACGACTACGTACTCTCCGTACGTTGAGGAGGCCGAGCGAGCACGCTCCGCAGGTCGGGATGCATCGTTCGCCGCAGCAGGACGCGTTTCCCAGCGCCCTCCTGGGGCGCGTGGGCGTGATATGCTCGCACGAGGTCGTCCCTCCGCGTCCTCCACGCCATGAGCCCTCCCCAGCGCGACTACCCTGACCGGCTCGGCCGCTACGAGATCGTCGAGCGGCTCTCGGCGGGCGGCATGGGCGAGGTGTTCGTCGCGCGCATGGTGGGGCCGGGCGGCTTCTTGAAGCCGGTCGCGCTCAAGCGCATCCACCCGCACCTCGCCAGCGACTCCGAGTTCATCGACATGCTGCACGACGAGGCGCGCCTCGCGGCGGCCGTCGAGCACCCCAACATCGTGCGCACCATCGACGTCGGGCAGGACGGCGACAGCCACTTCGTGGTGCTCGAGTTCGTCAGCGGCGACCAGGTGGGCAAGCTCCAGCGCGAGATGGCGCGGCGCGGGCAGGCGCTGCCGGCGTGGATCGTCGCCTGGGTCGGCGCGCGCATCGCGGCGGCGCTCCACGCCGTGCACGAGGCGCGGGGCCTCGACGGCCAGCCGCTCGAGATCGTCCACCGCGACGTGTCGCCCGGCAACATCATGTTCGCCGACGCCGGCCAGCCCATGCTGTTCGACTTCGGCGTCGCCAAGGCCAAGCAGCGCATCCACCACACCTCGTCGGGCGAGCTCAAGGGCAAGCTGCCGTACATGGCGCCCGAGACCTTCCTCGGGGCTGCGGTGGACCGCAGCGTCGACGTCTTCGGGCTCGGGGTCGTGCTCTACGAGCTCGCGACCAACGTCTCGCCCTTCAAGCGCCCGAGCGACGTCGACATCATCACAGCCCTGCAGGCGGCCACCGTGCCGCCGCTCTGCGCGGTCCGGCGCGACATCGAGCCGGGCCTCTCCGCGATCGTCATGCGCGCCATGGCGCGCGACCGCGCCCTTCGCTACCCGGATGGCGCCTCGCTCGAGGCCGACCTCGCGGCGTACGCCCGCGAGGCCGGCATGCCGCACGATCCGACGACGGCGGGGCGCTGGCTCGCCCACCACTTCCCGGAGCGGATCGAGGTGCGTCGAGCGCTGCTCGCGCGCGTCGCGAGCGCCGCGCCGCTGCCGTCCTCGCCCACGTCGGCGCCCCGGCCGATGGCGTCGGCGCCCGGGGGCGCGTACGTCGAGCCGTCCCTGATGCCGACGCCGACGAACAACGGCGTGGCGCGTGCCTCCACCGACGCACGGCTCGCGGTGAGCAGCCCCGGGACGGGCCACCCCGCGGTCGGGGCGCGGGGCCGGAGCCTCGTGGCCGCGGGGGTCGTCGTGGCGACGCTCGGGCTCGGCGTCGCGGCCGCGTTCGCGATCGGTCGGGGCGGGTCGAGCGAGGCGGCCGACGGCGCGACCTCCGACGCTGCCGCCGGCGGTGCCACGGCGGCAGCGAGCGCTCCGGCGCCGACGACGCAGGCTCCCACGGCGCCGGCCGCGCAAGGCTCCGCGGAGCCGAGTGCGCTCCCGGCGCCGAGCGCGAGCGCGTCGCACTCGGCCGCGCCGGCCGTCTCGGCGCCGGTCGAGGTCCCCACGGCGGCGCGGCCGGTCGCGACGCCGACGGTGGCGGTGCCGGTCGGTCCGGCCCCGAAGAAGGGGCCGCTCGTGCGAGAGTACTAGTACTACCGAGCAGCAGCATGGCAGTCGAACGGCGGACCTCCCGGCTCCTCGCGGTGGCAGCACTGCTCTTCGTCTGCCTCGCGCCGCGTCTGGCCGCCGCCGAGACCCCGACCGAGCGACGCGCCCACGCGAAGTTCGACGAGGGGCTCGCGCTGAGCGACGAGGGCAAGTGGGCCGAGGCGCTCGAGGCGTTCCGCGAGTCGGACGAGCTCGTGGCGAACGCTTCGGCGCGCCTCAACATCGCCACGACGCTGCGCGCGCTCGGGCGCTACGTCGAGGCCAAGCAGACGGCGCGCAGCATCCTGAAGCAGGCCGCGGAGCTCAAGCTCAAGCCGAAGCTGCGCCCCGAGGTAGACAAGCTCCTCGCGGACGTCAGCGCCAAGGTGCTGTCGCTGAACGTCGACGTGCAGCCGCCCGACGCCGAGGTCGAGGTCGATGGCGCGCCGCTCCGCGCCGATCCGCAGGGTGACGTCGAGCTCGATCCGGGGCGCCACGTGTTCGTCGTGCGCGCGCCCGGCCACGACACCACCACCGTCACGCGCGAGCTCTCGGCCTCCGACGTGCGCCTCGAGCTCGTCGCCCCGAGAACGCAGGTCCTCACGGTCGAGCCCGAGGAGGCCCCGATCTACGAGCAGTGGTGGCTCTGGACCAGCATCGGCGGTGGTCTTGCCGTGACGGCGGCCGTGGTAGGCATCGTCGTCGCGACCCGGCCCGACGACATCCCGGGGGCGGTGCCCCCGTCGAGCACCATCGGGCACGTGATTCCGGTCGCGATCGAGTTCTGATGGCCCCGACTCCGAGCGCCGAGCGAGCAGCGGCCGAGCGACGCGGCGCCCGGCGCGCGCGCCTCGGCGCCCTGCTCGGGTCGTGCCTCGCGGGCGCCATGGCGGCCTGCAGCGCCAAGACCCTGCCGAGCTCGAGCTTCGTGCGCGTCGAGCTCGTGCCGGTGGCCGGGCCGGCGCAGCCGCGCAACGTCGAGGTCGTCATCACGCCGGCGGACGGCGCCGCGCTGCCCGTGTGCGTCAGCATCGTGGGGGAAGCCGGCAAGACCGCCGCGAGCCTGGTGCTCGAGCGCGCCCCCGATCGCGACGCGATGATCCCGGTGCGCGTCACGGTGACGCCCTTCGGGCCGGTGGCCGGCGAGCTCGGTCCCGGCCAGGAGTTCACCTGCCCGGCCGTGCTGCCACCGGCGCTCGGCCCGGCCCAGGAGCTCGACCTCGCCTTCTGCCCGGGGCAGGCGCGTCGCGTCGTCTTCCACGTCACGGCCGGCTGCGGCTGCTCGGGCACGGGCGGCTCCGGTGGTGGCGGCAGCGGCGGCAGCGGCGGCAGCGGTGGGATCGGGGCCGGCGGCAGCGGCGGAGTCGGCACCGGCGGCGTCGCCACGGGCGGGGGCACGGCCACCGGAGGGTCGGGCGGCACGGCGGGCGCGGCCGGGGCCACCGGTGGTGGTGGTGCGGGCGGCGCCGCCGCGACGTGCTGCGCCGCCGACGAGGTGTGCGGCGCCGGCGTCAGCACGACGGGCGCGAGCTGCGCGGCGGGGCAGTGCTGCCGGCAGCGCGTGCTCGACAGCTGCGCCGCGCTCGAGCTGCCGCTCTAGCAGGGAGCTCGGCTCCAGCGCGACGTGGCTTCAGGCTTCCGGCTTCCGGCTTCAGGGCCCGTCCGACTCGGAGGCGGGCGCTCACCCGATCGATCCGCGCGGCATGAAAAGGCCTGCGCAGCTTTCCGGCGGACCTGCGCCTTGACGTGGATCGATCGCTTCCGTATCTGCTTGGCACGGCGGGCAGTGTAAGTCGGGAGGTGCTAGCTTCGTTTCACGCGAGCACCGTCCCGGATCGGGCTCGCATGCAAGAACTCGAAGTAGACGCCAGGCGGCCGGCCGGCAGGGCCTTGCTCCCAACGTGGCCTCGTCCGCCACACGGGGACGCGCAAACAGCACATTCAACCGCTCGGGGACGGATATGAATCGCAAAGCCGAGTCCACGCGTACCACCCGGTTCGGACGTGTCGCCAGAGCGGCAGCGCTCGCGGTCGCGCCCATGGTCTTCTGCGCCGCGCCCACGGTCGCGAGCGCTCAAGACGCGCCGTACGGCCAGGGCAAGACCCCGCCGAAGACCCCGCCAAAGGCACCACCGACCCCGCCGAAGGCGCCGCCGGCCCCGCCGAAGGCGACGCCACCCGCGGTGCCGAAGGCGACGCCACCCGCGGTGCCGAAGGCGACTCCGCCCGCCGCGCCCAAGGCGACTCCCGCGCCCGTCCCGGCGAAGCCGGGGCCCGCGGCGGTGCCCGGTGCGCCCGCCGCGACGCCCGCGCCGGTCGCGGCGCCGGGCAAGCCCACGCCCGTGCCCGCCGCGG
Source organism: Polyangiaceae bacterium (assembly GCA_020848455.1). GTDB lineage: Bacteria > Myxococcota_A > Polyangia > Polyangiales > Polyangiaceae > JACRDA01. The sequence goes on from JADLAB010000002.1 coordinate 10,768, forward strand.
CACCCGAGCTCGATCCCATCGAGCACTTCAAGAAGGTGCTCGCGCCCCATGGCAGC
>JADLAB010000003.1 GCA_020848455.1 Polyangiaceae bacterium
CGCGCCGCGCTCTCGTCCTCGCCCACCCAGTACGCCCGCGCCGGCGACAGGTGCGCCACGCTGAGCAGGCTGCGACCCCAGCTCACCCGGATCTCGACCGCCGCCGCGCTCGACTCGCACTCCTCGCTCGCCACCGCCGGCGCGCTCTCGAGCATGCGGTACTCGTAGCTGCCTTCCGGCGCATCCGCGGCCACGGCCGCGACGCTCCGGCGCGGCGCGAACGGGTTCTGCGCGAAAGAGGCCTGCTCGAACGGGTTCTGGATCGCGGGGGTGGTCATGGTCGTCTCCTCACGCTGCACGCTCGCGCCCTTCGGCACGGCATCGTGGCGACGCGCGCCGCGACGCACCTTGCGTCGATCGGCTCTGCGGGCACCGCGGCGGCGCCTCGTCGCGCTCGCCTCGCGGCCGCCCGTTGCGTCCGCCGTCAGTTGTCCAGAGTGACAGCGCCTCGCGCCCGCCGGTTCCCGGGTGCCCGCCGATTTTCCGAACGGGCCCGTCCTTTCGAGACCTTGGTCGCGCTACGATCCGACGATGCGATGCTCCTTCGGCGCGCTCGCGCTCCTCGCCGTGCTCGCGGGGTGCGCGCGCTCCACGCCCGCGCCCCCCGGTCCGGGCGGTTGGCCGCCGGGCGCGCTGCCGCCGGGCCAGCCGCCGCCGGGCCAGCCGCCCCCCTACGTCCCGCCGAGCCCGCCACCGCCCGCGGCCCCGACGGCGCCCTGGCTCGACTGGCTCGGGCAGGTGCTCGGCTCGGGGCCCGCGCCGCTGCCGCTGCCCGGGGCTCTTCCGTGGCCGCTGCCGTGGCCGTGGCCCGGCGGGCAGCCGACCGCGCCCGGCCCGCAGCCGCCGCCGACCGCGCCGTGGCCCCCCGCCGTCCCGGGCGTCGAGCCGCCCATCTCGGCGCGGGCGATGGAGCTCGCGAACACCATCAACAACTACCGCATGAGCCGGGGGCTGCCGCCCGTGCCGGTGACCCGCGCGCTCACCCACGTCGCGGAGACGCACGCGCGCGATCTGCGCGACGCGCCCCCCATGCCCGGGTGCAACGGGCACAGCTGGACGAACAAGGGCCCCTGGACCGGCTGCTGCTACACGCCCGACCACGCGCAGGCCCAGTGCATGTGGCGCAAGCCGGCCGAGCTCACCCACTACCAGGCGACCGGCTTCGAGATCGCCATCGGCCATCCGGGCGAGAACACCGGCTACGTGCTCGACGCGAACCGCGCGCTCGAGCTCTGGAAGTCGAGCCCGGCGCACCACGCCGTCATCCTGAACCAGGACAAGTGGGCGGACACGACCTGGCGGGCGATGGGCGCCGGCATCGTCGACAGCCACGCGGCGGTGTGGTTCGGCAAGGACGCCGACCCGATGCCCTGAGGTCGCGAGCGAGCGCGGCGGCTCGAGGGAGGCCGCGGGAGAGCCTCGCGGACGGTGGGGTCAGTTGAGGCGCGCGCGCAGCTCGGCGAGCGCCTGGACGCAGGTCGCCTCGCCGGGCAAGAGGGCGAGGGCCTGCGTGAACTCCTCGACGGCGGCCGCCACCCTGCCTTGCTGCGCGAGCCGCCGGCCCTGGTTCATGAAGGGGAAGTGCCGCGGCTCGTAGCGCGCCGCCCGCTTGGCCTTCTCGAACCACTCGCCCGCCTCGTCGAGGCGTCCGAGCTTCATGAGGTAGGCGCCGATGTCGTTGTAGGGGTTGCCGAAGCTGGCGTCGACGGCGATGGCGCGCTTGCACTCGCTGATCGCCTCGTCGATGCGGCCCTGGAAGCTGTACGCCCAGCCCCGGTAGGTGTGGGCCTCGGCCGTCGGGAAGGTGCGGATCGACTCGCTGTAGAGCGCGATCGCCTCGTCGAGCCGGCCCCGCAACTGCTGCTCCTGGCCCTGTTGCCACAGCGCCGCCGCCCTGCGCTTGCGCGCCTCGCCGTCACTCATGCGCGCCGCTCCTCGTGCCGCCGCCGCGCCCGCACCGCGCGCCGCGGCTGCCTTCCGGCCCGCGCGCGAGTAGCTTGCGCGCCGCCGTGACGCTCGAGCCCTCCCCCGTTCCGCCCAAGGCGGCCCTCTTCTCGGCTGGTCTGCGGCACATGGCGGCGGCTGCCCTGTACTTCAGCATCATGGGGGTCTTCGTCAAGCTCGCCGGTCAGACGCTGCCGAGCCCGATGATCGTGCTAGGCCGGGCCGTCGTGACGCTCGGGCTCGGCGCGGCGGCGCTCCGGCGCGCGCGGCTGTCGTTCTGGGGCCACAACCGCCGTCTGCTCGTGTTGCGGGGTGTGGCGGGGTTCATCGCGCTCTACTGCCACTACTACGGGGTGACCCACCTGCCCCTGGCGGACGCCACGGTCATCCAGTACACGAGCCCGATCTTCACGGTGCTCGTCGCGGCCGTCGCGCTCGGCGAGCGCTTCGGGCTCGTGCAGGCGGCGTCCGCCCTCGTGAGCCTGTGCGGTGTCGTGCTCGTGGCGCAGCCGAGCTTCCTCTTCGGCGGCGCGGGCACGCTCCCCACGGTGCCGGTCGTCGTGGCGGTGGCGGGCTCGGTGTCGAGCGCCTTCGCGTACGTGCTCGTGCGCGGGCTGCGCGCCACCGACCACCCGCTCGTCGTCGTGTTCTACTTCTCGCTCGTGGCCGTGGCTGCGGCCCTGCCCGCGGCGCTGCCCGTGTGGGTGTGGCCCGAGGGGCGCGCGTGGCTGTACCTCGCGGCCGTGGGCGTGCTCACGCAGCTGGCGCAGGTGCACATGACGCGCGGCCTGCACCTCGAGCAGGCGGGGCGCGCCACGAGCGTCGGGTACCTGCAGGTCGTGTTCGCCTACGTGTGGGGCATCGCGCTCTTCGAGGAGCTGCCGACGGCGCTCGGCGTGGTCGGGGCCCTGTGCGTCCTGGCCGGCACCTTCGCGCTCGCGCGACGCCGCACCTGAGTCGGCCCGCCGCCCGGAGCCGGCGCCCGTTCGGGGTGCAGAATCGCGCGCGGTGATTTAGCGTGGGCGGGTGCTGCTGCATGTCGAGAAGCTCCACGTCGCCCTGCCCGGCGGCGCGCCGGTCCTCGAGGACACCGACCTCGACCTCGCCGAAGGCGAGATCGTCGCGATCCTCGGCCCGAGCGGCGCCGGCAAGACCACCGTGCTGCGCGCGCTCTTCGCGCCCGAGGAGCTGCGGCGCAAGGGCTACGGCGTGAGCTACACGGCGCGCACGCTCGAGACGGAGCCCGCGTTCGTGCCGCAGAAGGGCGCGCTCTTCGACCACCTCGACGTGCGGGGCAACATCGAGCTCGCGCAGGCGGGCGGGCGGCTGGCCCGCGACGTGGCGCCGTGGCTCACCGCCGTCGAGCTCGACCAGGCGCTCGCGGGGCGGCACGTGGCGGCCCTGTCGGGCGGGCAGGCGCAGCGCGTGGCGGTGGCGCGCACGCTCGCCGCGGGCCGGCGACTGCTCGTGCTCGACGAGCCCTCGGTGGGCCTCGACCCGGCGGGTGTGCGCTCGCTCGCGCGCCTGCTCCTCAAGCAAGCCGAGGAGCAGCGCTGCGGCATGCTCGTCATCACCCACGACGTCGCGCTCGCCGCCGGCGCTTGCCACAAGCTCCTGTTCCTCGACCCCGTGACGAAGAAGCTCGTGCCGCTCCTGCCGAGCTGGAAGGGACCCGCCGAGCGCGCGAGCCCCGAGGCGCGGCAGGCAGCGCTCGCCACGGTGGAGCACGAGCTCGAGCGCCGGCTCGTGGCCGCGCGCCGCGCCGGGCCGACGGGCCGACACGCGCGCGAGCCGGGGCAGCTCTTCGCCGCGCTCCGGACCGCGGGAGCCGCCGTGCTCGACGCGTTCCGGCCGCACCTGTTCCGCGAGTCTCTGACCGTGCTCCGCCTCGCGCTCTGGCAGGGCCTGCTGAAGCCGCTGGCCTTCTACTGCACGGTGGCACTCTTGCTCGGGATCACCGTGCCCTACGTGGTCGTGCACCTGAGCGCGGGCCTCAAGCCGGCGATGCTGCTCAAGCTGACCGGCGGCTCGTACATCCTGTCGCTCGCGCCGCCGATCTCGGCCATCGTGTTCGCCGCCACGAGCGGCAGCGCGATCAACGCCTGGATCGGCGGGCAGGTGCTGCGCGGACAGGTCGTCGCGCTCGAGGGCATCGGCGTCTCGCCCGCGCGCTACCTGCTCTCGCCGAGCTGGCTCGGGCTCGTGATGGCCTACCTCGTGTCGGCCGCCGCGTTCGTGGCCTCGATGACGATCGGCGGCTTCGTGCTGTTCCGGCGCTACGGGGTGCCGGATCCGCTGACGACGCTGACGAGCGACTTTCTCGACCCGGCGCCCGAGCGGTGGCCGTACCTCGTGCGCGCGCTGTGGCTGTTCGGCTGCTACGCCCTCGCCATCGCGTCCATCGTGGTGTCGCGGGGCAGCTCGCACAAGGACCGCGCCGAGCACGTGACGAACGCCATGACCTCGAGCGTCATGCGCGCCACCTTGTTCATCGTGGCGATGGAGCTCGCGTCGATCGCGGTCCTGTTCGCGCTGACCGAGCAGGCGGCGCCGTGAGCACGCGCCGGCGCAGGCTGCGGCGCGCGACCGAGCTCGTGCTCGGCCTGGGGCTCGTGGCCGCGGGGGCCGTGGCGCTGCCCCTCGCGCTCGCCGCGCAGCTCGGGCTCGAGGACCTCAACGTGCGCGTCGCGGGAACCGCCTCGCACCTCGTGGTCGCGGGCGAGGAGGGCCCGCGCGCGCCGCCCGCGGGACCGGGCGTCGTCGCCGCGCCCGGCTACGAGATGGGCCCCGCTTCGCTGCTCCCCCGGCTCGAGCTCGCCGGCGAGCTCGACTGGCACGAGCCTGGGCTCGCCCTGCGGCGCTGGCGCGCGGTGTACGGCGCGCGCTGGGAACGGGAGCTCGCCCTGCCGCTCTTCGTCGGGCCGTTCGTCGCGCGCGGCGCCATGGACGCCTGCGGCCTCGGCGTCCACGTCAACGCGGCGCTCTTCGACCCGTCGCGCGGGGCCACGGGCCTGCGCGCCATGGTCGCCGAGCGGCTGCGGCCGCTCTTTCCGTTCACCATCGGCGTCCTCGGGGTCACCATCACGACCCTGCCGGCGCTCGACCACGCGGAGCTCGCCCTCGTGCCGCGCGACGGGCACCTCACCGTGCGTGCGGTCGCGCACCTCGGCGACGGCACCGAGGTGGGCGCGTCGGGCGTGCTCGATCTCACCGAGGCGAACGGTCGGCTCGTCGTGCGACCGCGCGGCGCCTTCGAGCCCATCTTCGAGGGCGCGGGCCGGGCGCGCACCGAGTCGTTCATCGGGACCGAGATCGTGAACTTCGTGCGCCGCGAGCTCTTCGGCAAGAGCGAGAGCATCGTGATGGCCGAGGCGCGCGCGCTGCTCGCGGCGCACATCGCCCCCGTGATGACCGAGCTCAACGCCGCGCTCGGCCAGCTCGGCGAGCCCTTCGCGCCCTTCCCCGAGCGGCCGCGCGACACCTTGACCCTGCGCCTGGCGGGTCCGCCGCGGGTGACACCGGGCGGCGTCGGCCTGCGGCTCTGCGCCGGCATCGACCTCGGCGCGCCGCTCGTCGACCCGAAGGTGCCGGGGCCGCCGCGCGTCGTCGCCGTCGAGCCCGTGCCGAGCCCGCGCGCGCCGAGCGACGAGCCGCAGATCGAGATCGTGGCGAACGCGCTCGCGGTGAACCAGCTCGCGTTTGCGCTGTGGCAATCGGGTCAGCTGCGCCGCCTCGGGCAGTCGAGCCTGCTGCTCGATCAGCTGCCCGCCGAGGTGTCGGGGCTCGCCTTCGACATCGAGGGCTTCGACCCGCTGCTGCCTCCGGTCGTGCTGCCGCGCTCCGACGACGCGACCGGCGCGTTGCGGGTGCGCGTGGCCGACGTGGCGCTCGGCCACTGGGAAGAGCGCCGCGTGGTGGGTGCGGCGGACCTCGACGCGACGCTGATCAGCCACGACCGGCAGCTCCGGCTCGCGGGCCGCATCCGCGAGGTGCACGTCGACTGCGCGCGCGAGCAAGGCGGCACGACCGTGCTCACGCCCTGCCTGAGCGATCTGTTGCCCACGGTGCGCGAGCTCTTGCGCGGCGAGGAGCTGCGCTACGAGCTCGACCTCGGGCCGCTGCTCGAGCTCGTGTCGAAGAAGAGCTTCGAGGGGCTGCGGCTCGAGCTCGGCGCGGTGAGCGCCGCGACGGAGGCGACGCCGCCGCAGGTGCGAGCGCGCTTCGGCGCGCGCATCGTCGGTACGGCGGGGGACGGCGGCTGAGTCGTGTTTCGCCCTTTCGCAGCGTCCCTGAAGCCCGATCCCTGAAAGCCGCGAGACTTTCGCGCGAAGGGGCGTGAGTCGAGGCCGAGGCGGCGGGCGACGCCGGGGTGGGTCAGCCCTCGTAGAGCTCGGCGTACTCCGTGCCGTACGGGTGCCGGTGCCAGGCGTAGTACTCGCGCGGGAAACCGCTCGCATCGGTGACCGTGCACTGGCCGAGCTCCCAGGCGATGTGCCACTCCGCGGTGCCGCGCTCCGACAGCGTGAGGTTGTGCGCCGTGACGTCGTCGAGGGAGGGCTCGTCCGGGGCGTGCACGCTCGCCGCATCGGCGACCACGTACTGCTCGAGGACCGAGAGCGGAACGCGCGCGACGCGCCCCTTCGACAGCGGGATGGTGAACACGATCTCTTTGGGGTCGGTCATGGGAACTGCCTCCTCACGCGCGGTGTGTTGGGGAGGTCTGACGAGCGTACAACGCCGTCACTTACCTGCGAGCAAGATTCCGACACCGACCCGGCGTGGCTCGAGCCCCCGGACAGGGTCGGGTGGGGTGCGATGGCGTGCCCGACCGAGCGGCCTTCCTCGACGCGCGCCTAGAGCACCGAACAGGTTGAAAGCGTCGCAGGTTTCAACCTGTTCGGTGCTCTAGAACACGACGAGCGTCGCCCCGCCTTCGGCGTTGCCGCGGAAGTCCGTGATCAGGATGTGGTACTCGCCCTTGGCGACCGCGAAGGTGATGGGCGGCGGACTCTGGGGGCCGCCGGTCGGCAGGTCGCGGATCACGCGCTCGAGGATGGTGGCGCCGCTCGGTGCCCGGATGCGGATCTTGAACGGAGGCGTGGCGTCGTCGAAGGCGCGGAACACGATGCGCGCCATCTTGCCGGGCGCGAGGTCGTGGATGTTGCAGATGACCTCGATGTCGCCGGAAGCGTCCAGTTTCGCGGGCAAGGGGGGCCTCCAGGGGTGGGTTGCTAGCTATATTCCAAAGCGCCGGTCAGGTGAAGATGCTCCGGTCGGCCATCGTACGCCCTGGCATCCCGAGGGTGCGAGAAACGCGCGGGCGGCGGCGCCCGGTCCGCGCGCCGGACGTGTCCGTTCCAGGATCCACGCTGCGGCCTCTGCGCCCGAAGCCCGTGGCCCGAAGCCACCGGCATGCTGGAGCCGAGCCCGCTAGGGCACCGCGATCGCCGTGAGGATGTTCCAGGTGCCGTCGCGGACCGCGGAGCTCGGCGTGGCGAAGGTCCCCTGGAACGCGACCACGGCCACGCGTGCCGTGGCCGGGTCGAGGCCCACCCCGCCCTCGTAGTGCAGCGTGCGGCACAGCGCGTGGCCGCGGCACTCGACGTCGATCACGAGCTCGTAGGTCGCCACCGCCCGGCCGTTGAAGTCGTCCGGACCCTTGAAGCTGCAGCTCGCCGCGCTGACGACCATCGGCGCTTCGAGGTAGACGAGACCGGCCGCGACCTCGAGCGGGAGCGGCACCCGCGTGCCCGGCTGGCGCGCCGTGGCGACGAGCGCCGCGAAGGCGTGGCGCGCGAAGAGGGCGCGACCGGTCCCGAGGAGCGCCGCGTAGTCGTTCGACAGCGGCACGCCCTGGGCGTCGGTGACCGCGAAGCCACCGTCGTCCGCGGCCCGGGCGAGCAGGGGGGGCACGGCCGGCATCGGGCGCGCCGCGCCGGTATTGTCGGCGAGCGAGCCCTCGACGAGCTCGAGGCGCGCCTCGCGGAGCCGGCCGTCGGGTCGAACCGCGAGCACCGTCTCGGAGACGACCATGCGCTGGTGCAGCTCGCGCGGTCCCTCGGGTGTGGGCACGGCGACGTGCAGATCGGTCGTCTCGACCTCGACCGCACCGACGGCGGGCGGGCGCGGCGGCGGCGGGCGCGGCTCGAGGGGCGGCAGGGAGCCGGGCACGACGGGCCCGAAGGTGCTCGTCGCGACCGGAGTGGGCGGCGACCCGCTCGGTGCGGGAGCCGGTGACCGGCCCTCGAGCACGACGAGCGCGACCACACCCGCGAGCGCCGCCGCACCGAGCACGCCGAGCCCGACGACGAGACCCGTGCGCGAGGTCGGTGGCGCGGGCACGGGTCCGACCGCGCTCGGGTAGACGCCCGGCCCGGTCTGCGCCGCACCGGCCACCGGGTACGCGGGCGCCGGTGGCGGCGCGTAGCCGGGCGCGACGGGGCCCGAGCCGTACGCGGGGCCGCCACCGAGCGGCCCGGTCGCGGGTGCGCTCGCAAACGACGCGACCGGCGGGTACGCGGGCGCGGGCGGCCCGCCGTACGCGGGCGGCCGAGCGACGGTGGCGACGGGCCCGGCCGCCGAGCCCGGCGCCGTCATCGGGGCGATCGCCTGGAACGCCTCGGTCGGAGCGAAGCTCGCGGCCGCGGTGTCGCGCCGCGCGGGCGCGCCCGGTCGGTCGGAATCCACCGCGTAGCCCGCGGCGCTCGCCGCGCGCGCCAGCGCCTCGATCGCCTCGCCCGCCGACGCCGGACGCCGCGCCGGGTCCTTCTCGAGCATGCACAGCAGCGGGGCATCGAGCGCCGGCGACAGGTGCGGGGCGTGCTGCGACAGCCGGGGCGGTGCGCTCTGCAGGTGGGCGAGCATCACCTCCATCGCGTTGTCGCCGTCGAAGGGGCGCCGCCCGGCGAGTACCTCGTGCGCGATGACCCCGAGCGCATACACGTCGGTGCGGTGATCGACAGGGACGCCGCGGCACTGCTCCGGCGACATGTAGAGCGGCGTGCCCATCGGCGTGCCGGTGCGCGTGCGACCGCGCGAGGACTGTGCGTCGAGGAGCTTCGCGATGCCGAAGTCGAGCAGCTTCGGGAAGAGGGTGCCGTCGTCGTCCGCGCACAGAAAGACGTTCTCGGGCTTGAGGTCGCGGTGCGCGATGCCCGCGCGGTGGGCGGCATCGAGCGCCCGGGCGACCTTGCGCAGAATCGGAATGGCGACGGCGGGCGGGAGGGCGCCCTCGGTTTGCAGCAGTCGCTCGAGCGTCGAGCCGACCAAGAGCTCCATCGCGAAGTAGTGCTGGCCGCTCGGGGTCGTGCCGAACCCGAAGATGTCGATGATGTGGCGGTTCTGGATCTGGTTGACCGCGCGCGCCTCGTCGACGAAGCGCCCGACCCACTCGGGGTTCGTGCAGTACTCGGGGTTCAGCACCTTGATGGCCGCGCGCTTGCCGATGACCGGCTGCACCACGCGGTACACCTTGCCGAAGGTGCCCTCGCCGATCTTCGCCTCGACGCGGTAGTCGCCGATCCTGTCGCCCGGGGCGACCTCGCGCGGCGCGAAGGCCTGGGGCAGCAGCGCGCCGTCGCGGGTGCACACCTGGGTGCCTTCGGGATAGGCAGTGCCACACTGCGGACACGTCGCCATCGGGCGGGCTCCTCGGGCCTTCGGGGCGCGCGGAGCGTAGCCCAGCCGAGCGAGCGAAGCGACGGCCGGCGTCGCGCCCTCAGCGCGGTGCGGCAGAGAGCGCGGCGAGCGCGGCGGCGTGCGCCCGGAGCCGGGCGTCGGGCTCCGACACGGCGCGCTCGCGGAGCGCGGGGGCGAGCTCGCGCCATCCGGCACAGCCCGCCGCCGCGAGCGCGGCCGCCCGCACGTCGAGACGCTCGGAGGCGAAGAGCGCGGCGGCCGCCGCGAGGTCGGCCGGCGCGGGCCCGGACTCCACCGCGAGGCAGAGCACGAGCAGGAGCTCGACGCGCCGAACCTCGTCGGCCGTCGCGGCGAGCTCGGCGCGCAGCGCGGACGGCTCGAAGCAGGGCACGGCGGCGGCGAGCGCTGCGAAGAGGGCGTCCTGCCCCGGCGCGAGCGCGAAGTAGCGCAGGCCGAGGCGCCGCTCCTCGACCAGGTGCACGAGCGCGTCCGCCGTGCGCGTGGCGTACACCCACTGGCCCGGCTCGCTCTCGGTCGGTGCCACGATGTTCGTGAGCTGCAGCCCGAGCGCCGTCAGCGCGTCGTCGAGGGCGTCGCGGCTCGAGCCGTCGAGGGGCGCGCGCACCACGAGCCGGGGCATACCCGGCGAGCATGCGGGGCTGGCCGACGCACCGCAAGCCGTTTGGCACCCCGGGCCGGGGCGCGCGCGATAGGATGCCGCCGTGGCGCGGGGCTCGGCGTGATGAGCGACGGATGGCCGCGCGAGGCGCTCGCGCTCGCCGTGGCCGTCGCCCTCGCGGGCGCGGCCGCCGCGGGCACGGCCCTCGCGCAGGAGGTGGAGCGCCGGCCCGACGACCGCGCGGACGAGCCCCCCGCCGACGCGGCCGGCGGCGCGGGAGGTGAGCCCGTCGGCCCCGGCGAGGGGGGCGGCCTGGACCAAGTGCCCCAGCCCGGCGCGGAGGGTGAGCCGCGCGAGGCGCCCGCTCGCGGCGGCGGCGAGGGGGGCGGTCCGGCCGCGCCGCCGCCCGACGCGGCGGCGATCGACGTCGTCGTCGAGGGCGAGGGACTCGACCGCGAGGAGCAGGACGTGCACGCGCCCTCCCAGCGCAGCCTCACCGACCGCGAGTACAGCCGCATCCCGGGCGCCTTCGGCGACGCCTTCCGCGCCATCGAAGCCCTGCCCGGCGTGACGCCGATGGCCTCGGGCCTGCCCGCCCTGCTCGTGCGGGGCTCGTCGCCGTCGGCCACGGGCTACTACCTCGACGGCATCCAGGTGCCGTTCCTGTTCCACCTGCTCGTCGGTCCGAGCGTGCTCCACCCGGCCATCGTCGAGCGCGTCGACTTCTACCCGGGCGCCTACCCGTCGCGCTTCGGGCGGCAGGCGGGCGGCATCGTGTCGGCGGCGACCCACACGCCCTCGCCCGAGCTGCGCCTCGAGGGCTCGCTGCGCCTCTTCGACGCGGGCGTGTACGCCGACGTGCCCCTCGACGACGGGCGCGCGCACGTCTTCCTCGGCGGGCGCTACTCCTACACGGCCGCGCTCTTCGCGCTCGTCGCGCCGAGCGTGCGCCTCGCGTACTGGGACTACCAGGGCGGCGCGAGCTACGCCCCGAGCCCGCGCGACCGCGTGCGCGTCTTCGCGTTCGGGAGCCACGACTTTCTCGGCAAGGCCGACACGGTCACGGGCGAGGACGGCAGCGAGGAGACCGAGGTGAGCGAGCTCTTCGCGGCCGACTTCCACCGCGTGGAGCTGCGGCTCGAGCACACGCCGCTGCCCGACGACGCGGGCGGCGCGCACCGGCTCCTCGCGTTCGACTTCGGCTACGACCGTACCGGCCTCGGCGCGCAGGGTGCCGCCAAGGCGCGCGCCTTCGGTGCGCGCGCGGAGGCCGACGTGGTCGTGAGCCCCGAGGTCCGCTTTCGCGGGGGCATCGACCTCGAGGTGTCGGACCACCGCTTCGAGACCGACGCGAGCGACGAGCCCCCCGCCAAGCCGAGCCGCATGCCGAAGCCGAAGACGACGGAGAGCTCGGGCTTCCAGTTCGATCTGCAGAGCGCCTTCCGCGCTTCGCTCGGCGGCGACTTCGGGGCGTGGGTCGACGCGGTGCTGCGTCCGGTCCCGGAGCTCGAGCTCGTGCCCGGCACGCGCCTCGACGCCTTCAGCGAGGCCGGCGTCCACGAGCTCGGCGTCGACCCGCGTCTCGCCCTGCGCGTGCGGCCACTCGACTGGCTCGCGCTCGTCGCCGCGGGCGGCATCGCGCACCAGCGCGGCTCGGTCGGCATCGCAGTCCCGGGCCTCGAGCCCGCCGGCCTGCACCTGCAGCGCGCCGTCCAGCTCTCGACCGGCGCCGAGCTCGAGCTCCCCGAGGAGGTCCACGTCGGGGCGACCTTCTTCCACCATGCCTACGCCGCGATGAGCGACGTCATCGCGGCCTGCGGCCCCGGCGTGACGGCCTGCGACCTCGGCGACCGCGCGGGCGGTCGCTCCTTCGGCCTCGAGCTGTCGGTGTCGCGCTCGTTCTCGGAGCGCGTCGCCGGCATGCTGTCCTACACGCTGTCGCGCTCGCTCCGCACGGTGGGGAGCCGCACGTTCCTCTCGGACTTCGACCGGACCCACATCCTGCACCTCGCGCTCGGCTTCAACCTGGGCGCGGGCTGGAACGCGGGGGCGCGCCTCACCGCCTATTCGGGCAAGCCCTACTCGCTCGTCGCCTTCGAGGATCCGGACGACCCGACCGACCCGACCCTCATCGGCCGGCGCAACGCCCTGCGCGGCCCGCCGTTCCACCGGCTCGATTTGCGCGTCGAAAAGCGCTGGATCATCGAGGACATGGGGTTCATCAGCCTGGTGCTCGAGGGCATGAACGTCACGCTGCGAAAAGAGCAGCTCGACTTCGACTGCCGCGTGGCGGAGGCGCTCGGCGACATCGGGCTCGGCTGCGGGCAGCAGAGCCTCGGGCCGGTGGCGGTGCCGTCGCTCGGCGTGGTCGGGGGGCTATGACGGAGGCGGCCCGGGCGCGGAAGACACTTGCCATCAGGACAAAGGTCCGTATACTTCGCCACCCCTTGGGCCCCCACGGCCCACTTCGAGGACACGACCGATGTACGCGGTAATCAAGACGGGCGGCAAGCAGTACAAAGTGAAGGCGGGCGACACCCTGCGCGTCGAGAGACTCGGCGCCGAGAAGGGCGCCAGCGTCAGCTTCGACGAGGTGCTGCTGCTCGGCGGCGAGACGCCGCGCGTCGGCACGCCGCTCGTGAAGGGCGCCAGCGTCAGCGCCGAGGTGCTCGGCGAGGAGCGCGGCGACAAGGTCATCGTGTTCAAGGCGCGTCGCCGCAAGAACAGCCGCCGCAAGGCCGGCCACCGGCAGACGTACACGGCCGTGAAGATCACGGGCATCAAGGGTTGATCGGAGGTAGCCATGGCACACAAGAAAGGCGGCGGCTCCTCGCGCAACGGCCGCGACTCGAACTCGCAGATGCGCGGCGTGAAGGTGTACGACGGCGAGACCGTGCGCGCCGGGGGCATCCTCGTGCGTCAGGTCGGCGCCACGCTCCACGCGGGCAAGAACGTCGGCGTGGGCCGTGATTTCACGCTCTTCGCGCTGGTCGACGGCGTCGTGAAGTACCACTGGAAGACCCGCACGCAAAAGCAGGTCTCGGTCTTCCCGGCTACCGGCTGAGCGCCCCGGGCGCTCGCCCCCACGCGGCGACCGGCCGAGCCGGCTCGCCGCGTGGCTCATTTTGTGCCCGCGTCTGGCGGGGCGCGGCCGCGGTCGGGACCGTGACCCGAGACCGTGATAAGTGAAGAGGCACCGCGCACCTGAGGGGTGGGCGAGAGCGAACGAGCATCCGCCGCCGGGTCGGCGTATGCTGGGCAGTCGGGCATGGACGACGAGGATTGGGGGAAAAGCACCGCGGTCGAGGCGCCGCAGTCGAAGGGCGCCACGCAGTCCCAGCGCGGTCTCCATCGATCCGAGGTGAAGGCCGGTGACCTCGTCAGCGGCAAGTACCGCGTCCTGCGCGTGCTCGGCATGGGCAGCATGGGCTCGGTGTGGGCCGCCCGGAACGAGCTCACGAACCGCGACTTCGCGGTGAAGTTCCTCCTGCCCGAGCTCGCCCGAAACCGCGACGCGCTCGAGCGCTTCTTCCTCGAGGCGCGGGCCTGCGGCCAGATCCGCCACCCCGCCATCGTCGACGTCTACGACATGGGGCAGGCCGAGGACGGCTCGCCCTTCCTCGTGATGGAGCTGCTCGAGGGCGAGGGCTTCGACCAGCGCATCGCGCGCCAGGGCACGATGCGCCCCGTCGACGTGTGCCGCTACCTGGCCATCGTGGCGCGCGGGCTCGAGGAGGCGCACATGCGCGGGCTCGTGCACCGCGATCTCAAGCCCGGCAACATCTTCTTCGCGCTCGACAAGAACGGCGATGTCTTCCCGAAGGTGCTCGACTTCGGCATCTCGAAGGAGACGAGCGCCGCCGAGTTCGACAACATCAAGACGAGCACCGGCACCGTGCTCGGCTCGCCGGCCTACATGAGCCCCGAGCAAGCGCGCGGCGAGGGCGACGTCGACGCCCGCTGCGATCTCTGGTCGCTCGGCGTCATCATGTACGAGGCCCTCACGGGCAAGCTGCCCTTCGACGCGGCGAACTACAACGCGCTGATGGTGGCGATCATCTCCACGCCCCACGCACCGCTGCGCACGCACGCGCCCGAGGTGCCCGAGCCCCTCGCCGAGGTCGTCGACAGGCTCCTCGCCAAGGAGCGCGACGACCGCCTGCGGAGCGCGGGCGAGCTCGCCGAGAAGCTCGAGCGGCTCTACGCCACGATGACCCAGACGCCGCTCTCGCGCCCCGAGCGCATGCTGAGCCTGCCGCCCCCCGGCGCCGTCGGCGGCACCACTCAGAACGGCTGGTGGAAGGCGCGCACCAACGGCCGACCGACCCGCCTCTCGCCGCTCGTCATGGCGATCGGCGCGGTGGTCCTGCTCGGCATGGGCGGCACGACCGTCGCCCTGCTCACGGGCTCGAGCGCGGCGCCCGCCGCGCCGCTCAACCGCTTCGGGGCGGCGGTCGGCGGGGTCGCGGCCCGCGCAAAGGCTGCGGCCGACAGCGAGGCGGCCCAGGCGAAGGCACGTGCCGCGGAGCTGACGAGCGCGGCCGCCCTCTCGGCCGCGAGCGCCGCACCGAGCACGAGCCCCGCGGCGAGCGCATCGGTCGCCGCGCGGCCGGTGGTCGCACCGCCCGCCCCGGTCCCCACCGCGCACGGCAAGGACGACCCGCACGGTGGCGTCGACGGGCCCGGTTTCTAGCGCGCAGCGACGCGCCCCGGCGGCGCTCCTGCTGGCGCTCGCCGCGCTCGTCTGCTTCGGCCGCGTGGCATACGCGGGCGACCTCGAGGAGATCCGGCAGCGGGGGCGGCTCTCGTGGGGTGCGGACCAGGAGGGCGGCGGCCCCTACGTGTACCCGCGCGAGGACGACCCGCGCCAGGTCACGGGCTTCGAGGTCGAGCTCGCCGAGCTCTTCGCGGCCGCGCTCGGCGTGAAGGCCGAGCTCGCGCAGGGCAACTGGGACAAGCTTCCCGATCTCTTGCGCACGGGCAAGATCGACGTCGTGCTGAACGGCTACGAGTGGTCGGCCGAGCGCGCGAGGACGATGGCCGCGAGCATGCCGTACTACGTGTACGGTCTGCAGCTCCTCGTCCGCAAGGGCGACGCGAGCATCGCGAGCTGGGACGATCTCGGCCAGCCGAGCGCGCGCGGCGACAAGCGGCGCGTCGGCGTGCTCACGGGCTCGGCCGCCGAGGAGCACGTGCGCCGCGCCCTCGGCGACCGGGTGACGCTCGTCTCCTACGACGGCAACACCGACGCGATGCGCGAGGTCGAGACCGAGAAGCTCGACGCCACCCTGCAAGACACCCCCATCGCGAGCTTCTACGCGCCGCGCTTCCCGGGGCTGCGCCCCGTCGGGGCGCCCGTCGGCAAGGGCTACTACGTCGTCTACGCGCGCGCCGGCGAGCTCGGGCTCGTGCAGGCGCTCGACCAGGCGACGGTGGAGCTGCTCGCCAGCGGCAAGCTCGAGGCGCTGTATCGCAAGTACGGCCTCTGGGACGAGGCGCAGTCGGAGCTGTTCGCCATCGCCCGCATGGCTCGATTCTTCGGCGTCCCGGCGGCCGCGCTGCTCGGCGACGGCGCGCCACCCGGGCCCGCGCCCGAAGGCCCGGGCCCGCCCGGGGACACGGGCACGACGGCGAGCGCGGCGAGCTCCGCCGCGTCGGCCGCGGGTGCGAGCGAGCCCGCCGCGAGCAGCGTCGTGCGCCTCGGGGAGCGCAAGCGCGGCTGGGAGGTCGTGCGCACCTACGCCGGCATCCTGGTCGAGTCCGCCGGCCTCACGGTCGTCCTGTCGCTCCTGTCGTTCCCGCTCGCCATCGCACTCGGGCTCGCGATCGCGGTCGGACGCCTCTACGGGCCGCGGCTGTTGCGCGCACCGCTCGGCGCCTACGTGGAGCTGCTGCGCGGGACACCGCTCATGCTGCAGCTCTACTTCATCTTCTTCTTCCTGCCCGAGCTGGGCGTGCGCCTCCCGGCCTTCGCGACGGCGATCCTCGGGCTCGCCGTCAACTACTCGGCCTACGAGTCGGAGATCTACCGCGCCGGCCTGCAGGCCGTGCCACCCGGGCAGATGGAGGCGGCGCTCGCGCTCGGCATGACGCGCGGGCAGGCGCTGCGGCGCGTGGTCGTCCCGCAGGCGGCGCGCATCGTCATCCCGCCGGTCGTCAACGACTTCATCGCGCTCTTCAAGGACACGAGCGTGTGCTCGGTCATCACCCTGGTCGAGCTCACCAAGCGCTACAGCGTGCTCTCGATGAGCACGCAGGCGACGATCGAGCTCATGCTCATGACGGCCGTGCTCTACCTCGGCATGAGCTACCCGCTCGCGGTCGTGTCGCGGCGCCTCGAGAAGCGGCTCGGCCAGCGGGCGCTCGTCACGTGAGGCCCCGATGATCGAGGTGCGCGCGCTCGAGAAGCGCTTCGCCGGCGGTCCGGCCGTGCTGCGCGGCGTGTCGCTCTCCGTGGCGAAGGGCACCGTGGCGGTCGTCATCGGGCCGAGCGGCTCGGGCAAGAGCACCCTGCTGCGCTGCATCAACGGCCTCGAGCCCTTCGACGCCGGCGAGGTGCGCGTGGGCGAGCTCGTGCTGCCGCCCGACGTCGACCCGAAGAAGGACGCCCGGCTGCTCCAGGCGGTGCGCCGGCGCGTGGGGATGGTGTTCCAGGCCCTGCACCTGTTCCCGCACCTGTCGGTGCTCGAGAACCTCGTGGCCGGTCCGCGCCACGTGCTCGGCGAGGCGCGCGAGGCAGCCGAGGCGCGTGCGCTCGAGCTGCTGGTGCGCATGAACCTGCGCGACAAGGCGCGCGCCATGCCCCGCGATCTGTCGGGCGGACAGCAGCAGCGCGTCGCCATCGCGCGCACGCTCCTCATGCGGCCCGACGCCATCCTCGTCGACGAGCCGACGAGCGCGCTCGATCCGGCCACCGCGAACGAGGTGCTCGCCGTGATGGTGGAGCTCGCGCGCGAGGGCCAGACCATGATCGCCGTCACGCATTCCTTCCGCTTCGCGCGCCGCGCCGCGACCCAGGTGCACGTGCTCGCGGACGGCGTGGAGGTCGAGAGCGGCCCGCCCGAGCGTGTGCTCGAGGCGCCGGAGCACGCGGTGACGCGCGCCCTGCTCGAGGCGGAGCGGGCGTGAGCGCGCGCGCCCCTCGCCCGCGCGTCGAGGGCGCCTAGCGGGCCGACGCGCTCGGCGCGGGCGCCGGCTCGGCGCTGGGGTCGGGCGTGAACGCGATGGGGTAGATGACCGTGACGACACCGCCGTCGGGCTTCGGGAACCCGATCGAGCCGAAGCGCTCCGACACGCACCGGAGCACCTCCGGGTCGGTGATGGTGGAGCCCTCGGTGGAGGTCACCTCGACGTCGCCCGCCTCCTCGATCGTGAAGTGCATGTTGACCAGGCCCTCGAGACGCGGAAGGCGCACGAGCGCCGCCGCGAAGCACTCGCGCAAGTACCGATAGTGCGAGGCCACCACCGTCCTGATGACCTCGGTCGGGAGGCGCCCCTTGCGCCCCGCCG
The DNA here is from genome assembly GCA_020848455.1 of Polyangiaceae bacterium. GTDB lineage: Bacteria > Myxococcota_A > Polyangia > Polyangiales > Polyangiaceae > JACRDA01. The sequence goes on from JADLAB010000003.1 coordinate 17,711, forward strand.
TGGCGGTCGCCGTCGCCGACGAGACCGCGACCGCCGCGCTCGCCCCGCTCGTCGGCACCTCGGCCGGTGCGGACGGGCGGCCGACGGCGAGGGACGCGGCGACGGCGCCGCCCGCGACCACGACCGCGACCGCGCCGAGCGCGAGCAGGTTCCGCCGCGAGCGAGCCACCGTGGCCGTCGCGCGCACGGGCACGGTCCCCGCGGAGGCCAGCGCGGTGTCGGCCGCCCCGGGGCCCGCGGGCACGGCCGCGCCGGCGCCGGGCTCGGCAGGTGGCGCCTCCTCGGCGCTCTGCGCCGCGAGCCACAGATCCGTCGCCACGTCGGCCGAGCTCGACGCCGGCGCCGGGGCGCGCTGCCGGTGCGGCGCACGCGGGGCGCTCGCGCCCTCACCACAAGCCGCGAGCACGGGCTCGAGGGCGCTCCGGGCCGCGCGCGCGTCGCGGAAGCGGTCGTCGAGGTCGCGCGTGACGGCGCGCGCGAACCAGTCGTCGAAGCCCGCGGGCACGAGCTCCTCGGCCCCGAGCTCGCGGGCGCGCGCGCTCGCGGGCTCGAGCGGCAGGTTCGCGACCTCGTTGAGGAGCATCATCGCGGTCGGGCTCTCGTTGCGCGCCGCGCGCCAGTAGTACTCGCCCGTGAGGAGCCGGAACGCGATGAGCCCGAGCGCCCACACGTCGGTGGCGGGAGCCACGCGCCTGCCGGGCACCATCTGCTCGGGCGCCATGAAGAGCGGCGTGCCGATGGCGCCCGTGAAGTGGGTCTGCGCCTCGCTCACCATCTTGGCGATGCCGAAGTCGAGGACCTTCAGCGTGAAGGGCACGCCCTCGCGCCGCGGCGCCGCGAGGAACAGGTTCTCGGGCTTGAGATCGCGGTGCACGATGCCGCGATCGTGTGCGGCGCCGAGCGCGTGACAGAGCTGCGCGAGGAGCTCGCGCACGACGCCCACCGGCAGCGGTCCCTCGCGCGCCACGCGCGCCGCCACGGTCTCGCCCTTCAGCAGCTCCATCGCGAGCCACGGCGTGCCGCGCGCGGCGTCGATGCCGGCGTCGATCACCTCGACGATGTGCTCGCTCTCGAGCCCGGCGCCGATCTGGGCCTCCTGCGCGAAGCGCTCGCGCGCCTTGTCGTCCTCGACGAGCGCGGGCTGCATCACCTTGAGCGCCCGCTGCTTCTTCGTCGCGAGCTGCTCGGCGACGTACACCGCCCCCATCGCGCCCGCCGCGAGCGGACCGACCACGCGGTAGCCCGCCACGATCGAGCCGGGCTCGAGGGCGGCGACGGTGGGCGCCTTCGACATGACCCGGCATGATAGCGAAGTGGCGCAGCGTCCGCCGCACCCGGATCGCATCCGCCTCTCTGGCTCGGCGCCCCGATGCGGCTGGCGAGGGCGGGCGCGGTGGCGTAGGACGTACACGGCGCGCGGCTCGCCTGGCGGGGGGCGGGTCGAAGCGGCGCGCGCTCGAGCCATGACCCCCTACCTGCCGATCGCCTTCCTCTGCGTGACGGTCGCGGGCGCGCTGCTCACCTGCAACGCCTATCGGCCGCTCGTGCGCACGGGACGCCTGTCGGTCGTGAGCTTCTTCGCGGGCTGGCTCGTGTCGGAGCTGCCCGTGCACCACGTGCTCTGGCAGCTCGCCGCGACCGCGGCCTTCCTCGCCGCAGGGGCGCTCGCGGCCTGGCCCGGCTGGGTCGGGCTCGGGATCACGGCTGGCTCGTGGCTGGCGCTCGGCTACCTCGTGATCAGCGCGGCGCGCGTACGCGAGCTCGTGGAGCGCGCGCTCGTCGCCGGCCTCGGCGAGGCCTACCGGTCGCTCGTGCCGAGACCGACCCACGGAGCGGGACCCCACTTCACGCTGCTGCGCCTGGCGCGACCCTTCCGCATGCGCCATCGCTCGGTCGAGCGCCTTCGGGACCTCGCCTATGCCCCGCAGGGCAAGCGCGGCAAGCTCGACGTGTACCGACACCGGGACCGGCCGACGGGCTGCCCCGTGCTCGTCCAGGTGCACGGCGGCGCCTGGATCATCGGCAGCAAGGAGGAGCAGGGGCTCGCGCTCATGAACCTCTGCGCCTCGCGCGGCTGGGTGTGCGTCGCCATCAACTACCGACTGAGCCCGCGCGCCACCTTCCCCGATCACCTCGTGGACGTGAAGCGCGCCATCGCCTGGGTGAGGGACCACATCGCCGAGCACGGCGGCGACCCCGACTTCATCGTCGTGACCGGCGGCTCGGCGGGCGGCCACCTCGCCGCGCTCGCCGCGCTCACGCCGAACGAGCCCGAGTACCAGCCGGGCTTCGAGGCGTGCGACACCGAGGTGCAGGCCTGCGTGCCCTTCTACGGCGTCTACGACTTCACGAACCGCACGGGCGCGTCGCACGCCGGGCTCGCCGACATCCTCGAGCGCATGGTCATGAAGAAGAAGCTCGCCCTGGCACCCGACGCCTTCGAGCGCGCCTCGCCCATGAGCCGGGTGAACGAGGGGGCGCCGCCCTTCTTCGTGGTGCACGGCGCGAACGACACGCTCGTGCCCGTGGCCGAGGCGCGCCTGTTCGTCGAGCGCCTGCGGGCCTGCTCGCGCGAGCCCGTGGTCTACGCCGAGCTGCCGGGCGCACAGCACGCCTTCGAGGTGTTCCTGTCGCTGCGGGCCGCGCACGTGCTCGAGGCGGTGGCGCGCTTCCTCGGCTGGGTGCACGCGCGCTACGGCGCCGGCGCGCGCGGCAAGGCGTCGGGCGCGCGCTCGTCGGCGAGCTCCCCGAGCGGCGCCTCGCTCTCCGGGCCGGCGTCGGGCGCCGTCGCTGCGCCGGCGTCGGGCACCTCGGCGGCGCCGGCGTCGGCCTCGTCGCCGGGACCGGCGTCGGGGGGCTCCGCCGGCTCGGTGGGCTCGCTGCCGGCGAGGAACACCTCGTCGAGCGTGCCCTTCTCGTCGGCGTAGGCGAGCAGGCCCGTGCGCGGGTCGATGCGCGCGTGGCGGATACCGGCGGCAGGCTCGGCGAAGGCGCGCGCCGGCAGGCCGCGGTGGGCCTCGCGCATGAAGTCGATGAAGGCCGGCAGAGCGCTCACCGCCCCCGACTCGCCCCGGCCGAGCGGCACGGCGTCGTCGTAGCCGGTCCACACGACGGCCGTGAAGTCGGGCGTGAACCCGGCGAACCATGCGTCCTTGGCGTCGTTCGAGGTGCCGGTCTTGCCCGCGACGGGCCGGCCGAGGCTGCGCGCCTTCACCGCCGTGCCCTCCTCGACGACGCTCGTCAGCATGCTGGTCAAGACGTAGGTGACGTCCTCGTCGAGCGCGCGCGTCTCGACCGGCGCCCCGGCGAGCGCGAGCTCGCGCCCGTCCGGCGCCACGATCTTCCGCACGAGCACGGGCGCGCGGTACACGCCGCCGTTCGCGAACGCGCCGTACGCCGCCGCGAGCTCGCGCGGCGTCACTTCGTAGGCGCCGAGCGCGAGCGAATCGGTGGGCTCGAGGCGGCTCGTCACGCCGAGCCGGCGCGCGAGCGCGATGACGTTCTCGGCGCCGGCGGTGCGGAGCACCCACTGCGCCGCGGCGTTGACGCTCTGCGCGAGCCCGACGCGCGCGCGGAGCGGCGGCGGTACTGCGCCCGGCTCGACGCCGGGCTTCGTCGGTGGCGCGGGCAGCTCGATGAGCGTCGCCGGCGTGAGCTTGCGCGCCGCGAGCGCGGTCGCGTAGACGAAGGGCTTGAACGAGGAGCCCGGCTGGCGGTGCGCGAACGTCGCCCGGTCGAGACCGCCGCGCACGGCGTCGTAGCCGCCGACGAGCGCGACGACCTCGGCGGAGCGCGGGTCGATGGCGACGAGCGCCCCCTCGGGCCCGAGCTCGAGGCGGAAGCGGGTGGGCACGCCGTCGGGCCCGACCCCGCGCTCGGTGACGGCGCTCACGCGCACGAGCGCGCCCGGCTCGGCGAAGCGGGACGGCGGCAGGCTCTTCGGGTTGTAGCGCCGCTCGCGCCCGAGCTCGATCACGCCCTCGGCGGTGCCGACCCGGACGGCGAGGGTACCCTTCGGGTCGTCGGCGCCCGTGACGACCGCCCAGTAGACCTTGCGGCCCTTCGCCTCGGGCGTGCCCTGGAAGGGGGTCGGGTCGCCCTTCTTCGGCTTCTTCGCCCGCGTGAACGGCGGCAAGAGCTTGTGGCGCTCGGCGTAGGCGTCGAGGTTCTTGCGCACGGCCGCGCGCGCGCTCGCCTGCAGGGCCGGGTCGATGGTGGTCGTGACGCTGTAGCCGCCGTGCTTGAAGCCGTCGCCGATCTGCGCGTGCACCAGGCGCTCGACCTCGTCGACCACCTCGGGCGCGAGCTCGTTCATCGACTCGGCCGCGGGCGCGAGCACCACGCGCTCGGCCTTGGCCTGCGCCACCGCCTCGGCCGTCGCGAACCCCTTTTCGCCCATCTGCTCGAGCACCCAGTCGCGGCGCTTGCGCGAGCGCTCGAGATCGACGCGCGGTGAGTAGATGCTCGGACCCTTGGGCAGCCCGGCCAGGAGCGCCGCCTCGGCGAGACCGAGCTCGCTCACGCCCTTGCCGAAGTAGTAGCGGCTCGCCTCCTCGACCCCGTAGCGACCGTGGCCGAGGTAGATGTGGTTCAGGTAGAGCTCGAGGATCTCGTCCTTCGACAGCGCCTGCTCGATGCGCCGCGCCAGCAGCACCTCCTTGCACTTGCGGGCGAAGGTGCGCTCCTGGGTGAGGAGCAGGTTCTTGACGACCTGCTGGGTGATGGTCGAGCCGCCCTGACGCATGCTGCCGCTGCGCACGTTGACCCAGAGCGCGCGCAGCATCCCGAGGTAGTCGAGGCCGTCGTGCTCGTAGAACTCGGCGTCCTCGGCGGCGAGGACGGCGAGCTTCAACGCCTGGGGCACGGCGTCGATGCCGACGACCGTGCGGCGCTCGATGAACACCTCGGCGAGCAGGGTCCCGTCGCGCGCCAGGATGCGGCTCACCTGCGGCGGGTCGTACTGCTTGATGTCGTCGAGCGACGGCAGATCCTGCTCGTAGTGGCGCAGGACGAGGAAGAAGGCGAAGCAGCCCGCCCCGAAGAGCGCGACGCCGAGGAGCGCCAGGCGCCGCAGCCACAGGAGCACGGTCTGGAGCCTCCCGCGGCGCTTCTTCGAGCGCGCCCTGTCGGCGCCGCTCTCGAGGCGTGCGCCGTGCTGCTCGCGCTCCGCGCGCTCTCTGCCCCGTCGCTCCGCTTCCATGCCTGCTACCCGCTCGACGCGGCTTGTCCCGCGGCGCTCCGCCCGAGGGCGGTGGCTCGCTCGTCGTCAACGCTCGGGGAGGTGTTCGCCATGCGCCGCACCTCACTCGAAGGGCAGAGAAGAATAGACGAAGTCGAGCCCACCGGCGTGACAGGCGCTGCAGTAGTTCGGCCCCTCGCCGGCGACGCCGCTCGGGCCGATGAGCTCGTACCAGTACCAGCCGAGGCCGGCCTCGCTGTCGGAGGCGATCTTCACGCTGACGTCCCAGCCGATGAGGGTCGCCCCGTCGGCCGCGAAGAGCTCCACGACGGCGGCCGCCCCCGCCGGGTGCTCGGGCCAGCCGGCCGCGAGCGAGGTCGCGAGCGAATCGCTGAAGAAGACGCGCAAGAGGCCGTGCGGCCCGGCCGACGGGTGAGGGTTGCGCTGGTGCACGAAGCCCGCGTATTGCCCCTCGGCGAGGTAGGCCGTGAGCGCGTCCGCCTCGTACGGCACCCGGGGATGCTCCTCGGCGCCACCGCCTTCGCCCCCGACGCCGGCGTCGCCCTTGCCGCCGGACGCGCGCTTGCCGCCGATCTCGAAGCACGCGGCGCACGAGAGCGCGAGCGCGAGCAGCCACACGACACGCATGCTCGCTCTTTGGCACGGACCGGGCCCACCTGCCCAGAAACCGGGCGGCCGGCGCGCGGCAGTGGCGCCGCCTCGCGCGCTCTGCGACACTCCGAGCGTCCCATGTGCGCACGCGCAGCAGAGTCCGGGCGACCTTCGATCGCGGCCCGCACCGGGCGCGCGGCGCGCGTCGGGCTCGCGCTCGCCGCGCTCGGCCTCGCCGGGGCCTGCCAGCCGAGCGCCACC
>JADLAB010000004.1 GCA_020848455.1 Polyangiaceae bacterium
CCGCGCCGGTCGCGCTCGCTCATGAAGGCGCGGATGGGGTCGAGGAAGAGGTCGCACACGCCGGCGACCAGGGTGCGCAGGCGCTCGTGCTCGGCCAGGCCCGCCACGGCGAGCGCGCGGATGCGCCGGTCGGCGATCTCCGCCAGCGCGAAGTCGAGCGAGCCGAGCCGCTCGAACAGGGCCTTGGCGGCGACGACGTCGTCGGCGCTCGTCTCCTCGCGCGGCTTGTCGAGCACGCCGCGCAGCCACGCGACCTCCGCGGGCGAGCCATGCGTGAGGGCGTGCACGACGAGCGCGCTGCGCTTGCCCTCGCCGATGTCGCTGCCGACGACCTCGCGCCCCTTGTCGCCGTAGAGGTCGAGCACGTCGTCCTGGATCTGGAAGATGACGCCGAGGTGGCGGGCCGCCTCGGCCAGCGCGTCCACGAGCGCGGGCGGCGCGCCGCACACCTCGGCGGCGCCGGCGATGGGCAGCGCGAACAGACCCGAGGTCTTGCCCTCGACCATGGTGAAGTAGTCCGCGAGCGTGGGCTCGAGCGCGCTCTTCAGGATGAACTCGCGCTCCTGGCCGTCGATGACGCGCAGCGTGTCGAGCAGTACGCGGCGTGCACAGAGCTCGCGCCGCTCGGCCGTGACGGTCAGACGCTGCCCGAGGAGCAGCGTGTAGTAGAACATCGCATCGCCGAGGTTGATGGCCTGGGCGTTGCCGAAGCGGCGCCACACGGTGTCGCGGCCGCGGCGCGTCGCGTCGCCGTCCTGCAGATCGTCGTGCACCAGGGTCGCGTTGTGCAGCATCTCGCACGCCGCCCCGAGCGGCACCACGGCGTCGGCGTCCCCGCCGAGGGTCTCGGCCACGAGCATCGGCAAGAGGGCACGCAGCCGCTTGCCGCCGGTCTCGAGGTGGTAGCTCAGCATGCCGGTGAGCGAGCTGCCCTCCGGGCTCGTGCTCCGCGCCGTCTCCTCGATGAGCGCCATGACGCGCGGCAGGTAGCGGTCGGCGAGCTCGTGGAAGCGCCGGCTGACGTACTTGGCCGCGGCCTCGCCGGCGCGCGCGTTCTCGGCGCGGACCTCGGCGAGCGCGGCGCGCGCGGCCGGCACGTTCACGGTGCGCGCGTCGGCGATGCGCGCCGCGACCCGGTCGACCTCTTCGCCCAGAGCGCCCGCCTCGACCGCGACGTTGCGAGCGTGCAGGCGCATGTGGCCGTGCTGGATGCCCTCGGCGGCGAGCGCGCGCAGCGCCCCGAGGTTCTGCGCCAGGCCGACGGCGCCGACGAGCGCCGCGAGGTCGGAGGCATGCTCGACGCCCGCGACGTGCCGCGCGATCGCCACGACCGGGTGGACGCCGGCGACCCCGCCCACCGTCCCGACGGCGAGCGGCAGCACGAGCTCGCCGACCAGGGCATCGCCGCGCACGCGCCAGCGCGCGAGGGCCGTGTAGCGGCCACCGCGCGCGGCAAAGGCGTGGGCGCCGGACTCGACGGCGCGCCAGTCCTGCCCGAAGGCGACGAGCACGGCGTCGACGCCGTTCATGATGCCCTTGTTGTGCGTGGCGGCGCGGTAAGGGTCGCGCTCGGCGAACACGCTCGCCTCCTCGATGCCCCGCGCCAGGCTCTCGGGCGCATGACCGCCCTTGCCCGCGAGCGCGGCGAGCGGGACGCGGCCGCGCACGGACACGGTCCGCCGGTCGCACAGGTTCGACAGGATGCGCAGGCCCACGCGGCCCCGCGCGAGCTCCGCGACGCGCGGCGCGAGGTGCTCGCACATCGAGTTGATGGCGTTCGCTCCCATGGCGTCGCGCACGTCGACGACGAGGTGCACGATCAGCATGTCGCCGCAGGGGTCGCCCTCGCCGAGCGACGGGAGGCGTCGCACGAGCAGCTCGAGGGCGCCGCCGCCAGCCGCGCAGAGGCTCGGGTGACCGGCGTTCGCGGCCGCGAGCAGCTCGCCCTTGGCGGCGAGGAGCGCCGCCTCGGCCGCGGCCGGATCGGCCACGTCGAGCAGCTGGATCTGACCGACCATGTGCGGCGCGCTCACCGTCGCCTCGACGCCGCCGCCCGCGCGCAGCAGCTTCGCAGCGTGGCTGCAGGCCGCCACCACGCTCGGCTCCTCGACGGCCATCGGCACGAGGCGGTCGCGACCGTTCACGCGCAGGTTCGCGCACAGGCCGAGCGGCATGCCGATGACGCCGAGCGCGTTCTCGACCATCCGGTCCGCCTGCTCGTCGGCGAGACCCTTCGCGCCGGACAGGCGCGCGAGCTCCTGCGGGTCGAGCCCCGTGAGCTCGGCGAGGCGCGCGCGGCGCTCGTCGATCGAGAGCTTGTAGAAGCCGGGCAGCTCGCTTTTCGTCATGAGAACGGTCCTCGACAACCGGGGAGTCAGCGCGCCCCGGGCGCGATCACGCGGACCTGCCGCAGCGCCGCGACGTTCGCAGCACCGGTGCAGAACAGGATGACCCTGAGCTCGTACAGCAAGGTCGCGAGCGCGCGCTCGACGGCGGCCTCGCTCTCGGCCGCGGCCACGAGCAGCGGCCGCGCGAGCGCGGCCACGTCGGCGCCGAGCGCCAGGGCCACGGCGACGTCCATGCCGGTGCGGATGCCGCCGGACGCGACGACGAGTCGGGCGCCGAAGGCACGCCGGCACGCGGCGATGGCGTGCGCCGTGGGCACCCCGAAGCCCGCGAGCCTGCGCCCCACCTCGCCCTGCGGTCCGCCCTCGGGCGCGCGGTAGCTCTCGACCAGGGCCCACGACGTACCGCCGACCCCCGCCACCTCGACGCCCGCGAGCGGCAGCGCGGCGAGCTTGGCCGCGGCGCGCTCGCCGATGCCCGCCCCGACCTCCTTCACGAGGGCGGGAACGCCGCGCGCGGGGATGGCCTCGGCGAGCTTCTGCCCGAGCCCGGCAAAGCGCGTGTCGCCCTCGGGCTGGATGGCCTCCTGCAGCGCGTTCAGGTGGAAGTTGACCGCGTCGGCGCCGACCGCGGCGGCCATGCGCGCCACCTCGACCGCCGTGACGCCGTAGTTGAGCTGAACCGCGCCCACGTTGCCGAAGAGCAGCGGCAGATCCGGCGCCGCGTCGCGCACCTCGAAGGTGCGCGTCAGGGCCGGGTCCACGACCATCGCGCGCTGCGAGCCGAGCGCCATGCCGATGCCGGCGCGCGCCGCGGCGCGGGCGAGCCGGTGGTTGATCTCGCGCGCCCGCTCGGTGCCGCCGGTCATCGCGCCCACGATGAGGGGCGCCGCCAGCCTCTTGCCGAGCACGGTGACGGACAGGTCCACGCGCTCGAGGTCGAGCTCGGGCAGGGCGTCGTACTCGAGAGCGTAGCCGCCGAGCCCGGTGGCGGGGCCGCTCGAGCCCACCGCCTCCTCGAGGCAGATGTCGAGGTGGGCGTCCTTGCGGCTGGCGACGACGTCGCCCTCGGTGGCTCGATCCGGGACCGAGGGCTCGGGCGCGTGCCCCGACGTCCCACGGCCCCCGGCGCGCGGCGGCTTGGCAGTCATCATGATCGAACCCCACTCGGTCGCGCCTGCGTGGGCGCCCCAACGCCCGCACGGCACAAGCGAAAAACCCAGCTTCTCCCCAGTTCGTCTCTCGCCGCCGCAGCGGCCCGGCGCGCGCCTCAGCGAGAAACGTGCCACATCGCTGGTGAGTTGCGGCGAGACGACGGTACCGGAAAACACCCGGATTGTCGACGCGTGGCCCCATTGGCTACGCTACGCAACGTGTGGTTTCGCACAGAATCGCGTGCGATTTCGCACTAGCGTGCGTCTGCGCACATGCTGCTACCAGGTGGTCAAGGCTTGGCCGGATCGCACTTCTCGTCGGGCTCGAGAACCCGGAAGTCCACGCGCCGGTTGGCGGCCCGCCCTTCGGGCGTCGTGTTCGGAGCGACGGGGCGCTCGGCGTCGAAGCCCCGGGGGCAGATCCGCTCGGCAGGCACGCCCTGCGCGACGAGGTAGCTGCGGGCCGCCTCGGCGCGGCGCTCGTCGAGCGTCGGATCGGGCTCGCTCGTGTCGCGGTGCCCCTCCACCGCGACCCGCACCTCGGGGCGCTGGCGCAGGACGGCCGCGATCTCGTCCAGCATCGTGAACGTCGCAGCGTCGAGGTCCGACCGCCGGGATGGGAAGCGCAGCTGCGGCCGGATCACCGAGAGGCACACGCGGACGACCACCACGGGTGCGGCCGACGCCGAGGGCTCCGGGCCGCCCGGGACGAGGGCGGTGGCGGGACCGGCGACGGCGGAGGGGCTGGCGCTCGGGCTCGGGTGGCCCGCGTCGGCCGGCGAGGCCGTCGCGATCGGCGCCCCCGTCGCGGCCGCGGGCGCGGGCCCCGGCGCGGGTGTCGCAGGCGCGGGCTCGACGCACCCGGCGAGCGCCGCCGAGAGCGCCGCCTGCACGAAGGCGGCCCGCCGCTCGAGGATCCGTCGCCGCTCTTCCGTCGCCACGGTCGAGAGCGTACCCGATCTCGAGCACGGGCCGCGCGCTCCGCGTCAGCCGCCGCCGAGCACGCGCCGCACGGCGGCCGCGACCTCGCCGTCGAGCCCCTGCGGGGCGAGACCCGGCGGAGCGGACGTCGGAGCCGCGGGCACCCGCCCCGCCGAGCGCGGGGCAGCAGCCGCAACCGGGGCCGCGAAGGCGGTGTCCGCGGCCGAGGGCGCGTGCTCGCACCCCGCGCAGGTGAGACAGGCGGGCGGCAGGTCGGCCCCGGGCTGGCGCGCGCGCGCGACGGCGGCGGGCGGCCCGCCGTAGCGCTCGAGGCCGAGCGTGCGCAGCTTCACGGCCTCGTCGCAGGGCAGCTCGCGCACCGCGCCGAGCGTGTGCGCGGCCTGCATGATGGCGGCCATGTGCTCCATCGTCTCGAGGCGACAGAACGCCTCGCGCAGGCTGCGCCCGGCACAGACCGCCCCGTGGCGGTCGAGCATGACGGCGTCGTGGCGCAGCATCGCCTCGCCGACGCGCGCCGCGAGCAGCTCGGTGCCGGTCGTCGCGTAGGCGAGCGTCGGCACGGTGCCGAGCGTCAGCACGACCTCGGGCAGGACGCAGCGCGCGAGCGAGCGACCGGCGAGCGTGAACGCGATGCAGAGCGGCGGGTGCGCGTGGATGACCGCGCCGACGTCGGGGCGGCTCCGGTAGCACGCGAGGTGCATCGCCATCTCGCTCGTGGGCGCGCCGGCGCCGCGCACGCGCTTGCCCTCGAGGTCGATGACGACGAGCTCGTCGTCGACGAGCAGGCCCTTGTGGCAGCCGGCCTGCGTGCACAGCACGAGCCCCCCGGGCAGGCGCACCGAGAGGTTGCCGTCGAGCGCCACGAGCAGGTGACGCTCGTAGCAGAGGTGGCTGATGCGCAGGAGCTCGGCGCGGAGCTCCCGCTCGGAAGAAGGGGCCATCGGCGCAGTCGACATCTCATGGCGGCGCCGCGCAGGGAAGCACGTCGCGCTCGGCGAGTGGCCCCACGTGGAGGGTCGATCCAGCGTGCGCGGCGCGGTAGCCTCGCCCCATGGCGAAGGCGAAGGCGAAGGCGGGTGCGGGCGGCGGCGGGAGCCCAGATCGCTCCGGGGTCGCGGCGACGAGGTTCGAGGGCTTCGCGAGCCTGCGCTTCTTCGAGGAGCTCGCGAAGAGCCCGACGCGCGAGTGGTTCACGGCGCACAAGAGCGAGTACGAGCAGGGCTTCGCGCGGCCGATGGCGGCGCTGCTCGCCGAGCTGCGGCAGAAGCTCGACCGGGCCTACCCCGACTGCGAGCTCGGCGAGCCCAAGGTCTTCCGCCTGAACCGGGACGTGCGCTTCTCGGCCGACAAGACGCCCTACAAGACGGCCGTGTCGGGCGTGCTCGCGGTCAAGCGCGGGCTGGCCAAGCCGACCGAGACGCCCGCCGCGATGTACGTGGAGCTCGGGGTCGACACGGCCGGCGGCAAGGTGGTGCCGAAGCGCATGGCCGGGTTCGGGCTCTACATGATGGACGCGCCGCAGCTCGCGCGCTTCCGCGCCGCCGTGCTCGACGAAGGCCGCGGCGCCGAGGTGGCCAAGCTCGTCCTCGGCCTCGAGAAGCGCGGGTTCGCGATCGGCGCGGCCGAGACGCTGAAGAGCGCCCCGCGCGGCGTGGATCCCGGGCACCCGCGCGTCGCGCTCCTGCGCCACAAGGGCCTCGCCTCGATGTCGCCCGCCATGCCGGCGCGCCTGCACGAGAGCCGCGAGCTCGTCGCGTGGCTCGTCGAGCAGGGCAAGCTCGCGGCGCCGCTCGTGCGCTGGCTCACCTTCGCCGTCGGCTGACGGCGGCCTGCGCGCTCAGGCGAGTCGCGGCGCGAGCTCCTCGAGGATGGCGCTCGTGACCTCGCTCATGCGTGCCGCCTTCTCGCTGCCGACGAGGTCGTAGGTGAGCGGAGCGCCGCGCTGGACCACGGCTTGGACGGCTGCCTCGATGGCCGCACCGGCGCGCTCGAGCTTCGGGTCCTGCTTGCGCTCGCCGAGCCAGGTGAGGCCCTTGGCGGTCGCGAGGATCATCGCCATCGGGTTCACCTTGTCGAGGCCGGCGTGCTTGGGCGCCGAGCCGTGGATGGGCTCGAACATGGCGTGGTGGTCGCCGACGTTGCAGCCGGCCGCCATGCCCATGCCGCCCTGGAGCACGCTCGCGAGGTCGGTGACGATGTCGCCGAACATGTTCGTGGCGACGCACACGTCGTAGTACTCGGGCTGGGTGATGAGCCACTGCGTGAAGGCGTCGACGATGGCGACGTCCTTCTCGATGTCGGGGTAGGTCGCGCCGATCTCGAGGAACACCTCGTGGAAGAACCGGCAGCCGTCGAGCACGTTGTTCTTCACGATGCAGGTGACGCGCTTCTTCTTGTCCTTGGGCGCGCCGTGGCGCTTGCGCGCGAGCTCGAAGGCGAGCCGGATGACCCGCTCGCTCGCCTCGCGCGTGATGATGCGCGTGTCGGTCGCGGCCACCGCCTTGCCACCGCGCCGCAGGATGCCACCCATGCCCGCGTAGAGGCCCTCGGTGTTCTCGCGCACGAAGAGGATGTCGACGTCGCCCGGGCGCCACACCTGCATGTGCCGGCCCGAGATGCGCGCCTGCACGCCCTCGTAGAGCTTGACCGGGCGGATGTTGGCGTAGAGATCGAGCCGCATCCGGTTGCCGATGACGGGCGACCAGCCGGCCATGTTTCCGTCGGGCATGGTCACCGGTCCCTTGCCGTCGGGGGAGGGCCAGCCGACCGCACCCAGCAACACGACGTCGGCCTTCTCGCACTTCTCGGCCGAGCCCTCGGGCCAGTCGCGGCCGTGCGCGAGGAAGTACTCCCCGCCGCAGGGGATCTCCTCGATGTCGAACGCGACTCCGGCGCGCTCGCTCACGCACGCGAGCACGCGCCTGGCCTGCGCCGCGACCTCGATCCCGACACCGTCGCCTGGCAGAAGCACGAGGGAGTAGCTCATGGCCGGCGCTTTTCACCGCGCCGCCCCGCCCCGTCAAGCCATTGTCCGCACGCCCGCACGCGCCGCAGCGCGTCAGCCGCGCCTGCCCGGGTCAGGGGATCGGCACGGTCTGCATCGCGGGGGCAGCGCCGGCCGTCCACTGGAAGTGGTCGACGAGCACGGTGGAGTCGAACATCCCATCGCTGCCGTCCCAGATCGCGAGGCGCACCGTGAAGACGTCGCCGGGCGCGGTCGGCGACGTCGTGTGCAACCAGCCGGTCGCGCCACCGCGACCGTTCTGGGCCCACAGGTCGAAGCCCGTGCCGGCCAGCTCGCCCGCACCGAGGACGCAGGTCGCGCACACCTGCTCGGGCACGAACTGCGCGCAGGGCGGCAGGGTCGTCGCGTCGAAGCACACGTTGCCGTTGACGGCACCGACGGGCGCCGGTGCGACGAGCGCGACGAACTGGTCGAGGAACGAGGTGCACTGGGCCGAGAAGTCGAACTCGAAGGAGTGGTAGTCGAGGTCGAAGCCGAAGCCCGTGGCGTTGCTCGGCGCGCGTACGCGCAGCTCGAGCGCCATGTCGTCGTGGATGCCACTCGCCGCCGGGCAGCCCGGCGCCGCCTGGGGGAAACCCGCCGGCGCCACGCCCTGACCGAGCGCCGTACAGTTCGAGCTGCCGCACGCACCGGGATCGGTGGCATCGCGCGCGCGACCGGTCGAGAGGCCGAGCATGCGCGCGCCCCACTCAGGCCCGAGCACCGTGCCGAAGTCGGCCAGGATCCCGGCCTGCTCGGCCGGAGGCACCGGGGGCCCGCCGTTGGCGCGCACGTAGGCGGCGCTGATCACACCCGGCAGATCGCTCTGCTCCGTCGTCGTGTCGCACAGGTCGATGGCCTTCGCCGCCGCGAGCGGATCGGGATCGTCGATGGCGAGGCCGGCGTCGCAGGTGGCCGGGGCGTCGTCCACCTGCGAGCTGCAGTCGTCGTCGACACCGTTGCCGGGCACGTCGAACGCGGCCGGGCTCACGAGGGCGTCGCAGTCGTCGCAGTCGCCGTCGCTCGGAGTGAAACCGTCGCCGTCGAGGTCCGTGCTCGGGCCGCTCGGGCACGCGCCACCGCTGCCACCTCCACCCTGACTGCTGGTGCTGGTCGACGTGCTCGTCGACGTGGTGGTCGACGTGGACGTGGTGGTCGTGGACGTGGTGCCCGTCGTGCCGGCACCCGCGCCCCCGCTGCCGCTGAACACGGACACCTCGGGACCGCACGCCGCGAGGGCCACGAGCCCCGAAGCCGCCACGACGCCGAGCTGTCTCGTGGCGCCCAAGCCCCAAAGTCGCTGTCGCATGGTCCCTCTCGCTCCCTCGGCCGAGGTGCGCCTTCGTCGCGCTGGCCTCACCGGCCACTTTATGTCAGCGCGCCGGCCGCGGCCACCGGCACGGGCGGGCGCGTCAGGCGGCGCGCGCGGTGTCGGCCTCTACCGCCTGGCGGGCGAGGGCGCGCTTGGCGGCGCGCAGCACGCCGAGATCGCGCTTTCTGTCGAGCAGGGCCTTGGCGCGCTTGAGCGGCACCCAGCGGACCTCGAGGGTCTCGCGACAGCGGTGCGGCCGCGCCGCGGACAGGGCGCACAGGTAGTAGTGCCGCAGCGCGCGCGCCGTGCGGAAGCTCGACAGCTTCTCGACCGCGCGTGCCACGACCCCGGTTTCTTCCTCGATCTCGCGCAGGGCGGCCGACATCGGTCCCTCGCCGACGTCGATGCGCCCCTTCGGCCAGGTCCAGCCGCTGCGCCCGCGGGCGAGCTCGCGCCGGATCTTCACGAGCAGGACGTCGCCCGTCGCGGGGTCGAACACCACGCCGCCCGCCGTCTGCCACACGCCGGCGCGGCGGCGGCTGACGCGATGCAGCTCGAAGTGGGGATCATAGGCTCGTCCGAGACCCATGGACCCGGAGCATACGGATCGAGGGTGCCTCTGCCTAGTTTCTAGTTGGCGGCGCTCGCGCTCGGCTGCGAGCCCTGCCGAGCGTCGGGCGCACGAACGCCTGCAGGGCGGGCCGACCCGAGGTCGCCCGCCCTGCGTGGAGCGCGCCGCTCGCGAGCGGTCACTGCGCCGGGGTGAAGGTGAAGCCGTAACCCACCGTCACGCTGCCACTCTCCGGCGCCGGGAAGGTGAGCTGCCCGAAGGCGCGGCCGACGCAGGCGATGACCCCGGCGTCCGGCAGGTCGCCGCTCGGCGAGGCGCTCGCGACGCGACCGTCGTGGCCGATGAGGAAGCTCACCCCCACGCGGCCCTGCAGGCCGGGATTGGTGCGCAGGCCGCTCTCGTAGCAGGCGCGGAAGCGGCCGTAGTTCGCGCGGATGACGCGCTGGATGAGCTCGGGCGGCAGGCGGCTGTTCGAGACCTCGCTCTTCTCGAGGCGCATCTTCGGCCCCTCCGAGCGATGCCGCCCGTTCGGCCGGCCGCCGCACGCGGCGCCGCAGAAGCCCTGCTGGCCGGGGATGTTGCCGCGGCCGTTGCCGATGGTGCCGATGCCGTCGAGCCCGATGCCCTCGCCGGGGCCGTCGCCGCCCTCGCCGGTCCCCGTCAGCCCGAGGCCACCGACACCGTAGCTCTCGCCGATGTCGCGCCCGAAGAGGTTGCCGGCGGCATCCATCGGGTCGTTGCCCTCGCGGTCCTGGCGACCCCAGTCCGCCACGATCGAGCTCTCGCTGCCGTGGTCGCTGCTCAAGAGGCCGATCATGCCGAAGTCGGCCGCCTCGCGCAGCGCGCGCTCGCGCGAGATGTGCGGGTCGGGGTTGTTCGCCGGGCCCTTGACGCCCATGCGGTTGCCGGTCGCGGTCGCGTTGGGCGCGCCGGCGAGGCCGCTCGCGCCGCGCGCCGCCTGGCCACTCATGCCCTGCTCGCCGTCCGAGCCCGGGTCGGTCAGCACGGCCGACTCGCGCGCCTCTTCCTCGCGCTCCGCGACGGCGTCGAGGTACTGCTTCATCAGGTAGCGCTGGTCCTCGGTGACCGAGTCGTCCGCCACCGCGCTCGTCTCCGGCAGGAACGCCGCCATCGCG
>JADLAB010000005.1 GCA_020848455.1 Polyangiaceae bacterium
CCTCGACGCCGGGCGCGACCGCGAACTCGAGGCGCATCGCCGCCTGGCCCTCGAAGCTCGCCGTCGCCCCGAGCCCGAGCAGGGCCGAGGCCGCGTCGAAGAGCCGGCCGGCGCTCGAGGTCCTCGGCGCGTGCAGGCCGCGCCCGAGCGCGTCGACGAGCAGGCGCGCCGCCGCGGGCGTCACGACCCCGAGGCTCGCGAAGGCCGGATGGTCGCACGCGCCGGGGCCGTCGAGCTCGAAGAGCACGCCGAGCGCGGAGCGCCACGGCTGGCGCGCCGCCGCGTCGCCCCCCGGGAGGCGGAAGGTCGCGAGGTGCCCGACGCGCCGCCAGCCCGGGGCGTGCGCGTCGTCGACGAGCAGGAGCTCCCCACCCCAGCTCGTGCCGTCGTCGCCGAGGCCCGTGCCGTCCCAGGCGACGCCGAGCACGCGGCCCTCGAGCTCGTGGTCGAGCATGCAGGCGCGCACGTGCGCGTGGTGGTGCTGCACGCGCGTCACCGGCAGCGCCATCTCTTCGGCGACGCGCGTCGAGTGGTAGTCGGGGTGCGCGTCGCACGCCACGCGCGCCGGCACGACCTCGTAGAGCGCCGGCAGATCGCGCGCCGTCGCGGCGAAGACGGCGCGCGCGCGGACGCCGTCGAGATCGCCGACGTGCTGGCTGCCGAAGGCCTGCCCGCGCGCACCGAGCGCCACCGTGCTCTTCAGGTGCGCGCCGAGCGCGAGCACGGGCTCGGCAGGGGCCGCGGGCAGCGCCACCGAGAACGGGGCGTAGCCGCGCGCGCGCCGCAGGAGCATCGGCCGCCCCGCGACGACGCGCGCCACCGAGTCGTCGACGGGTCGGGCGATCGGCCGATCGTGGACGAGGTAGAGGTCCGCGATGGCACCGAGCCGTGCGAGCGCCTCGTGCTCGTCGATGCAGATGGGCTCGTCGCTCGAGTTGCCGCTCGTGGCCACGAGCGGCACACCCACCGCCCCGCAGAGCAAGTGGTGGAGCGGCGTGTACGGCAGCATGATCCCGAGCCACGGGTTTCCGGGCGCCACCTCGGCGGCGACGTCCGCCCCCGGACGCCGCCCGAGGAGCACGATCGGCGCCGCGGCCGACGCGACGAGGGTGCGCTCCGCCGCGCTGCACTCGCACAGGGTCGCGAGCGCCTCGAGGGTCGGCGCCATGAGCGCGAAGGGCTTTTCCTCGCGCCGCTTGCGGGCGCGCAGGCGCCGAACGGCCTCGGCGTCGTCCGCGCGCACGAGCAACTGGAAGCCGCCGAGCCCCTTCAGGGCGAGGATCGCCCCCGCCCCGAGCGCCGCCGCCGCCGCCTCGAGCGCGGCGTACGCGCGGGCCGTCGACCGGCCCGCGCCGTCCCAGAGCTCGAGCTCGGGCCCGCACTGCGGGCAGGCGTTCGGCTGCGCGTGGAAGCGCCGATCCGCCGGGCTCGCGTACTCGGCGCGGCACGCGGCGCACATCTCGAAGCGGCGCATGGTCGTGCCGGCGCGGTCGTAGGGCAGCCGCTCGACGATGCTGAAGCGCGGCCCGCAGTGCGTGCAGTTCGTGAAGGCGTAGCGGTGGCGGCGATCGGCGGGCGAGCGCACCTCGGCGAGGCACGCGGCGCAGGTCGCGAGATCGGGCAGCAGGCGCACGCGCTTGTCGCCCGCGCGGGCGCTCGGGCGGATCTCGAAGCCCCGCTGGCCCACGGGCACGGCGCTCGCGTGCGTCACCGAGCTGAGCTCGGCGTGCGGCGGCGCCTCCTCGGGGAGGCGCCGGAGGAGCTCGGCGAGCCGCGCCGGCGCGCCCTCGACGTCGACGACGACGCCCTCGGGCCCGTTCTGCACGAAGCCCGCGAGGCCGAGCTCCGTTGCGAGCCGGTACACGAAGGGCCGGAAGCCCACGCCCTGCACGGCCCCCCGCACCTCGACGACGAGGCGCGCCACCGGCGCGGAGTCGGAGGCCGTCATGCGCGCTCAGTGGCTGAGGTGGCGGCGCGCCTTGCCGATGCGCGCCTCGAGCCAGCGGTACCAGGCGTCGAGCCCTTCGCCGCTCCGCGCCGAGACGCGGAAGATCTCGAGATCGAGGTTGAGGGCACGGGCGGCGCGCTCCGCGTAGGCGACGTCGAAGTCGACGTGCGGCAAGAGGTCCATCTTGTTGAGCAAGAGCGCACGGGCCGCGTGGAACATGACCGGGTACTTCTGCGGCTTGTCGTGCCCCTCGGTCACGGACAGGACCATCACCTTGTCGTGCTCGCCGAGGTCGAACTCCGCCGGACAGACGAGGTTGCCCACGTTCTCGATGATGAGCGCGTCGAGCGCCCCGAGCTCGAAATGGTCGAGTGCCTGGTGCACCAGGCGCGCGTCGAGGTGGCAGGCGCCGCCGGTGTTGATCTGGTGCACCGGGACGCCGTGACGCGCGATGCGGTCGGCGTCGTGGCGCGTCTGCACGTCGCCCTCGATGACCGCGAGCCGGTAGCGCGGCGCGAGCGCGTCGAGCGTGCGCTCGAGCAGCGTGGTCTTGCCCGCCCCGGGGCCGCTCATGAGGTTGAGCACGTAGACGCCGTGCCCGAGGAAGTGCTCGCGGTTGTGGAGCGCAGCCTTCGCGTTCGTGGCGAGCAGGTCGGCGCCCACCGGGATCTCTTCGGCGTCATGTAGCTCGAGCATCGTCGTCCTCCACGTCCACCGACACGAGACATAGCTCGCGCCCCGACACCACGCTCACGGGAACGGCCTGGCACCGGGGGCAGCCCGGCTCGTGCGGGTCCTGGGGCCCCGAGTGGCCGCAGGCCGCGCACGACACGACGAGGGGCCGCTCCTCGATCGCGAGCTCGCACTCCGCCGCCACCGTGCCGGCGCGCATCACCTCGAAGGCGAAGGCGAGCGCCCGCGGCTCGACCGCCGAGAGCGCGCCGACCGCCACGCGTGCGCCGACCACGCGGCGGGCCCCGTGGCGGCTCGCGGCCTCGGCGATCTGCTCGAGCAGCGCCTCGGCGATGCTGGCTTCGTGCATGGCGGTGGGATCATCCTCGGCGGGGCCCCGCGCGACGGCAACATGAAGAGGGACCGGGCTCGCCTCGGGTCCCGCAGAGTGGCACAATCGCCCCGTGAAGTGGCGCTCGGCTTCGGTCACCCTCGGGCTCGCGCTCCTCGCGGCCTGCGGCGGCAAGGCGGTCATCGACGTCGAGGACACGACGACCACGAGCACGACGACCACGACCACGACGACCACGAGCCCGGTCGCCTGCGGCGGGCTCGACTACTGCACCTGTTACCCGCAGCCGGGTTGCGAGGTCGTGTACGGCGGCTGCATCTGCGGCTGCGACTACGAGTGCCCCGGTGAGCCGCCCTGCGCTTGCGACTGCGGCGGCGGCCCGTACCACGGCTGCGCGCCCGCGAGCTGCCCGGGCCCCTTCGCGTTCGGCGAGCTCGACTACGTCGCCTTCGACGCCGAGGGCTGTCCGTACGTGGTCCCTCCGCCGCCGTGAGCGCCCCCGCAGCGCACGCGCCCCGAGCTGCTAGAGCCCCGGGATGTCGACGGCCATCACCCTGCCCTGCGGCCGCTGCGGCGCCGCCCTGCCGGTCGATCCGACGCGCGCCTCGGTCGCATGCGCCTACTGCGGCGCGAGCTCCGAGGTCCCGGCGGAAGTTCGGGAGCGGGCGCTCGCGTGGGGCGCCCGCGTCGGAGAGGCCCACCGCAAGCTCGAGGCCGAGGAGCGCTACCTCGGACACCACCAGCGCTTCCAGGGTGCCCGCTGGATCCACTGGCTGGCGCCGCTCCTCCTGCTCGTGCTCGTCGGGGGCGGGGCCGCCCTCGCCGCGGCGCTGCAGCGGCGCGGCGTCGAGCTGCCGGCGTGGGTGGTGCCGGTCGCGACCTACGGGGGCCTCGCGCTCGTCCTGCTCGTCGGCTGGGCCGCGTGGCGCAGGCGCAAGCAACCCGCGGCCGCGCGCGCCGTCGCCGTCGCGACCTGCGAGCGCTGCGGGGGTCCGCTCACCTTCGCGGCCGGTAGTCAGGCGGCCACCTGCCCGTCGTGCAGCGCCGTCGCGCTCCCGAGCGCCACCGTGCAGGCCGTGCTCGCCGACGCCGTCGAGGACCAGGCTCGCGACGCCGAGATCGCCCGTGGCCGCGCCGAGCGCGAGACCTACCGCACGACGGCCGCCGCCCAGCGCTTCGGGCGCGGCTACGCGCGCGTCATGACGTTCGGCTGGGTGGTCCTCTTGCTCGGTGGCGCCCTCGTGGGCGGCGTGGGGCAGCTCGTCTCGGGCTCGAGCGCCGGCGACGCTCGCGCTCTCCGACAGGGCTGGATGCTGCTCGGTGTCGCGGGCGTCGGACTCGCGCTCGGCGCCGCGGGGCTCGGGCTCTACCTGGGCGTCGTGCGGGCGCCCGCCCGGGCGCTCGAGCGGTCGCTCCGCGCGTTCGCGGCGAGGCTCGGAGGAGGCATGCTGCCGGGCCGGCCCGGCGCGGCGCTCGACTGGCTCGACCAGCACTGGCTCGGGACCGCGCCCATCGAGGTGATGCTCGTGCAGCGCGAGAAGGACCGCTGGAACGTGAGCGGACGCGTGGCGGGCGTGCCGGTCCTCATCGTGGTGCTGCACGGCATCCGGCACGGCAGCGGCCTGCACGTGTTCCTGGC
Source organism: Polyangiaceae bacterium (assembly GCA_020848455.1). GTDB lineage: Bacteria > Myxococcota_A > Polyangia > Polyangiales > Polyangiaceae > JACRDA01. Next base: position 4,612 of record JADLAB010000005.1, read on the forward strand.
CGCACCGCGCAGGCGCAGCCCCGGCGTGACGGAGCTCCCGCCGGCGCGCGCGCTCGCCGCCGAGGGGCTCACGCTCCGCGTGAGCTACGCCGGCATCGCGCTCTCCAAGCCGCGCGCGAGGCTCGACGACCTCGGGTCGGGCAGGATGGACCGCGCCGTCGCCGCCGCGCTCGCGCTCGCCGACGCCTGAGCGCCCAAGCTCGCGCCGCGGTGATACGCTGCCTGCATGACCACGATCGGATGGCGCGTCATGGGGCTCGCGGCGGTGCTGGCGGCCGGGGCCGCCACCGCGGCGAGCGGCTGCAGCGGCGACGACGACAACGGCTCGAGCCTGACGACCGACAGCGGCACCGGCGCCTCGACGGGCAGCGGGGCGAGCTCGACCGGCGGGGCGGGAGGCCTGCACCTCGGCGTCGGCGGCGCCGCCGGGCAGAACAACACGGGCGGCGGCGACGCGTGCACCGGCATCCTGCCCGCGCGCATCCGCGACTTCTCGGCGAGCCACCCCGACTTCGAGGACTTCACGGGCAACGACGCCTACCTCGGCCTCGTCGAGAGCACGCTCGGGCCGGACGGCACGCCCGTCTACGCGAGCCCGGGAGCGACGCCGCAGACGACCGGGCCGGCGGAGTTCGCCGAGTGGTACCACGACACCCCGGGCGTCAACGTCGCCATCCCGATCACGATCCAGCTCGTGGCGAACGGCAACGGACAGTTCGTCTACGACAACTCCGCCTTCTTCCCCGTGGACGGGCAGGGCTTCGGCGACGAGGGCAACCCGCACAACTTCCACTTCACGACGGAGGTCCATACGATCTTCTCGTACCAGGGCGGCGAGGTGTTCACGTTCACGGGCGACGACGATCTCTGGCTCTTCATCAACGGCGAGCTCGCCATCGACCTCCGCGGCCTGCACCCGCAGCTGTCGCGCACCATCGATCTCGACGCCCTCGCCCCCACGCTCGGCATCTCGATCGGCCAAAGCTACCCCATGGACATCTTTCACGCCGAGCGCCACACGACCGAGTCGAATTTCCGCATCCAGACGACCATCCAGTGCTTTCTGCCGCCGCCGGCGTGAGGTGCTCGAGCCCCCGGGGCGGGGCTGGATGCCCGGGCGCGCGATCACGCCATTGACGCACCGCCCCGCGGCGCGCATCTGGTAGACTGTTCCGGCCCGTGGGCCCCACGGGCGAGCTCCGCGGAGAGCGCGCCACCGCGTTCCGCCCTTGGCTCCTTGGAGAGGTTGTCATGTCGAAGCATCGCGTGCTCGGACTCGTGGGTGTCCTTGGGCTTCTGTCCGTCGCGGTCGGCGCCTGCGACCTCATTGCGAGCGTCGATCGCAGCAAGATCGGCGCACAGGGCGGTGCGGCACCGGGCGGCAGCGGCGGCGCGGGCGGCCTCGGCGGCACGGTCGGCGGCGGCGGCACGGGCGGCGACACCGGCGGCACCGGCGGCACGGCCTGCGACCCCGCCAACTGCCCGCCGTCCACCACCGTATGTGCGACGGCGGCGTGCATCGCCGGCCAGTGCGACTTCGACCCCGAGCCCGCCGGCACCGTCTGCGCCGAGGGCAACGGTGTCCAGTGCGACGGGCTCGGTGCCTGCGTCGAGTGCCTCGACGCCCAGGATTGCACGGACCCGACGCTGCCCGTGTGCCTGCAGGGCGCGTGCGTGCCGGTCCACTGCGAGAACGGCACCTACGATCCGGCCGACGGCGAGACCGACGTCGACTGCGGCGGGGCCGACTGTCCGACCTGCGCGAACGGCGACGGGTGCAACCTCGCGACCGACTGCACGAGCAACCGCTGCGTCCTCGCGGGTGGCGGCGGCGCGGGCGGCGGCGCGGCAGGGACGTGCTCGCCGTGTACCGGCAACGCCGACTGCGCGAGCGACGAGTACTGCAACGGGGCGCAGGTGTGCGTCCCGAAGATCGTCACCGGCCAGGCGTGCGGCAACGGCGCCCAGTGCGTGAGCGCGAACTGCATCGACAACGTGTGCTGCGCGACCGCCTGCGGCGGCACCTGTCAGGCCTGCGACGTCGCGGGTGCGCTCGGCACGTGCACGCCCATCGCGGTCGGCACCGACCCGGACAACGAGTGCGGCGCGGACGTGTGCGGCGGGGCGAGCAACTGCCGCTGCGCCAACGGCGTGAAGGACGGCGCCGAGACGGCCAGCGACTGCGGCGGCGGCACGTGCGCGACCTGCGCGAACGGCCAGGCCTGCGCGGTCGGCTCGGACTGCCAGAGCGGCACCTGCGTGGGCCTCGTCTGCGCCTCGCCGACCTGCGGCGACGGCTTCGTCAACGGCAGCGACCAGTGCGACGGCAACGGCAGCGGCACGCCCGGCGAGACCGCGACCTGCGACGTCGACTGCACGACCGTGTCGTGTGGCGACGGCCACCAGAACGCGCTCGCGAGCGAGGCCTGCGACGACGGCGACCTCGATCCGGCCGACGGCTGCTCGGCCACCTGCACCGTCGAGCTCGGCTTCAACTGCACCGGCACGACCCCGAGCGTCTGCACCTCGACCTGCGGCGACGGGACCAAGGCCGCCGACGAGGCCTGCGACGACGGCGACATCG
>JADLAB010000006.1 GCA_020848455.1 Polyangiaceae bacterium
GCTCGCTCGGCGGCTACGTCGGCATCGAGACGTACCTGCGTCGACCCGAGGCCTTCGGCGCGTGGGGCTCGGTGCAGGGGGCGCTCGGCGGCTATCGCATCCCCGAGTACGTCGAGAAGCTCCGGGCGGTCGAGCAGCGCCTCGGGCCGCGGCCCATCCACCTCGAGACGAGCACCTTCGACGACTTCGTGGACACGAACCGCGCCTTCGCCAAGGCGCTCACGGACGCCGGCATCCGCTGCGAGCTGCGCGTCGGGCAGGGGCCCCACGACCAGCCCTTCCTGCGCGAGGCGGGCTCGCTCGAGATGCTGCTCTGGCACGACCGGCTCGGGTGAGGAGGCGCGGGGCGGGCGCGGGCCTCGCTCGCCACGCCACCGCGGTGTATCTTGCCTGGATGCGCTCTTGGCTCGTTCTCGGTGCCTGCGTCGTCGCGGCCGCGAGCTGCGGCGAGGCGTTCCGGTCGGATGGCGGCACGGGCGGCTCCGGTGCGGGCGGGTCCACCTCGAGCACGACCTCGACCTCGACCGGCGGCACCACGACGTCGAACGGCGGCGGCGGCTCCGGCGCGGGCGGGACCACCGGGACCGCGGGCGGCGCGACCGGCGGGGCGGGCGGCACGGCGCCGAGCCCCATCGAGGCCGAGTGCGCGACCTGGTGCGACGCGCTCGAGGCGCTGGGCTGCCAGGTGCCGGTGCCGGGCGCGTGCCGGGACACCTGCGTCGAGCGCTTCACCCCCCCGTCGTCGAGCTGCGTGAGCAACGCCAAGGCGCTGCTCCAGTGCTACGCGGGCCACTGGACCGCGAGCTGCGCGATCCCGGCCGAGAGCTGCATGCCACAGCTCGTCGCCTACGCCGACTGCCTCGTCGACTGCAACGCGGCCAACTGCACCGGCACGCCGACCGAGGACCCGTGCAGCTGCTCGGCGACGTGCACCGATTTCGCGGTCGTGGCCGAGTGCTCGACCTTCAACCTCTACTGCTACTGCCGGCTCACCGGGCCCATCGACCTCGGCCCGCTCGACGCGACGGCACAGGTCCTGTGCATCGGGCAGAACGACATCGTGTGCTCGGAGCCGACCTATGGCTGCTGCGACGCCGTGTTCTTCTGACTCGTTAGTCAGTCGAGCGGCGCCGCGAAGAGCTCGTCCGCCCGCCACTGCGCCAGGAGCTCGAGCGCGCGCTCGGGCTCGTCGAAGGGCTCGCACACCTCGGCGAAGGTGGCGCGTGCCCGCACGCGCGCGAGGGCACCCGCCTCGTCCGGGGCGAGCGCGCGGTGGTAGACGGACGGCCCGCGGCGCCACACCGCGAGCGTGCCCGGGCCCGCCACGACCCCGGGCGGCGCGAGGCCGCGGTCGTGCGCGAGCCACAGGGCCTCGACCGCATGACTCGTCGCGACGAGCCGCGCGCTCGGCACGAGCGCGAGCCGGAGCGCGGGCCAGTCGTCGGCGGGCACGCGCGCGAGCTCGTCCCGGCGGAGCGGCGCCGCGTCGGCCCCGACGAAGGCCTCGCGGCGGGCGCGCTCGAGGGCGGCGAGCGAGCCGAGATCGGCGCGGAGCCCGCGCGCCCCGGCCTCGCGCTCGAGGAAGGCCGCGAACCCGTCGCCCGCCTCGTCGAGCGACGGGCCGCGCAGGCGCTCGGCGCCGAGGTACGCGGCCACGCAGGCGTCGAACGCCTCCTGCCCGGCCAGGGCGGCGCACGCGGCGAAGATCTCGCGCAGGGCGTCGCGGTGGCGCACGAAGTACTGGTTCGCGTAGATCGTGAGCCGCTCGACGGCGCGCGCCTCGTCGCCCCCGGCGATCCACGCGGCGAGCGGGTGCGCGCCCGGATCTTCGGCCGCGAGCGCCCGGGCCGCCTCGTCGACCGGGGCGGGCTGCGCGACCAGGCGGAAGAGCCGCGCCTGGAGCCGCGCGAGCTCGGACGGCTCAGCCATGGTCGAGCACCTCGGCCTCGATCTCGGCCGCGCGCGCGCGCTCGGCGACGACGCGCTCGTAGGCGGGGACTTGCTCGTCCCACTCGACGAGCGTCGGGACGCGGCCCATGCGGGCGACGACGCGCCGGTACAGGGCCCACACGCTCGCGGGCACCGGGCCGATGTGCGAGTCGATGACGACGTGCCCGTGGTCCGTGTGTCCGGCGAGGTGGAGCTGCCCGACCCGCCCGGGGTCGATGGCGTCGACGTAGGTCTCGGGCGCGAAGCCGTGGTTCTTGGCCGAGACCACGACGTTGTTCACGTCGAGCAGGATGCCGCAGTCGGCGCGGCGCGCGACCTCGCCGAGAAAGTCCCACTCGCTGAGCGTGCTCGCCGCAAAGGTGAGGTAGCTCGAGACGTTCTCGAGCAGGATGCGCCGGCCGAGCCGGTCCTGGAGCGCGCGCACCTTGTCGACGACGAGCGCGAGCGCCTCCTCGGTGTAGGGCAGCGGCAAGAGATCGTGGGCGTACGCGCCGTCGAGGCCGCCCCAGCACAGGTGATCCGACACGATCGCCGGCTCGAGCCGCGCGACGAGCCGCAGGAGCCGCGCGACGTAGTCCTCGCGGAGCGGGCCGGCGTCGCCGATGCACAGGCTCACGCCGTGCACGGCCACCGGCCGCTCCGCTCGCACCCGCTCGAGGACGGCCCACGGCCGGCCACCGGGCGCGAAGAAGTTCTCGCTCACGATCTCGAGCCAGTCGACGTCGCCGACGCCGTGCTCGAGCACGTGCCCGTAGTGCTCGCGTCGCAGCCCGATGCCGTGACCGAGCGCCGGTCCGAGCGCGCGTGGCGTCAGATCTCCTTGCCGCCCTTCTTGGCGCACTCCTCGGCCGAGACCTTGATCCAGCCCTTGCCCGAGCAGCTGTTCTGCGTGGCGCACTCGTGGTCGGCGGTCGCGCACTCGCTCTGCCCGTGGCAGGTGTTGATGCCGAGGCACTTGACCGTCGGACCCGCGGCGGCCGCGGCGGTGGTCGTGCCCGACGGCTGGGGCGCCTCCTTGGTCGGAGTGCCCCCCTTCGACGCACAGCCGAACAGAGCGGCGACCGAGCCTGCGACGAACATTCCCTTGAGCGCAGCGTTCATGATGACTCCCGTCGTGAGCGGGCCCCCAGCGGGCCCGTCCGCCGACGTACGCCGGCGGACCGGGGAGGTTACACCGAACGCGCGGCTCGTGCCCAGCCGCTCAGCCGCCGCTCTTGCGCGGGATCAGGGCGCGCACGCCTGCTCCCAGGCGTCCATCGCCTGCATGTCCTTTCGGTGCGAGTAGAGGCCCGCGATCGTCTGGCACGGCGTGTACTCGATGTTGTAGACGGGCCGGCCGAGGCCCGCGTAGGCGTCGCACTCGGCGTACTCCTGGCACTGCTCGTTCTGGTAGAGATCGACCGCGTCCCAGAAGAGCCCGATGCTCTCGATGGCGTTCTTCTGCGACACGAGCAGCCCGCGGGCCCGGGCAGCGGCGTAGATCGCGAGCACGTAGCTCTCGTGGCCCGCGTGGTCGACGTTGTCGACGTCGACGCCATCGCAGCCCTTCTGCGCGAGCGCATCGAGGCGCGCGATCATGACGGCGAGGTTGGCCGGGTCGGCGGGATCGACCCATTGCTCGCCCGGCCAGCCGTCGAGCGGCCCCGTGAGCGCGCCGAAGCTCCCGGCGTCGGCGCGCCACTCCTCGTACTGCGACGAGAAGTAGCAGAGCAGCTTCGCGCCCATGCCGCGGCACTGCGCGATGTCGGCGGCCGGGGTCTCGAGCCCGTCGAACACGACGAAGTCGCGCTCGGCGCACTTCGGCCAATCCTTGGTCTGCGTGTAGTTGAGGTGGAAGGTCGCGTACGCCGGCAGGCCACCGCCCGCGCCGGTCGTCGTGCTCGTGGTCGAGCTCGTGCTGCTCGAGCTCGTGCTCGAGGTCGTCGTGCTCGTGGTCGCGGTCGTCGTCGTGCTCGTCGTCCCGTTCGTGCCGTTCGAGCCATCGCTGCAGGCGAGCGCGGCCGCGCCGAGCGCGACGAGCGCGACGAGCGCGAGCGCGCGGGTCGGGTGTCCCATCATGGTGTCGAGCCTCTCCCTTTCCCCGTCGCAGCACGGCGGCGCCGGCGCCCGACGCGCGCCCCGAGCCCGAGCGCCGCGGCGAGGGCCGCCGCGCCGAGCGCCGTGTTCTCGTCACCCGTCGTGCGGCAACCGCAGCCGCCCCTCGTCTCCTCGGCGGGCGCGCCTCCCGCGGGGCCCGCGCCCGTGCCGCTGCCACCCGTGCCGCTGCCGGCCCCGGTGCCGCTGCCGCCCGTGCCGGCACCGCCCGTGCCGCCCGTGCCGGCGGGTCCGAGCTCGACGACGAGCTTCGGCCCCTGCCCGACGCCGCCGCTCTCCTTCGAGAGGAAGTGCGCGCCGTCCGGATCGCGCGACACGATGGCGAGGTTCACGTGCGCGCCGCTCGTCACGAGCGAGGTCACGTCCCAGGCGACGTCGGTGTCGGGATCGACCGCCGTCGTGGCGCCGGTGCACGCGCCGACCGCGGGGCGGGTCGCCCAGGTGAGGGTGTTCTCGTCCCAGCTGTCGTCCGCGACGGCGCACACCTCGCCCGAGCCACCGGCGGCCGAGGCGATCGCCTGAGCGTGCACGCGCAACACGGCGTGCGTCACCGTGCCCGCGAGCGCCGGGAAGCGCAGGTAGACGATGGCCTGCGGACTCGCGCCGTCACCCTCGACGTTGAGATCGCCGACGTCGGGAAAGACGCCCGGCTCCCAGCTCGCGGCGGTCACGTCCGCGAGCACGTCGTAGCTGCCGGTCGAGATGCCGCCGTCGACGGGCGCGGAGCCGCCGCTGCCCCCGTCGGGCACGCCACCGTCGGGGACCTCGGCCGCGCACACGGGCGTCATCGTGCCGGGCGTGCCGGTCACGAGCACGTCGCGGAAGGTGATGCCGTGCGGCATGAACGCGAGCCCCGGGTAGACGCCGTCGTGGCGCGGCGAGCCGAAGCGCACGCGCAGGGGCTGGGGCGCGTACTCGCCCGGGTAGCCCACGGTGCCGAGCGTCACGCCGTCGCGCGCGAAGCGGATGCCACCCCCCCCCACTCGAGCACCATGCGGTACGCGACGGCCGGGTCCCAGCCGACGTCGGTGGGTGAGCCGTTCGCGTACGCGAGGCCGCTCCGGTCGCACGACGGCTCGCAGGGCGTGTCGTGGTACCAGGGGTCGCCGCGCGGGCAGAACGCGAGCTCGAGCTTCATCGCGCCGCCGCGCCCGGGCTCGAGCGAGCCGAAGATGCGCGTGAAGGCCTTGAAGTCGTTGTTGCGAAAGTAGGGGCTGTACGCGACCGGCTCGCCGACGCCGCTCGGCGCCTGGTACATCGTGAGGATGTCGTGGTCGGTGCCGGACAGGGTGCCGCCGACCGAGAGGCCCTCGACCGTGTACTCGATGCGTCCGGACGGCAGCGCGTCCGGGATCTCGTACCAGAAGGCGTCGGCCTCGCCGACGGTGGTGAAGCCGGCCGCCGAGAAGACGCCGCCCTGCGAGCCTCGCCCCGCGAAGGCGGCGTCGGTGAGCGGGTCGACCACGTAGTCGACGGCCGCGGCTCGGCCGGACACGAGGAACGCCGCGAGCGCCACGAGCGTTGGCGAGAGGATGGGCAGGCGCGACATGCCGCGAGTATCTCACGGCGCCGCGGTCCGCGGGCAGGGGCCGTGAGGCGTCGAGTTGACGCGTCGGCGCGAGAGGCTATGCAGAGGGCGTGGCCGCCGCGAGCGCTTGCCCGCGGTCGGCGCTGGAGATCGCTCACCTTGTCGTTCGCGCGTGGTCGGGGCCGAGGAGCCCGTGAGAACGTGGCCCGCGGCCGGCTCGACGCCGCGCGTGTCGCGTCGGCCGCGCTGCTCGCGCTCGCGCTCGCGGCGTGCGAGCCCGCGGACGATCGGGCCCACGCCGCGACCCGCACCGACGAGCCGACGACCGCATCCGGCGCGCCCGCGGCGCCGAGCGCGAGCGGCGCGGGTCCGGCACCGAGCGCCGCGCCGCCACCGCCCGTCGAGTACGAGTCGGACGAGCTGCCCGAGGCCGATCTCGAGCCGGCGACGCTCCCCGAGCAGCGCGCGGCGATGGTGCGCCGCATGCGCGCGCTCGGCGTCGTCGGCGACGAGGGCGCCGCGGCCGTCGCGGCGCTCATGGCCTCCTCGAAGATGATGGGCCAGGGCAACCCGGCGGTGACGCGCCACCCCTTGACGCGCCTGGAGTGCGCCGAGCGCCGGCGCGCCGCCGAGGTGAAGGACGAGAAGAAGCCCGCCTGCGGCGCGCCGTTCATGACACCCGTATGGGACCCGGCGGTCGAGGACGAGTCGAGCGCGCGCGTGTGCATCGACCGCTACGAGTTCCCCGGCCTGCCCTGCGAGTACCCCGTCACCTGGGTCACGACGGCGCAGGCGCAGGCGCTGTGCCAGGCGCTCGGCAAGCGCCTGTGCGACGCGCACGAGTGGGAGGGCGCGTGCGCCGGGGCCGTGCACGCACCCGAGGACGAGTACGCCTTCGGCCGCCCGCGCCAGACGATGCAAGGGCTGCACAACCTGCACCGCGAGATCCGCTGGGCCTACGGGACCGAGAAGGACCACGCCAAGTGCGCCACGCAGAGCCAGAAGTCCAAGGGCTGCGACGCCCCGAGCTTTCGCCACTGCGGCTCCAACACCTCGCCCGCCGGCGCCTTCCCCGCGTGCCGCAGCCCCTTCGGGGTCTACGATCTGCACGGCAACGCGGCCGAGCACATGCTCCTGCCGCGCAAGCCGGAGGAGCTCGGCGCGCGCGGCGGCTTCGGCGTGCCCGAGATGAAGGGCAGCTGGTTCATCTTCCAGAAGCTCGAGGCCCACAAGGACGACTGTCGCTGGCGCGCCCCCGCGTGGCACGACAACGAGGGCCGGAACCACTCGAACTACCACCTCGGGTTCCGGTGCTGCCGCGACGTCGTGCGCTGAGCGCGACCCGACACCGCGCGCCGCGCGCGAGCCGCCTCAGCCGCTGCGCGAGAACGTCACCACGCGCCCGAGCGCCACGACCTTCAGCGCCTTGTCCTCGCCCTCGTACTGGTCCTGCTGCACGTGCGCCTCGACGAGCAGGCGCGCGGGGAAGGCCACGAACATGGGCAGCTCCTCGGCGAGCGCGAGCGGCAGGTAGGTCGGGATCTGCGTGCGGCCGAGCGAGGGCGTGAGCAGGGCGCGGATCCACTCCTTGCCGAAGACCTTGCGCTTCTGGTACTTGCGCTGCTCGAGCAGGATGCGCTCGGTGAGGTCCTCGAGGTAGCTCGGGGCGACCTTGCGCGGACCCTTCTTGAAGGTCTCGCGCACGCGCTGGGTCATGTTGTCGGCGACCTCGCCCGAGTTGTGGATCCACGGCGTCGCCATGAGCTCGCGCGCCGTGTCGAGCGTCTCCTGCAGCAGCTTGTCGCCGGCGACGAGCGGCGTGACCGCCGTCACCGTCGCCTGCAGCGCCTCGACGGGGTCGAAGGGGAAGAAGAGCTTGCCGCCGATGAGCGCGACGGGCGGCTCGAAGTGGCCGCTCTCGTCGACCGCCTCGAGCATGACGCGGTGCAGGTCCGCGCCGGTGATCGGCCGGGCGCGCGTCATGATCCCGACGACGTCCCGCTCGGCGCGCAGCTCGGGCGGCGTCTCGGGCGGCGGCGGCGAGTCGAAGTCGAGCGGGTCGGCGGGCGGCGCCGGCGGGTTCAGCTCGGCGAGGATGGGAGCCCACTCGCGCGCCCTTCGGATCTTGTCGACGCTCGCCTCGTCGTACCAGATGAGCTCGACGATCTCGCGCGCCATCGGCCGTGCGGCAACGGCCGCCACCGCCTCGTCGCGCGGGGCCTCGGCGGGCGGCGGCTCCGTCATCGGGGCCGGCATGCCGGCGAGGGGGCGCACCATCGGCATCGCGGCGGGCGGCACGAGCCCCGGCATGCCGGGCACGTGCGAGGCACCCGGCACGATCGCGGGCGCCGGGGGCATGGGAGCCGGCCCGGGCCGCGGCGTGAGAGGCTCGTAGCCGTTCGTCGGGGCCTGGGGCGAGGCGAGCTCGGGCGCCGCAGCGTCGGCGCCGAGCGCACCCGCCGCCCAGGGGCTCGCCGCGGCGGCCGCGCCCGGGCTCGGGCCGCCGAGCGGTGGCGCACCGAGGCCGCCGAGCGGCGACGGCGCGCCCATCGACCCCGGGTGGGCCGCGTGGGGAGGCGTCGGCACGGCCGAGGGCACGGGGGGTGCGAAGCCGGGGGACGACACCGGGGCGGGAGGCACCGGCGCGGACATCGGCGCCCCGGAGGAGATCGGGGGCGGCGGCGGCGGGGGCACGGGCGGCGGCGGCGGCTTCTGGCCGAGCGCGCGCAGCTCGGGCGGCGCCTGCGTGACGACGGAGTGCATGAGCCACGCCGGCGACCGGTCGTCGGGATGCATGACGGGCAGCCCGCCGGTCTTCTGCGCCTCCCGCCGTGACGAGTCGGGGGTCCCGGAGGGCGGCGGCGCCGCCGGCGGCGGCACGGCGCGGTGCATGAAGGGCAGCGGCGTGTTCTGGGGTGCCGGGCGCATCGCACCGACGGCCGTGGCCTCGCGGTCCGGGGCGGCGCGCGGGAAGCTCGGGCGTGCGCGTACGGGATCGATGCGCTCGCCGAGCGGGTCGGTGCGCGAGACGTCTGGCCCGGGCTTCGGGGCGGCCTGCGGGGCCGCGCCGCGCGCGTCGTGCTCGGCGACGAGCTTCTGCACCTCGGGCCAGCCGAGCGCCTTGCCCGGCTCCTCGAGCGCGACGAGCACGCGGCCGGCCTCGTGCTCGCTCTCGAGCTCCACGCGCCCGCGCCAGGTGACGCAGCACACGGCGCGATCGGTGTCGATCCACAGGGTGTCGCCGCGCAGCGGCAGCTCGCGGACGGCGCCCGCGCGCTCGATGTACGCGCGGGGCCGGAGGCCGGGTAGCTGCGTGACGAGGTGCGGCTCGTCGGGGTGCAGGAACTCGAGCAGCATGCGCTCGTTCGGGCGGATCTCCTCGACGCGCTGGTCGGGCGGCGCGGCGTTGAAGTAGGCGCCGTCGATGTCGGTCGGCAGGACCTCCGCGTTCCAGGCCCGGCGCGACCAGGCCGCGGCGGGTCGCCCGAGCAGCGCGCGCCGCAACGGCCAGTCCTGTGCGATGGGACCGAAGCACACCGGATCGACGGCGTCGGTCGGGGTCGTCACGTTCACGCCGGGCGGCTGGAGGTTCGGCGCGAGCAGGCGCCCGTACGCGTCGCGCTCGCCGTAGCGATCGACCCCGACGGGGTTCGCCGAGTCGGGCCCCCCGGCCGCGCGCTCCCACCGGAGCGGCATCTGCACGAAGCGCTTGCCCTCGACGAGCTCACCGGCCTGCGTCCAGTGCCGATCGCGCGTCACCTCGATGGTCTTGTCGACCGTGCCGACGACGATGCGCGTCATGAGCGTGCGCGCCGGCTTGTCCTTGGGCGCGAAGGCGCTGCCCACCAGCAGCACGTCGGCGCGCGGCTTGAACGGCGCCAGATCGCTCGGCGAGTAGAGGCTCGCCTTCGGGTCGTCGTTCCAGTGGTTGTCGTCCTCGTTCGGGTAGTCCTGCTGCTGCGCGAGGCGCGCCTCTCCGGGCAACAGGTCGTAGGTCGCCTTGCACACCACGGTGAGCGCGACCGCGCCGCGCCGAGGACGCCAGTAGAGGTGCGCCACCGGCAAAGGGCACAGCGAGAGGATCTGCATCGCCGTCGCGGGAGCGTACCAGCGAACGGGCGGGCGAACCCAGAAGTTCTCGGTCTTCGGCCAC
>JADLAB010000007.1 GCA_020848455.1 Polyangiaceae bacterium
CGCGCTTCGGTCACACGTACGCACCCGCGAACGCATCCGCTGAGCTCAGGGTCCAGGGGCCGACGCAGATCCTCGCCAGCGACATCGAGTGGCACATCGCGAAGTTCTGCCCGGGGTGTCCCGAGGGTGCGACGCGCCTGCGGGCGCTGCCGAACGATCCTCTCATGTACGCGGCTACCGAGACCGGCCTCGCGCCCGATCGCGCCGTCGCGCAGGGCACGCGGGAGCTCTACGCAGCTTTCGCGGCCGGCGTGCTGCGCTTCGTGCCTGCGTCCGAGCCGCTCGGCCGACTGAACGACCAGAAGAGGCCCGGCGGCAGGCTGCTGCGCGGCGTGGCGCTCGACGGCACGGTCACGGTTGCGAAGGAGCTGACCAGCCAGTCGTTCGCGGAGCCGCCATCCCTGCTGCCGCGCGCGACGGGTGGCGGGACGCCGACGCTGCTCGGCAACGAGGCGGTGGTCCTGAGCGGGACGCTCCGCACCGTGGCCGTGCTGGGCGGCACCGTGGACGGGACACCCGACGGCGTGCGCAATGCGTCGGCCTGGTCGCTCGACGTCGACGTCAACCACTGGCTCGAGTACCCGCTGCCCGAGGCGCAGCGTCCGGGCGCGGTGCTCGGTGCCGCCTACCACTTCGAGGATGCGGCTGTGTATCTCGTCGATCGCGTCGGTGACGTCGTCGCCCTCCGACGGTGGCGCCCACGGACCGGCGTGGAGACCGTCGGTGCGCTGCCAGGGGCATGGTCTGGGTACGCGCGGAGCTGGCTCGTGGCGGGCGAGGCGGGCGAGCTCTACTTTGCGGCCACGAAAGAAGGCGCAGAGAGCGGTTGCTCGGGCGAGCGGCCTCGTGGCGGCGGCGATGACGACGTCGGCGACGGGGCCGACGACAACCATGGCAACGGCCATGGCAACGGCCATGGCAACGGCCAAGGTCACGGGGTTGGTCACGGCCGAGGGCACGGCCCGCACGAGGGCGCCGACGGCAGCGGCGGCCACGGTCACGGCGGTGGTCACGAGGCGGGGCCCGGACGCGGCCTCGGCAACGCCTATGGCTACGGGCACGGCGTGGATGCACAGCGTTGCACGATGGTCGCGCGCATCGATCTCGACTTCTGGAGCCGGCCGACCTTTCGCGGCGTGGCGCACCTCGCTGAGCGCCTCGTCGCGGAGCCCATCGCAGGCTACTCGGCGCTCACGCTCGTGGTGGCGCACCCCTCCGGTGGGCGCCTGGCCACGCTCGCGGTCGACGCGTTCCAGATGCCGCCGCCACCGTGGCGGCCTCAGTTCTTCGCGGCGCCATGAAGCGGGCTCGTCGTTCGGGGCGCGTGCTCCGTTGGCCGGCTCTCGTGGGCTGCGGCGTCCTCGGGACCTGTGCCTACGTCGCCTGCGCGAGCGGCGACGTGTCGCGGCACGGCGTACCTCTCGCGGTCGACGCCGGTCGGGATGGCGACGCGACGCCCGACGCTGGGCCGCCCCCTTGCGTGCCGCCGGCGGCCACGGCGTGGAGCCCGACCGAGGAGAGCTGCTGGGCACCGGTCAAGTGGACTCACAGCTGCTACGTCGAGTACGCCGAACAACCATGGCTCGCGGCGCCGCGCCTCGCGTGGGAGCCGTGCCGCGACCTGCCCGAGAAGACGCACGGTTGCCGCCAGATGAAGGTCGACTGGCCCGTCGGCAACCTGCTGCCGCTCTGGTTCAACGCGAGCGTCGTTCGCGACCACATGGGCTATCGCGTCGGCATGCAGCAGATCTGGCAGCTGCCGGAGAGCGAGTTCGGCCGGCGGCGTGCAGTCGTGTTCGACCGCGACGGGACGCCCCTTTTCGCCATGCGCCATCGCGACGACAACTGCGACGTCGGAACTCCGATCCTCGGCCGCGAGAAGGTCTGGCTCCAGGCCCTGAGCTACGGGGACGGCGTCACGCTGTCGCAGACCTACCTCCAGGGTCGTTACGACGAGCTCGCGGATCTCGACGACGCAGCGGTCGTGCCGTTCCACACGCTCAGCCTCAACGCGCAGGGCAACGACAGCTTCCTCCTCGTTCAGCTCGAGTCGCACCAGGTGGTGCTGTTCGACCAGCTCACGGACGCCTTCGGGCTGCTCCACCCACCGTGCGGCGGGCTCGGCAAGCTCCTTCCGGTGCGGGGCCGCGACGGCGTCGGCTTCGTGCCGTGCGTCGGGGGCTCGGTGACGCCCAACGTCGCCATGTGGGCCCGGGAGAACGGCAGCGCGCTCGTCGGCATCGTGGACGCGCCCGGCGTCGTGACGCTCGGCATCGGCAGCGATGGCGACACCATCGCCTGGATCCGGACGAGCATCGGCGACATGACCAACTCCCTGGTCGACGAGGCGGAGCTCTGGACGAGCCCTTTCGCCACGACGCCGGGCGGGCTCGTTCCCGCGAAGCGCGTGCTCGTGCCGCACATGCCGCACTTCACCCTGACGCCGGTCGCGGTAGGGGGAGGGTACGTGGCCTTCGTCGCGTCCCTTCCGCCCCCGAACGACGGCGACCTCAGCCTGCATGTCTACCGCCTGAGCGATCTACGCCACTGGCGCACGTTCCTCGGTCGCCTTGGCCACGTGCCCGAGGTCACGTACCTCGACGGCGACGAGGTGTGGTTCCACCTGTTCGAGGACTTCGGTGGGCTGTACCGCCAGCGCCTCGACGCGCTCGGGCCGGGAGAGCCGGGGTAGGGAAGAGGCAGCCGGCGCGCTCAGGGACATTTCCGCGGCCGCCCCCGACGGGGGCTCGCGCCGTCAGGCGGAGCCTTCGTCGAGCGCGACGTCGCCGTAGACGTCCGCGACGAGGACGGAGCCACCGAGGGACGGCAGCTCCACCCGTTCGGCCTCGCCCGTGCGCGTCGTCAGGTGCCACTCGCCTTGGTCGACCCGGTGGTAGTGGTCGATGCGCCGCTCGCGGTGCGAGACGAGGACGTACTCGCGGAGCTCGCGGATCGCCTGGTAGTGCAGGAACTTCTTGCCGCGGTCGAAGTCCTCGGTCGAGTCGCTCGTGACCTCGACCAGGATCGTCGGGTTGAGGAGCGACGGCGGATCTCCGTCGTCGTAGCGGCGCTCGCCGCACGCCACCGTCACGTCCGGGTAGGTGTAGAGGCCGGTCGCGGGCACGTGCACGCGCTGATCGCTCGTCATCGTCACGCACCCGTGCGCGCGCGCCAGGGGCCCGACGGCCATGGTGACGTTCGCAGCAAGGATGTTGTGGGGCGGCCGCGCCCCGGCCATCGCGAGGATGGCGCCGTCGACGAGCTCGTGCTTGGTCGTGCTCGCCTTCTCGAGCGCGAGGTACTCGGCGGCGGTGAACCGCGTCGGGGCGGCGGACGACATGCCCGTCAGTCTACCGCACGATCCGGAGCGTCAGGCGTCGGGCGGGCGTCGGGCGTCGGTGCTCCCGGCTCCTCGTGCGCTCCGGGCGGCTCCGGCTCGGCGCTCTCCGCGGCGAGCGGTGGCGCGAGCGGTGGGGCGAGCGGCGACGCACCGAGGGCCTCCGCCTCGCGACCGGCCTCTTCCGGTTGGCTCACGGCGGAGGACGGAGCACCGACGACCTCGGTGGGCACGAACGCGGGCCCCGGACCCACCGCCGCCCGCGTGCCGTCGAAGAGCGCGCGCAGCGTCGCCGTTCCGGGCTGGCGCTTGCCGCGCGCCATGAGGAGGATCTCGCTGCGGAGCGCGTCGTTCACGGGCGTCGGGATGCCGTGGCGCGCGCCGCGCGTGGCGACCTCGCCGTTCAGGAAATCGACCGCGGGCGGCCGGCCGCGCTCGAGGGCGGCCAGCATCGAGGAGCGCAGGCGCCGGTAGCGCGCGCCGACCGCGAGCAGGAGCGCGTGCTTGGCGACGAGGCTCGGCGAGCCGACGGCGGCCGCGCGCTCGGCGTCCGTGAGCGCGATCCACTCGAGATCGAGCGTGCCCGCCACCTTCTCGAGGCGCACGCCCTCGGCGCGGGCGACCGCCACGGCCTCGGTCATGACCTCGAGGGCGAGCCGGCGCACATGGCGCTGGCGCAGGAGCGGGCCCAGCCGGTCGCCGCCCACGGTGCCGAGGCTCGAGATGGCGCAGTTGAGCGCGAGCTTGCTCCAGCGCGCGCCGGCGAGGTTCTCGGTCATCGTCACGGGGCCCACGCACTCGAGCCTGCGGCCGAGCTCGGCGAGGAGCTCGGGGCGGCCCGTCGGTGGCGCGGTGACTTCGAGCTCGCCCGTGGCGCCGCCGGTCGGGGAGGGCTCGGCGTAGGCCCCGACGACGAAGCCGCCGGCGCTCGTGCGGTCGTAGATCCCCGCCTCGACCATCGTCGCGCCCCACGACACGATGGCGCCCGCCGTGCGGCCTGCGCCCGCGATCGGGGCGACGCGCGGCTCGCAGAGGCCGTTCTGCAGGCACACCATCCAGCCGTCGGCGGCGAGGTAGGGGACGGTCTGGCGCGCGGCCTCCTCGACCTCGGTCGGTTGCGTGCAGAGAAGCACGAGCTCGAAGCGGTCGCCCGCGCGCAGGCGCGTGACGGCGCGCCCCGGCACCGTCCCGGCGCCCTCGCCGCGCACCCGGAAGCCGTGCGTGTTCACGGCGTCGGCGATGAGAGGGTTGCGCGTGAGCGGCGTCACGTCGAAGCCCTGCTCCAGGAGCCCCGCGCACACGATGCCTCCGACGCCCCCGCAGCCCACGACGAGGACGCGCGGGCCCTGCGAACGAGCTCCATCCATGGGCGGGAACCTACACCGGGCAGGGCACGTAGTCGAAAGTCGAAGGTCGAAGGTCGAGGGTCGGGGCGCGCCGCGGCGCTAGCTCGCTAGGAACTTCGGCGCCGTGGGGCTAAGAACGGGCGGTCGCGCGCCGCGGAGGCCGCGTGCGGCAGAGCGCATGTCGCCGAAGAAGAAGCTCGCGTTCCTGCTCGCCGCGGTCGCCGTCGCGGCTGCCTTCCTGCTCGCGAGCGCGAGCCGGAGCGGCGTGTGGGACCCCCACGAGCTCGAGCGGAGCGAGCACGCCCGCTGCCTCGCGGCCCAGCTGTTCGACCGCGAGGAGCTGCGCATCCCCGAGGACGGCACGGGGTGCCGGCCGCGCGCGGACGGCGCGGAGGCAGCGCCCGCGGACGGCGCGGAGGCGGCGCCCGGGGTGGGGGAGGCGGCGCCCGGGGCCGGACAGGCAGCGAGCGGACCGACGCTCACCGACCTCGGCGCGGGCGAGCTCGGCTTCACGTCGATGGCGCTCGGCTTCCGGCTCTTCGGCCTGCGCGACTACGCGGGCCGGCTGCCGCTCGGGGCCTGGGCGCTCACGGGGGCGCTCGTCCTCTACCTCTTCCTCCGGCGCTTCGTGTCGCCGCGCGCCGCGCTCTACGGGGTCGTGGCGCTCTCGACCATGCCGCTCTACTTCATGCAGGCGCGCACCATGCTCGGCGACGCGGTCACGCTCGCGGCGTTCGCGGCGGCCGTGTGCGGGCTCGGCGGCGCCCTGCTCGAGCGGGGGGGCGCCGCGTGGACGACCGCGTGGGTGCTGCTCGGGCTCGGCGGCTGCGCGGCCGGCTTCCTCGCGCGGGGCGCCGTCCTCGGGGTCGCCGCCCCGGCGCTCGCGGTCGGGATCGCGTGGCTGGCCCTGCGCTTCTCGGGACGTCGGGGCGCGCGCTTCGACGTCGTCGGGGTCGGTGCGCTCGCCCTCACCATCGGTGCGGTCGCTCTCGCCTGGGCACGCCTCGGCGAGCTCGTGGCCGTGGCCGAGGGGACCGAGGTGCTGCGCAAGGCCGGCTTCGGCAAGCTCGGCAAGCTCCTCGGCGACCGGCTCGCCGAGGAGCCGGTCGCGCGCGTCCTCGGCTTCGCCTTTCTGGCGCGACCCCCGGTGGAAGCGACCTTCGATCTGCCGCTGCGCGAGCTCGGCCACGCGCTCTACCCGTGGAGCGCGTTCTTGCCCTTCGCGTTCGGGCGCCTCCTCGCCTTGCCGCCCGAGCTCGATGCGGCCGCACGCGAGCGCGAGCTCGGCCTGCGGGCCCTGCTCGTCGCCGGTGTCGCGGCTGCCTTCGCCGCGCACGCGTGGCTCGGCCCCTACGCGGGCCACCTCGCGTACGCGGGCCCGGCCCTCTGCGCCGCCGTGATCGCGCTCGCGCTGGTCGATCTCGAGCGCGGTGCGCCGCCGTCGCCGCTCGTGTCGCTCGGGACGGTGCTGTTCGTCGGGGTCCTGTGCGTCGACTTTCTCACGACGCCGAGCAAGGCCTTCAGCGCCTTCGCGGTCGCGGAGCGCGACTTCCCGAAGCTCTACGAGCCCGCCGCGGCCCGGTACATGGCGGCGGCGGCGGCCGGCTTCGCGGTCGCCGTGGGCCTGTGCTTCGCGGAGCGCGGCCCCGAGCCCGGCTTGCGGCGCTACCTGCGCGAGCGGCGCGCGAGCTACGAGGCGGCTCTCCGCACGCTCGGCGGGCTGTGGCGCGGCAACTTCGTGTTCGGTGTCCTGGTCGTCGAGGCGGCGCTCGTCGGGCTCGGCGCCATGCTCTTCGTGGGCCGGCGGCTCGAGTGGGCGGCGGTCCTGCGGCTGCCGAGCACCTTCACCCGCTACGGGCTCAACCTCTGGTGGGAGCTGCCCGTCGCGGCCGCCGGCGTGCCGGTGGCGTGGGACCTCGTGCGCTTCGCCTACGCCGCCGGCCTGCGCGTGCTCAGGCTGCCGCGCACCGCCGGCGTCCTCCTAGGCGGCCTGTTCGCGGGCGGCCTGCTCTGCTTCGGCTACTACCCCGGCCTCGCGGCGCAGATCTCGCCGAAGGAGATGTTCGAGAGCTACGACCGGCTCCACGCCGTCGGCGAGCCGCTCGGCGTCGTGGGCGTGTCGCCGCGTGCGGCCCGCTACTACGCGCGCGGCGACGACGTCGTGGCGCACGGCAATGCCACGGCGGCCTACCGCTGGCTCGTCGCCGATGCCTCGGAGCGGCGCTGGCTCGTCGTGCGCGCGCTCGATCTGCCCGACCTCAACGCCCTGCACCGCCGGGCGCGCGCGGAGAACCTACCGGTGCTCGACGCGCGCTCGAGTCAGTTCCTGCTCGCGTCGAACGAGCTCGGCGAGGCGCCCAACCAGAGCTACCTCGAACAGCTCGTGGTGCCCGAGCCGGCCGAGCTCGCGCACCCGGTCGACGCGCGCTTCGAGGACGAGCTCGAGGCGCTCGGCTGGGAGGTGCGCGACGACGATGGCGCGCTCGTCGCCGCGGTGGTGCCGCAGCGGGCCTACCACCTGCGCTTCTACTACCGCGTGCTCCGGCCCATCACGCGCTCCTGGAAGGCATTCCTGCACGTCGACGGCGGGGGCCTGCGCCACAACGGCGACCACGACGTGCTCGGCGGGCGCTACCGCGTCAGCCTGTGGCAACCGGGCGACGTCGTGTGCGACGACTACGAGCTCGATCTCGACGCGAACTTCACGCCCGGGCGTTACCGCATCTACTACGGCTTCTTCATCGGCAACGAGCGCTACGCCGTCACGCGCGGCGCGCACCAGGACAACCGCGTCGACGGCGGCGAGCTCGTGGTGCGCTGAGCGCCGGGCGGCACGCCGTCGCGGTTCGCGACACTCGACGCGGCCTCCGAACCACGATACTCGCTAGGCATGAGCGCTGGCCGCGACTCCGACCGACCGCCGGGTGCGCGGGGAGCGCTCGCCGAGACGCAGAGCGAGGTCGCCCGGGGCCGCGAGAGCCAACCCCCCGGCAGCGAGAAGCGCTCGGCCGAGCGCGTCGACGTCATGTGGGCCGTCGACTGCGAGACGGACGACAACTTCCTCTTCGCGTCGATCACCAACATCTCGGCGCTCGGGATCTTCGTGCAGACGACCGAGCCCTTGCCGGTGGGGCGCCTGCTCGCGCTGCGCTTCGCGCCGCACGGCGAGAACCTGCCCTTCGTGCTGCGTGGCCGGGTTCAGTGGGTGAACGAGGTGAAGCCGCTCGGCGACAACCTGAACCCGGGCATGGGCATCATGTTCGTGGACCTCACGCCCGAGCAGCGCGAGCGCCTCGTCGAGGTCGTCAAGACGATCGCCTACCTGCGCACCGACCCCTCCAGCGACCCCACCGCGACGAACTGAGGCGCCGACGTCACTGCTGCGGCAGCGGGAAGCGCCGCACGTAGAGGCCCGGATGCTCGGGCGAGACGTCCTGCCAGCCGAAGACGACGTAGCCGGCGACGGCGATGGCCGGTCGCGAGCGCTGGCCGCCCGTGCCGAGCGCGAGCTCGACCGCGGGGTGCGAGGCCTTGAAGTCGCCGTTCTGCCCGGTGACCGGGTTGTAGCCGAAGGAGTCGGTGCCGCCGATGTAGCGCGCCCACACCGTGCCATCGGGCGCACCCCAGGCCGCCGCGAAGAACCCGCCGGCGCGTTCGATCACCGGCTCGGAGGCGGGCGCCGGGGCCGTGACCTGCAGCGGGAGGTTCTGATCGCCCGCGAGCGGACCGCCGGTCGCCGTGAAGCGCTGGAACATGACGACGTTGTCCGAGCGCCACACGGCGCAGCTGCGCCCGTCCTCGAGCACGGCGACGTCGGGTTGATCCTGCAGGCCGTTCGTCTTGGCGTTGATGCGCGACTCGTCGACCACCGAGCCCGCCGCCGACACGCGGGTGAGGACGATGCCGTCCGGATCGCCGTCGCCGACACCGCCACGCACCACGAGCCAGCCGCTGGCGCTCCCCGACACGCGGGGGCGAGCGGTCTGCGCGATGCCGCCGAGGTCGAGATCGCTCGCCGCGGGCGAGAAGCTGCCGTCGGCGTTGCGGATGCGGCCGCGCAGGGCCGCCCCCGAGCGCCACACGACGAGCGCGGTGCTCGCGGGGCCCTGGGCGACGTCCGGGTCGGCGATGGTGATGCTCGTGTCGACGTTGACCTGGACCGGGTCGAGCGGCGCGCAGCCGAGCTCGTTCTCGACGCTCAGCCACACGTCGAAGCGGTTCTTCACGACCTCGTCGCTCGCGTACGCCACGAGCACCGTGTCGGCGGACACGCTGGCGATGGCGGGCGTCTTCTGGGCGTTGATGCGCCCCGACGACTGGGTGAGCGTGCCCGAACACGACCCGGTCGACGGCAGGCGGAGCTGCCCCGAGTAGAACTTGAGGGGGGCGGACGCCGTGGTCGAGAAGGGGTAGAGCGAGGCGTCGAGCGCGCGCAGGTCGATGTCGAACCCGCCGCTCGCCCAGTAGGTGTCGGTGTACACCGCGCGCAGCGCCCCGGGCATCATCGCGCCGGCGCTGCCCGAGAAGGCCATCGCGAGCTCGCTCTTGCTGCCCGGCGGCCCGTTCATGAGCTTGTTCTGGACGTCGGGATAGGGCGGGGACGGGTTGTCGATCGTGAGCAGGATCTCGTGGGCCTGACAGTCCGGATCGCACACGGCATCGGCGACGACCCCGCCGCACGCCGGCAGCGCGCCGAGGTTGCCCGCGTCGCACTGCTCGCCGACCTCGATCTGGCCGTTGTTGCAGCACTTGGGCGGGTTGAAGCGCTGGACCGTGATGTTCACCTCGAGCGGGTCCTTGTCGACCACCGCCTCGGCGCAGCCCTCGGCGAGCGGGCCCGCCGCCCCCGTGGCGACGACGTAGAAGACCTTGCGCGTGTCGTCCTTGTCGACGGCGATCTCGCGGCACCAGCTCGCGCCCGAGGCGCAGCCGCCCTGCTGCAGGTCGAAGGTGAGCACGGTGTCGTCGGGCGCCTCGCCCACGAGCGCCGGGCCGTTGCAGTAGATGCCGTAATCGTCGGCCTCGTCGAACACGCGCAGCTCGATCCGCGTGGCGGTGTCGAGCAGGCCCTGGGGCGCGCGCATCCCGAGCGCGATGCTGCTCGCGCGCTCGAAGCACGCGGAGGCCAGGACGACGGCGGGCGCGGAGCAGCACAGGCCGACAAGCAGCTTGGAGCGCATGGGCCTAATGTAACGGCTCGCGCTGCCCGGGGACAGCGAAAGGCGTGCCCGGCGGCGCGGCTCAGAACGACTGGCTCGGCTCGTACGCGTCGCGCGCGTGGGCGCCCTGCTGGCTCGCGCCGGTGGCGGGCGGCGCCGCCGCCGGGGCCGCGGGTGCCGCCTTGCCGCCCGCGGCACCCCCACCGGTCGTCGCCGTGGCCGGTGGCGCGTTCGCCGCGAGCTCCTGATCGGCGCGCTTGCGGTAGTCGTCGTTGTTGCGCAGGGCGAGCCAGAGCTTGCGCGCCTCGTTCACGTCCCCGACGGCGTTCTGACAGGCGGCCTGCTCCCAGGTCGCGTCGGCCGAGGCGGGGCTCGCCCCGTAGCGGTCGCGGACGGCGTTGTAGTACGGCACCGCCGCGCTGCAGCCCGCCTGCGACCGCACCGCCCGGGCCTGGTAGAGCGCCGCGTTCGCGGCGTTCGGTCCGCCGGCGCGCTCCGCCTCCGCGAAGTCCTGCTGCGCCACCTGATGGTTGCCGGCGCGGTAGTTCGCCAGCCCGCGGTCGAAGATCTCGTCCGGGCCCACCGGCGCGCTCGCGCTCGCCGCGGCGAGCGGCTTTTCCTCGTCGCGCGGCTCGGCCCGCTTGTCGGCGCCGGCGCCGCTCGTCGCGGCGGGCGCGAGGCTCTGCGCGGGCGCCGGGGGGGCGCTCGCGGCACGGGGCTCGCGCGCCGGGGCGTTCGGCTCCCCGCGCTCGGACACCGACACCGGCGTCACCCCGACGCCGCCCCCGCGAGCGCGCAGCAAGAGCAGGCTCGAGCCGAGCACGAGCATGAGCAAGGCCGCCATCGCGAGCTGGGGCCGCATCGCGTGGCTGCCGGCCCACGACAGCGCGCGCAGCAGGCGCCGGTGGATGGGGGCGGGGCGCGCGGCGCGGTCGGCCGCGGCGAGCAGGCGCTCCTCGAGCTCGGGGCTCGGCTCCTCGAGGGGCAAGACGGCGATCTGCATCGTGGCGCGCAGCCCGTCGTGCAGGGCCGCGCAGCGCCCACACCCCTCGGCGTGGCGCCGCATGGACGCCGCGGTGAGCTCGTCGAGCTCGCCGTAGAGATCGTCCATCAGATGTTCCTCGAACCTCTCGCAGTCCATCGCGCTCTGGCCTCGGCCCGTCTTCTCCTCACCCTCGGTGCACGCCCGGCCCGCTCACTTCAGGGCGCGGGCGTAGTCCTCGTACTCGCTCAGTGCCTCCTGCAGCCGCTCGAGCGCGTAGCGCATGCGGCTCTTGACCGTGTTCTCCGGCACGCCGGTGATGTCCGCGATCTCGCGAAACGGGATCTTGGATACCTGCCTCAACAAGAAAACCTCTCGCTGCTCGTTTGGCAACAGCTCGACCGCCGCTTCGATGCGCCTGCCGATGTCGTCGCTGGTGACGCGCCGGTCGGCCTCCGCCCCCGGATGCGGGTCCGCGAGCCGCTCGCCCAGCGTCGCGCCGCCCCCCTGGTTGTCCGCCGAGTGGTTCGCGGCGGGCTGCTCCAGCGACGGGTGCCGGCGCAGCGCCTGCTTGCGCAGGTGGTCGATGCACAGGTTGCGTGCGATGGAGTACACCCACGTCGAAAAACGAGCCTCGTGTTTGAATTTGGCGGCGCTCCGGACCACCCGGACGAACACGTCCTGGACCAAATCCTCGGCGGTCGACGGGCTCTTCACCTGGCGCAGAACGAAGTTGTAGATGGGAACCTTGTGGCGGCGGACCAGCAGGGCGAACGCGTCGCGCTCGCCCTCCTGGTAGCGAAGCATCAGGACCTCGTCGGTCGTGTCGTCGAGCGCCGCTGCCAAGTCAGGCCCTCCGCCCCGCGACGGTAGCATCGGGTCCGCGAGGCTCGAAACAGCCTGGCACCGGCCGAGCCGCGCGGTGCGCTCGCCTGCATCGACGTGCGGCGGCGCCGAAAGTTCTGAGGCCTCCGGCCATCGCGGTCACGATAGCCCATCCGGGGCGGGATGGCGCACTCCGCCCTGGCTCCGGCCCGGGCCGCCCGCGCGGGCGGGGCGAGCACGGTGTCCGCGCCGCGCCACCGTTGCGCCATCCCACCTTCGACTACTACACTCCAACGAACGGGGCGTACCGTGCCCCGCGCCGCGAAGCTTGCCTCGCGCCGCTCCCCTCACCGGGGGCCCGGCGCGCCCTGTCATCGAGGACTTTTTTCATGAACCCAGGACGCCTCGTCGGGACCTTGCTCATCGTCACCGGGCTGTGCGCCCTCGCGGCCGTGCCGGTCGCGGCGCAGCCCGCACCGCCGCCGGGCTCGGCGAGCGCGACGGCGCCCGCGAGCGCGACGGCGCCCGCGAGCGCGAGCTCCGCCCCCGCGCCCACCGCGAGCGCCGGCACGTCCGCGGCGCCGACGGCGACGGTGGCCGCCCCCGCCGCTCCCTCGGCGACGACCCTCGACGGGCCCACCTACGCGGTGCGGCTGCGGGACCTGCAGCAGCGCATCGACGAGCTGAAGGAGCAGATCCGGCGCAGCCACACGCGGCTGTCGCTCCTCAGCGACAGCGTGATGAACACCGGTACTTCCGGCTCTCGCGCGTCGATCCGCTTCGACAACAAGTTCTCGAACCTCTTCCAGCTGACCCGCGCCACCATCGTGCTCGACGGCACCGTCCAGTACAACAAGAGCGACCGCTCCGGCGGGCTCGCCGAGCAGACCGTGATCCCGGTCTTCAACGGCTCGATTCCGCCGGGCGATCACACCATTCAGGTGCTCATCAACCTGCAGGGCAACGGCTTCGGCGTGTTCTCGTACATGCGTGGCTACCACTTCGAGGTGCGCTCCAGCCACTCGTTCACCGCCGTGGAAGGCAAGACCATCAAGCTGCGCATCATCGCGTACGAGAAGGGCGGCGTGGACACCGCCATCGAGGAACGCCCGGCCGTCCGCTACATGGAAAAGGTCGTGAGCGGGCTCGTGGACGCGAGCCAGCCCGAAGCCACCGAGAACTGAGCCGGAGGCCCGCATGCACGCGTCCGCGCCTCTGCCACGCAGGCGACGGCTGGGTGGCCTCGCCAGCCTGCTCGTCGCTCTCTGTGTCGCGTCCGTCGCCGAAGCGAAGGACCCCGACGAGTACTACACCGAGGCGACCGCGCAGGTCCGCACGGCGACGAGCGACATCCCCGCCATCGAGAAGGCGGTCGCGCGCGCCTCGGGCCAGGAGCGCACCGCGGAGCAGCGCATCGCCGACGCCGTGCTGCTCATCGGGGTCAAGGACTACGAGCGCGCCGCGCTGCTGCTCAACCAGATCCTCGACAAGTACCCGCAGCAGGCGAGCGCCTACGCCGACGCGCTGCAGCTGCTCGGCGAGACCTACTTCCAGAGCAAGCAGCACCTCTCGGCGCGGCGCAGCTACCAGCAGATCGTCGACCGCGCCGCGGAGCCGCGCTTCGGCGCGTACCGCGACAAGGCGCTCGAGCGGCTCGTGGACGTCGCGATGCGCATGCGCGACTTCGACGCGCTCCCGGCCATCGTCACCGCCATCGACGCCGCCGGGGTAGGCGGCGATCTCGGCTACGCGAAGGGCAAGGCGCTCTACGCACGGGGCGACGTCGCAGGGGCGCGCAGCGCCCTCGCCGGCGTCGGTGCCGACTCCCGGGTGGCCCACCAGGCGCGCTACCTCCTCGGCGTCATCGAGGTGAGCGAGGCGACCCCCCCGGAGCCAGCCGATCCGGATGCCGCGCCCGCCGTGGTGCCGAAGGGGCGCTACGCCCGTGCCATCGAGAGCTTCCGCGCCGCGACCCAGCTTCCGCCCGACACCGCCGAGCACCGCCACGTCATCGACCTCGCCTGGATGGCGATGGGCCGGCTGCTCTACGAGACCAACCAGTTCACGCTCGCGGTCGACGCCTACAACCGCATCGACCGCACGTCGCCCGAGTTCGGCAACATGCTCTACGAGCTCGCCTGGGTGTACGTGCGCCTCGGCGACGTGGTGCGCGCGCAGCGCGCCCTCGAGGTGCTCGCGGTCGCTGCCCCCAACAGCACCGACGTCGCCGACGCGCAGCTCCTGCGCGGCGATCTCATGCTGCGCGCCGGCCAGTTCGAGAAGTCGCTCAAGGTGTACGAGAGCGTGCGCGCCAACTACGAGTCGCTGCGCGACCGCGTCGACGGCTTCCTGCGCGCCACGCAGGACCCGGGCGCCTTCTTCGACACGCTGAGCCAGGAGCAGCTGCAGCTCTTCGAGACCGGCACCGGCCTGCCGCCCATCGCCCTCGAGTGGGCGCGCGAGGCCGAGGGCGGCGAGACCGCGTTCGCGATCATCGAGGACATCGCGCTCTGCCGGCGCCTCATCAAGCAGTCGAACGACATGATCGACCGCCTGAACGCCGTGCTCGCCTCGCCGAACCGCGTGCGGGCGCTGCCCGGGCTGCGCGCCGCCACCGAGCGCGGGCTCGGCCTGCTCAACGCGCTCGCCGTGGCACGCCAGACGATGGCGCACGGCATGGACGAGGTGCAGCCCGACGTCACGGGCGCGCTCGGCGAGGTCCGTCGCAAGCGCCTCGATCTCGAGGACCGCCTGGCGATGCTGCCCGTGAGCGACGCCGACTTCGAGGCGCGCGACACCGAGGGGCAGCGCCAGTGGAACCAGGCTTCGCAGGCGCTGCAGCGCCTCGAGCTCGAGGTCGACACGCTGCAGGCGACCATCAACGGCCTGCGCCGTCTGCTGAGCGACAGCTCGCAGGCCGGCGTGGTCCGCGACCCGCAGAAGGCCGCCGAGGACAACGCCACCCTGGTCGAGCAGGAGCAGCTCGTGAAGAGCTACCGCCAGCAGATCGTGGAGCTGCGGCGCGGCATCGACGCGGGCAAGGTGCAGTCGGGCTTCGGCGACAAGCGCTTCGTCGAGGACGCGGAGGTGCGACGCCAGTACGCGGCGCTCGTCGGCGAGGAGCTCGCGCTCGCCGCGGGCGGCGCCGGCGGGGCCGATCTCGCGGCGCTCGCGAGCCGCCTCGTGCCCATCGCCGAGGAGGCCCGGCAAGGCGACCAGCGCATCGAGAAGGCGCTCGCCGACCTCGAGGCCACCGTGGCGCAGAAGACCCACGATCTGCGCCAGATCGTGCAGACCGAGACGACGAACATCGTCGGGTACTCGGTGCACCTCGAGAAGCTCGACGGCGAGGCCCGCAAGGTGGTGGGCGGCCTCGCGGCCCACAACTTCGAGATGGTGCGCGACCGCTTCCGCAACATCGTGCTCCGCGCCGACGTGGGCATCACCGAGGAGGCGTGGGAGGTGCGCGAGGAGCAGCTCACGCGCGTGCGCCGCCTGCGCATCGAGCGCACGCGCAGCGCGAAGCGCCTCGAAGAGGAGCTCGAAGAAGTGCTCGACGACAGCGGTGGGCCGGAGGTGTCGCCGTGAGAGTACCGAAGACGCTGACGCGGCTGGCGGCCCTCGGGCTGTGCCTCTGCCTGGCTCGGGGCGCGGCCTCGCAACCGGCGCCGCCGCCCACCGGGAGCGGGGGCGCGGCACCGGCGCCCGTGCCGAGCGCGGCCCCGGTCGGTCCCGCGGCGAGTGCCTCGCCCGCGTCGCCCGCGTCGCGCGGCAACATCCCGCGCGCGCCCGACCCGACGCCCGAGCAGCTCGAGGCCCTCGAGGTGCTGCGGGCCGAGGCGTCGAGCTACGAGGCGGACGCCAAGGACTACCGCGCGACCATCACGCGCATCATCAAGCACCACTACTCCGAGCGACGCCGGCGCGTGCTGTCGGCCCTCGACGCCGAGATCGGCACCGAGCAGGCGGCGCTCGACGAGGCGCGCGGCGACGCGATCAAGCGGCTCGAGACCTTCGTCGCCAAGTACAGCGGCCCGAACGCCGACGAGAAGGAGACGCCGGACGCGATGTTCCGGCTCGCGGCCCTCTACGAGGAGCGCTCGAAGGCGAAGATCAAGCC
Organism: Polyangiaceae bacterium; assembly: GCA_020848455.1. Lineage (GTDB taxonomy): Bacteria > Myxococcota_A > Polyangia > Polyangiales > Polyangiaceae > JACRDA01. The sequence goes on from JADLAB010000007.1 coordinate 15,770, forward strand.
CGGCGACACGAGCACCATCGCCGACTTCAGCGACACGGTGCGCCAGTACAAGCAGATCCTGCTCGACTTCCCCAAGTACGCCGAGACGGCCGCCGTCTACTACTACCTCGGGCACGCCTACTTCGCGATGGGGCGGCTCGAGGAGTCGCAGCAGGTGTGGCGCTCGCTCGTGTGCCACAACCACTTCGACTACCGGCCCAGCCGCAAGGACCTGACCAAGGACGAGGTGGCGCACCTGCCACAGGACCACGAGCCCGCGTGGTGGGACAACTGGCGGCAGCGCCACCCGCGGCCCGAGGGCGCCAAGAGCGGCGGGCAGCCCAAGCCGCCCCGGACCGGCCCGCAGGGCGATGCCGGTCGCGGCGGCGACAACGGGGACGAGATGAGCTACCTCGAGCCCTTCCCCGAGGACTGCACGCCGATCCCGCAAAAGACGCTGCCCGACGAGGAGCCGCGCTACATCGCCGAGATCTGGTGGCAGATCGGCGACTACCACTTCGAGGAAGTGGACCCCTGGGGCGGCCCCTACAACCTGAACCGCGCCGAGAGCGCCTACCGGCACTCGATGCGCTTCAAGAAGCCGCCGGTGTTCGGCGTGGCGATGTACAAGCTCGCCTGGACCTTCTACAAGCAGCAGCGCTACGAGACGGCGGTGCGGCAGTTCGTCGAGCTGCTCGACTACACCGATCTGCGCGAGAAGGAGACGGGCGACCCGGGGGCCGACTTCCGCAACGAGGCCTACGCGTACATCGCCGGCTCGCTCACCTTCCAGGACTTCCAGGGGCCGACCCGCAACGAGCCGTACATCGGGCGCGACGACCTGTTCGACCTCGAGACCGACGCGGCGGTGATCGAGAAGAAGATGCATGTGGCCATCGACCGCGTGCAGGACCCGAAGCTCATCCCGCAGGACCGCAAGTGGACCGCCGAGGTCTACCGGGCGCTGGCCAACGAGTTCAAGGAGTACAACTACTACGCGAACCTCATCGAGACCGACGAGCTCATCCTGAGCAAGTGGCCGATGAACCGCAACGCGCCCAAGGTGCAGAACCGCGTCGCCGAGACCTACCAGACGCTCGCCGATCAGACGCCGCCCGGACCGCAGCGCGACGCCTACTCGAAGAAGGCGCTCGAGGCGCGCGGCGCACTCGCGCGCTACGTCGGCAAGACCGACTGGACCGAGGCGAACAAGGAAGATCCGGAGGCGATCCGCGAAGCGGAGCACCTGGTGCGCGGCGGTCTGCGCCGCGCCGCCGCGGACTACACGAACGCCGGCTCGGGGCTGATCCAGACGGCGCTCAACTCCACCGACAAGGACACGCGCGAGCTGGCCTTCGAGGCGGCACTCGACAAGTACCGCCGCGCGAGCGAGGCGTGGCGCGGCTACCTCGAGCAGGACGAGACCGCCGACGACGCCTACGACAGCCGCTACTGGCTCGCCGACGCGCTCACCAACGTGGTCGTCATCCAGGTGGCCATGCACCGGATGCCGAGCGAGGACGACTTCAAGGAGGCGCGGCGCCGCGCCGTCGAGGTGCGCGACTCGAACGAGAGCAACGAGAAGCTGCAGCCCGCGGCGATGATGGCCGTGAAGGTCGCCCAGCAGCGCGTGCTCATCAACTACTACCTGAACGAGGACGGCAAGGGCGGCTTCCCCAAGCTGACGGCGCTCGAGACGCAGGGCACCGGCGAGAGCGCGAAGTTCATCGTCAAGTCCGTGCCGCCCGAGATCGAGGGCATGATCGGCGCCTTCGACGACTACATCGGCAACGTGCCGCCCGACGCCGACCCCTACGGCAACCACGAGCAGTTCGCCTACACCTCGGGCGAGACCTACTTCTTCTACGGCCAGTTCGAGCAGGCGAAGAAGCGCCTGACGCCGATCTACCTGACGCAGTGCGGCAAGACCAAATACGGCTACCTCGCCTGGGAGCGCCTGCTCACCATGGCGAACCAGGAGCGCGACATCGACCGCGGGCGCGAGCTCGCGCTCGCGGCGGAGAAGCAGAGCTGCGCCTTCGACGAGGAGACGAAGAGGAAGGAGCAGGAGTACGGGCAGCCGACCATCGTGACCGGCTACTACGTGGACGCGGCGCGCGCCTTCACCAAGGCCGAGGGCATGCCCCCCGGCAAGGAGCGCGACGAGCAGTACCGCAAGGCCGCGCAGCTCTACGAGGACGCCCTCGCCAAGGCGCCGGCGCACGACAAGGCGCCCGAGGCCGCGATGAACGGCGCCTACTGCTGGAAGAAGGTCGACGAGTACGACAAGGCCATCGCCATGTACCGGCTCTTCATCGACGCCTACGGGAGCGAGGAGAAGCTCGCGAAGCTCGAGAAGGGCGACAACACGGTCAAGCCGCCGTTGCCGCCGAACCCGAAGCTGCTCGAGGAGCGCGTCGCGAACCTCAAGGCCGCGTACGACGAGCTCGGCAAGAGCTACATCCAGTTCTTCTCGTACCGCACCGCGGCCGAGACCTTCCAGGCCATCGCGAAGAACACGCGCTTCAAGGACGACGAGCGGCGTGACGCGGCCGAGAACGCCGTCACCCTCTTCGGCAACGTGGGCGACCGCGACAAGATGCGCGAGGCCAAGGCCCTCTACTTCAGCCTGGCGCCGCCCGAGGAGGACAAGGCGCGCATCTCGTGGCTCGAGGCCGAGAGCGATTTTCAGCGCTGGAACGAGCGCGGCGCCGACACGGGCCCGAACAAGGACGCGCGCCTCGCGGCGCAGGCGTCGATGGAGGCCTACTACCGCCAGCACAACAACAACTCGGCGGCCCACCAGTACACGGTCATCGCGGCCTACAACTCCGCCAAGCTGCGGCGCATCGCCGAGGACCCGACCCACAAGGAATGGTGCAAGCGCACCATCGACGCCTTCAAGAACTTCGACAAGAAGGGCACGCCCCAGGCCGAGATGGCGGCCGAGTGCAAGTTCCGCGACCTCGACGACAAGATCAAGAAGACCTTCGACTACGACGCGGGCTTCCACCACTACGAGGGCGTCGTCACCGATGTCATGAAGAAGTACAAGGAGGACGTCGAGGTCAAGGCGAAGGAGCTGAAGGACGAGCTCCAGCGCGACGTCATCACCGCCTACGGTCTCAACAAGTGGGCGGTGGCCGCGCGGGTGCGCCAGGGCACGCTCTACGACTCGTGCCGCACCGGCCTCTACAACGCGAGCGAGCCAGGGCTCAAGCTCTACACCGTCGAGGAGGAGAAGAAGCTCAAGGAGGCGGACCAGCTCTGCGAGAACGACGGCAACGAGAAGGCCTGCGCCCTCGGCGACAACTTCCGCGCCAAGCGTCGCGCCACGTGGAAGACCGAGCGCGACGCGGCCATCGCGGCGGCCGATCAGCCGATGAGCATGTTCTACGCCGAGGGCATCGTGTGGGCGCGGCAGCTCAAGGTGCACGTCGACGCCGTCGACCACGCGGTGCGGCGTCTCGCGTTCTTCACGGACATCGTAGGCGACGCGAAGCTGCGACAGTACCTGTCCGGTCTGAAGGCGCTGCCCGAGAAGGAGGGTGACCAGCCCCAGCCGGTGCCCTACGAGGACGGCATGTACATGCGCATGCGTCGCGGCATGACGGCGCAGGTCGAGGGCAAGGTGCTGCCCGATCCGCTGCCCGCACCCGTGCAGGGCGGAGGGGCGCCGTGAGCGGCCGGCGACGCCTGCTGTGGGCGTGTGCGCTCGGCGCGCTCGTCGCGACGTCTGCCTTCGGGAGCGCGGGCTGCGAGGGCGCGCCCAAGCCGCAGCCGGTGGCACCCATCGGTGGTCCGCAGCTGCCGCCCGGGCAGATCCCGGGGGTCGCGCCGGGCGTGCAGGTGACCCTGCCGTCCGCACCGGTGACCGCCGCCGAGGCGAACATGAGCTCGGAGGCGGTGGCCGTGTACAACCAGGGCCTGCTCGCCTTCGCCAACGGCGACCTCACCGCGGCGCAGGCGGCCTTCGCCCAGACGACCCAGCTCGCGCCGACCTCGCCGCAGGCGTTCTACTCGCTCGGCGTCGTCGAGGAGCGGCTCGGGCAGTCCGCGGCGGGCGACAGCTACCAGAAGGCGTCGTCCCTGCAGGCCGACTACGCGCCCGCCATCGTCGCCTACGGGCTGTGGCTCGCCAAGCACGACAAGCTCGAGCAAGCCGACTCGTTCCTCACCGAGCGGCGCGGGCGGGTGCAGAAGCCGCTCGAGGTGGCCGCGGCCATCGCCGGCGCCCTCGCCGAGGTCAAGAGCCTGAAGGGCGACTCGGGAAGCGCGCAACAGATCGCCCAGGAGGCGCTGAAGCTCGACTCGAAGCACGTGCCCGCGATGCTCACGATCGCGCGCGACCACTACCGGCAGCACCACTTCAAGCTCGCCCGCCTGGCACTCGACGCGATCTTGACGGGCCTGCCGGGCAACCCGGCGCGGGCGCCCGACGACCCCGAGGCGCTGCTGCTGCGGGGCACCATCTACGAGGAGACCGGCTATCGCGGTGACGCGATGGCCGACTTCGAGAAGGCGAAGAACCTGCGTCCCGACCTCATCACCGCGAAGCTCTCCTACGCCACCTCCCTGCTCGAGTCGGGCGACGCGAAGAAGGCCCTGCCCGATTTCCTCGACGCGAAGAAGCGCGAGCCGGAGAACCTCGCGGCGCGGCTCGGGCTCGGCGACTGCTACCGCCTGCTGGGACAGGCGGCGGAGGCCAAGGGCGAGTTCGACTGGGTCGTCGCGCGCGAGCCCGACCTGCCGCAGGTGCACTACAACCTGGCTCTGCTCTACCTGTTCTCGCCCGTGATCCCGGGGATGGACCAGAAGCAGGCCGTCAACGCCGCCATCAAGGAGCTCGAGAAGTACGACTCGTTGAAGAAGAAGGGCGGGACCGACGACTCGGCCGAGCTCATGAAGAACGCGAAGCTGCGCAAGGCCGAGATCGACGCCGCGGAGCAGGCTGCCGCCGCGCCGCCGCCTCCCCCTGCCACGGCCGCACCCGATGCGGGCGCAGCCCCGGCCGACGGGGCCGGAGGCACCGCCCCTGCGGGCGAGGGTGGATGAGCCGCGCCGCGCCCTTGCTCGGGCAGTCCGGGGCGGGCGCGCGTGCTAGCATCGAGGCTCGGAGGTTCGTCGTGCGCCATTCGCTGATCGTCGCCCTGTTCGCCGCTCTCCTCGTGCCGAGCGTCGCGGCTGCGCAGCCGAAGGGCAAGGACAAGCAGCCACGAGGGGTCATCCTCATCGACGTCGTGACGATCACGGGTCGCATCCAGAAGCCGGTGGCGGCGGTCGACGTGGCGCGGCTGCGTCCGCAGCTCACCCTCTCCGAGCTGCGCCAGCCGTTCCTCAAGCGAATCGACCGCGCGGTCTACGACAACCCGTTCTGACGCCCCGGCGTTGCGCGCGCTCCGCCCGACATTCACGCCGGGCACGAAAGCGACGGGCCCACCCCTGGACCGCTCGCGCGCGCCCGGTAGTCTGAGTCGAGACCGGGTCGGCGCAGGGCGCCGCGTCGGTCGCGGAGGTCCAGATGCTCGAGCAGCGTGCGATCGAGGCCGGCGACATGACGGCGGCGATGCGCGCCGTCGACCCGCGTTCGTCCGAGCGGGCCGTGCGGCTCTGCGAGGTGCGGGCGGGTGCGATCGTCGAGGAGCGCTTGTTCCGCGGCGCAAGGCCCGTCACGATCGGCCCGAGCGGTCGCGCGTCCTTCACGGTCAGCCACCCGGCGCTCGGCCGGGACTTTCGGCTCGTCGAGCGCCGCGGCAGGGACTTCTTTCTCGCGCTCTTGCCGGAGATGACGGGAAGCGTCGCCGTGGGCGAGCGGGCCGTCGATCTCGACACGTTGCGGGCGCACGCCGAGCGGGTGCGGGTCGGCCACCGGGTCGTGCACCGCGTCGCCCTCGGCGAGCGTGCCCGCGGCCGGCTCGTGCTCGGCGACACGACCCTGCTGTTCCAGCTCGTCGTGCCCGCGCCCGGGCCGCGCCCCGCGGCGCTCGCTCCGGCGCTGCGCCGGGACCTCGTGAGCGATGTCGACTGGACGACGACCATCGTGGCGGCCGGCTCCTTCCTCCTGCACTTCGGCGCGGTCGCGCTCGTGTACTCGGACTGGCTCGACCCCGTCGCCGACGACGAGATCCGGGCGACCCAGCTGCTCGAGTCGCTCCCCGCTCCTCCCGCCCCGCCGGTGGAGCTTCCCGCTCGCGCCGACGAGGCGAGCGCAGCGACCGCGCCTGCCGGCGTGGCGCGAGCGGTACCCGCGGATCGGTCGAGGGGGTCGGTCGCGCCGTCCCGTACGCCGGGCGGCGCGCGCGGCGGCCGCACGCGGGAGGCCGGGGAGGCTCCGGGGGCTCGCGGGCGCGATGCGTCGAGGGTCGCCGAGCTCGCGGCGGATCTGGAGGCGCTCGACGTCCGGACCGTCGGGGCGTTCGGGTCGCAGGGCCCCCACACGGAGGTCGTGCTCGAGGACGGCGAGACGCCGGTCGGCGCGGTCGACACCGCGGCCCGCAGCGGCTCGGCGGCGGGGCCGGCGGCGGCGGGGCTCCACCTCGCGCAGGGAGGACCGGCCAAGGTCACGCCCGGCCGTCACGGGCTCGACGACCTCACCGAGGTCGGGGATCGGGGCGCCCACGGCGACGAGAGCGGGGGGGTGGCGGTCGGGAGCGCTCGCGCGCCGGACGGGCCCAGGATCGACGTAGCGGCCGGTGCCCAGCAGCAGGCGGGCGGCGAGGTGAAGAACGCCCCCGGCGTCATCGCGCGCCTCCGCGGCCAGTTCCGGCGCTGCTACGAGGGCGGCTTCGGCGCGAGCCCCGACCTCGAGGGGTCGGTGATGCTGACGGTCCGCGTGGGGCCGAACGGCGAGGTCCAGAGCGTCAGCGGCGGTGGCGGCCCGCTCGCGCCGATCGTGCCGTGCCTGTCGGGCGTGCTCCAGTCGGCCGTGTTCTCGGCCCCGCAGGACCACCAGCCGGCGGTCCTGCTCGTGCCGTTCGTCTTCAAGCGCCAGTCGTGAGCGCGCCGGAAAACCGGCGCCCGGGCACGATGGCGACAGGCCCGGCGCCTGGACCAGACGTCCAAGGGCATGTAACCTGAGCACGCAGGCCGGGGTCCATCCGGCCGCGTGCGAGCTCGAGGTCAAGATGCAGCAGCAACAAGTCGCGCCGACCAACCGTCCCGGCTCGATGACGGCGGTCATGCGCGCCGTGTCCCATGCGGCGGGGCCCAAGATCCTGCGCATCGGCGTCGTCCAGACGGGCAAGGTCATCGACGAGCGGCTCATCAAGGAGCGCAGCCACGTCACCGTCGGCCCGAGCGAGAAGGCGATGTTCGTGGTGCCGAGCCGGAAGATCCCCCCGAACTTCCGGCTCTTCGAGCTCATCGGCGGCGAGTACTACCTGAACTTTCTCGACGGGATGGGCGGCCGCGTCGCGCTGAAGAGCGGCATCGCCGACATCGCCACGCTGAAGGCCCAGGCCAAGGTCGTCACGGCCGGCAACGTCAAGCTGTACCGGGTGCGGCTCACGGACGACGCGCGCGGCAAGGTGGTCATCGGCGAGACGACGTTCCTCTTCCAGTTCGTCGCACCGCCCCCCGTGCAGCCCCGTCCGCAGCTGCCCGTGTCCGTGATGAAGAACGCGGGCGTCGACATCGACTGGACGACCACGATCATCGCGGCCTTCTCGTTCCTCGCCCACTTCTTCATCGTGGCCCTCGTCTACTCCGACTGGATGGACCCCATCGTCGACGACGAGCTGCGAGCGAGCCAGCTCATCGACTCGTTCCAGTCGGTGCCGCGGCCGGTCGCCGAGGTACCCCAGAAGGAGGAGGAGACGAAGGCAGAGTCCACGGCCGCCGCCGCGACCGCGCAGGCTGGCCAGGCGACCGCACCGAAGCAGGGCAATGGTGGGGCGGGCAAGGCACCCGGAGCGCCTGGCAAGGGCGGCGGCAAGAGCGCCGCCGAGCTGCGCGCCGAGGCCGACGCGAAGGCCGCGGAGATCGAGAGCTCGCTCGCCGCGCTCGACGTGCAGGCCGTCGGCGTCATGGGCGCCGGCGTCAACACGACGAACGTGCTCGACGACAGCAGCGTGCCGGCCGAGTCGGTCGACGGTGCGGCCCGCAGCGGCAGCGCGGCCGGCAGCGGCAGCGGCGTCACCATCAAGGGCGGCAGCGGCAGCGGCACGGTCAAGCCCGGCAGCGTGGGCTCGAACGACATCGCCTCCATCGGCAACACCGGCTCGTCCGATCCGAACGGCGGCACGGCGGCCCAGGTGGGCACGGCGAAGGCGGTCGAAGGCCCCAAGGGCAACGTGTCGGCCTCGGCGTCGCAGTCCGGCGGCGGCGCGGTCAAGAACGCGAGCTCCGTCGTGGCGCGCATGCGCGGCGGCTTCCGCCGCTGCTACGAGCAGGGGCTGGCGAGCGATCCGAGCCTCCAGGGCTCCGTCACGCTGGTCGCCACCATCGGCCCGAACGGCGAGGTCCGGAGTGTCAGCGGCGGCGGTGGGGCACTCGGATCCATCGTGGGCTGCTTGAAGGGCGTCGTGCAGTCCGGCGCGTTCGCAAAGCCGGAGGACGGCACGGGCGCCGTCATCAGCATCCCGATCAACTTCTCGCGGCAGTAGGCGGGCGCCGAGGGCGGGCGCCGGCGTGAATGCCCGCAGGGCGTCGGGCACCCAACCCTCAGGCTCGGCCCGGCACCGCTCGCGCGTTGCCGCGCGAGGGCCGTTTGACAGCCCGAGGGACGGGCGTATAGTCACGCGAGGAAGAGGCTTCATGCGCTGGTCAAAAGTCTTTGGTTTCTCGCTCTTGGGGCTCGGGGCGGCGGTGCTCTTCCAGGGGGTCGCGAGCGCCCAGAACGCGGGTGACCCAGGGGCCGGTACCGAGCTCACCCAGCAGGTGAACCTCTCGCCGCAGGAGCAGCTCGCGCAGGCGCAGCAGTACAGCTCGCAGATGGAGCAGGTCCGCGGCACCGTGCAGCGCATGCTCGAAGAGGCGCGGCAGGAGCGCGACGTCGTCAAGACCCTGTGTCTCAACGACAAGCTGAACCAGCTCGACGTGGCGATCCGCTCGGCCGAGGAGCGCAATCGCTCGCTCGAGTCCGCCGTGAAGCGCGGCGACTCGGACCTTTCCAACCACGAGTTCACCATCCTGACCGTGCTGTTCCAGCGCACCCAGGCGCTCGCCGCGGAGGCGAACCAGTGCGTCGGCAAGGAGATCGGCGTGGTCGGGGAGAGCTCGACCACGATGGACGTCGATCCGGACCTGCCCTACGACGACGCGTCCGACTACCCTGCGCCCGCGACGATCGTCGCGCTCCCCACCTGCGCGAGCTGCTTCAAGTAGGCCAGCCGCGTGGAAGGGGTGGCCCAGTGCCGTGGGCGCCGCGAGGCGTCCCACTGCGGTAGCGGACTCGACGTCCCGTCGGGGGCGGCGCTGCGAGTGGGCGCCTTGGCGCTAGTGCTCGCAGGATGGACCACTTCGTGTGCTAGGATGCGCCGGCTCGGGTGGGGGCAGGAGCCTTTCGCAGCATCTGCCCTTGTTCCGGGCCGTGGGGGTTGAGTATCTTGCGGCACCTGCACCCGACTTCGGCCGATGTACATGCTTCGCGGTGTGATTCCATGATTCGCCTGGCAGCGCTCGCAGCCTCGCTCGCCACGCTGTTCGTCGCGAACTCCGCGAGCGCCCAGGAGCAGTACTGGCTGCGCGATCGCCGCTACACCGAGGGCATGGGGTACCGGGTCGGCGATTTCGAGCTCCACCCGGGCATCGGCGCCGACGTCGGGTACGACTACAACTACTTCCTGCGCTCGCAGACCGAGGGCCCGGCCGGGGCGCTGCGTTTCCGCATCAGCCCGTCGTTCTCCGTCTCCACGCTGGGACCGCAGCGCATGGAGGACAGCGAGCCGCCGAGCGTCGAGTTTCGCGGCGGCCTGTCGGCGACCTACCACGAGTTCGTGCCCGTGAGCGGCTCGGCCGACGGCAAGGAGCAGCTCAAGACCCAGCGCAACGTGACCGGCGATCTGCGGCTCGACCTCAACATCATGCCGCGGCGCGTGGTGAGCGGGAACCTGCACGCGGGTGTCGGGCGCAGCGTGCAGCCCACCAACGCGGGCGACCCGGGCACGAGCTTCAACCGCGTGAACCCTTACGCCGGCGGTGAGCTCGCCATCACACCGGGCGGCGGCCTGTTCGACTGGCGCTTCGGCTACGACTTCAGTGGGACGGTGTTCGAGACCGGCCAGTACGGGGGTCTGACGAACCTGCGCCACGACGTCCAGACGCGCGGCCGGTGGCGCTTCTACCCGCGCACGGCCCTCATGTTCGACGGGCGCTTCGGCTTCATCAGCTACCCGAGCGGCGGCACCGACAAGACGTCCTCGCACCCGGTTCGGGCCCGCATCGGCATCAACGGCCTCGTCACGCCGGCCTTCGGTCTCACGGCGCTGGTCGGCTGGGGCGCGAGCTTCTACTCCGGCGACGCGCCCCAGGATTTCGACAGCGTCATCGGTCAGCTCGAGCTCAAGTTCTTCCTGGTCGCCCCCTCGGACCTCACCGAGGACGATCGCAGCGGCGGGGCGCTGTCGACGCTGAGCATCGGCTTCATCCGCGACTTCGAGGACTCGTTCATCAGCTCGCAGTTCGAGCGCGACCGGGGCTACGCGAAGTTCAGCTACCTGTTCGGCGGGGCGTTCCTCCTGGTCATCGACGCGGGCGCGGCGGCTCTGCGCTATCCGCCCGTGGAGCGGCTCGGCAAGCCCGAGGGCTGGACGGACGCGCGCGTGGACGCCTCCCTGTTCGGCGAGTACCGCATGTTCGACCAGATGGGGATCAACGCCCAGGTCTCGTACGGCGGCTACATGAGCAAGACGCTCCTCGCGCCCGTCGGCGAGGTGCCGGACAACCTCGCTTACCAGGAGGTTTCGGCGTTCCTCGGCGTGCGCTGGTTCATGTGAGCGGCCGAGCCGGCGCGCGGCCTGAACCGGGCGGCGCGTCCGTGCATCGAAGGATGGGCATGCTCGACTATCCGAAGCGCCAGCGCGCGGGGGTCCCGGCCCGCGGCCGCGGGGCCCGCGGTGCGTGCCTCGCGTGGCTCTACGTCCTCGTCGCCGTGGTCGCCGCCCTCGCGGCCGCGTGCGGACCGCCGCCGAAGCCGGCCGATCTCCCGGACCCCATCGACGCCACGACCATCGACGTGGGAGACGAGTTCGAGCTCCACATCATCAACGAGGACCAGAAGGTCACCGAGTTCGTGGTCGCGCCCGACGGCACGGTGGACGTCCCGCTGGCAGGCCGCGTCCATGTCGGGGGGCTCGAGCCCCAGGCCGTCAGCGCGGCGGTGCGGGCGCGCATCATCGCGCTGCGCAAGCTCACGGACCCCATCGTGAGCGTGAAGGTCAAGAGCTACAATTCGAAGCGCGTCGAGGTGCTCGGCGAGGTGAAGAGCCCGGGCTCGCTCGCGCTCGAGCCGGGCATGACGCTGGTGCGCGCCATCTCCAAGGCCGGCGGCTTCACGCCGCTCGCGTCGAAGAGCCGCGTCACCATTCGGCGCAAGGTGAAGGACGGCGTGAAGGCCGTCGAGGTCGACGTCGAGGCGATCATGGACAACGAGATCCCCGACGTGCCGCTGCAGGCAGGCGACACCATCTTCGTCGCGCAGCGCGTGGCCTGAGCCCTCGCCGTCGCGCGCGGCGAAGCCCGCTCGGGCGCGCTACTCGGGGCTCGCGTACTCGAGCGCGAGGGCGAAGCGGAAACGCGGCGTGCCGAGCGCCGATACCTCGCCGGTGGGGACGAACCCACCACCCGCCGCCGCGAGCCCGATCCGTCCGTCGAGCCAGTGCGCGGTGCGGACGCCGAGCAGCCACTCGGCCGGTACGTCGATCGAGCCGGTGGGCTCGTCGCCGTGGGCGCCCGTCGCCGGGTCGGGCACGATGCGCTGCCGCTCGACGAGGCCGACGAGCGCCGACAGCTCGAGCGACACGCTGAGCCAGCCCTCCTCGAGGGCATCGACGCTCACCCCCGCGGCGGTCGTGAGCTGGTTCTGGACGGTGCTGCCGGCGAGCTCCTGCGCGACCGGGCGGAGGCGGGCGCCGAGCTCGGCGCCCCAGCGCACGATGCCGAGGCGGTGGTCGTAGACCAGGCTCGGCACCAGGGTGGCGCCGCCGGCGGATGCGAACGCCGCACCCGAGCCCGTCGGCGCGACGACCTCGAGGCGCGCGCCGAGCGCGGGGCCATCGGGAGGAGCGGGGTGACCGCGCTCCGTGTCCTCGACCTCGAGCGGCGGCGTCGCGCGGCGGCGCGGCACGAGCGCGACGCCCGTCCCGAAGCGCACGTCGCCGACCGCGCTCGGGGGCAGGGCGTGGTCGCCGCCGGTCGCCGCGGACAGCCCCGCCCCGTCCTGGAAGAGCACGAAGGGCGCCGCCACCGTGAGCTCGACGCGCGGCCCGAGGCCGAGGGCCACTGCGAAGGTGGCACCGAGCACGTTGTCGAGCACGTAGGTGCGCGTGCCGGCGTAGTCGGCGGAGGGCACGGTGAGCACGAGCGGCCGCGACACGTACGAGAACACGGCCGCGAACGCCGCGGTGTCGGTCGGTGTGGTGGTCGCGGGCCCGAGGCCGAGCCACGGCGAGCCGCCCGCGCGCGGCCAGAGCGCATCGCCGACGATGCACCGCGACAGCAGCGCCGCGAGGCGCCCGGGATGGGCGGCGCTCGCCGGCGTGTCGGGAGCGCACTCGCCGCTCGCCTGGGCCCGCCCCACCGCGATCGCGCCGAGCGTCACCGCGAGGGCGGCGTGGGCGGAGGCGAGAGCTCGGGCACGGCAGCCGGACACGGCAGCGTCTTTGCGCGGGCGAGCGGCGCTGTCAAAGAGCTGCTGCCCGGGCCACGGCGGGCGTGCCTTCGGCCTTCCCACCTCGGCGCCTCCGTGTGAAGACCGGCGCGTCGCGGGCCCAGCCGGCGCGCGTAGGCCCCGTCCCATGCTCGACCGTGACCACCCGCTCCTGCTCGCGTCGGGCTCCCCGCGTCGGCGTGACATCCTCGCCGCCCTGCGCATCCCCTTCGTGGCGCGGCCCGTCGACGTCGACGAGCGCCCGCGGCCGGGTGAGGGTGCAAGCCCGTGCCTCGAGCGCGTGGTGCAGGCGAAGCTCGGGGCGGCGGTGTCCGTGGCGCGCGGGCTCGCGGTGGGGGGCGTGCTCGTCGCGGACACGGTCGTCGTGCTCGACGCAGAGGCGCTCGGCAAGCCCACCGACGAGGCCGACGCGCGCCGCATGCTCGCGCGCCTCGCGGGGCGCGAGCACGTGGTGCTGACGCGCTTCGCGCTCGGTCTCCCGGGCACAGAGGCGTGCCCCGCGGCGGCCCAGACGGTCGCGACGCGGGTCGTCTTCCGGGCCCTGTCGGCGGCGGAGATCGCGCGCTACGCGGCGAGCGGGGAGGGGCTCGACAAGGCGGGCGCCTACGCCATCCAGGGGCTCGGCTCCTTCCTCGTGCGGTCCATCGCGGGCTCGTACACGAACGTCGTCGGCCTGCCGAGCGCAGAGCTGTGCGAAGCGCTGGTCGCGACGGGCCTCGTGCCGTGCTTCCCCCTCGCGTAGCGCCGCGGTGGCGCGGCTGGCGCGACACCTGCGCGATCGGCTTCGCGGCCCTCGCCCTTCGGCTCCTCGTGGTCGCGTGGGCGGCCCCGCGGTTCCCGCCCGTCGCGGACGGCGCCATCTACCACGACATCGCAGCGCGCATCGCGTCCGGGTCAGGGTACGTCGCCGCATGGCCCGACGGCACGATCCACGCGGCCGGACACTACCCCGTGGGCTACCCGGGGGCACTCGCGGGGCTCTACGCGCTCTTCGGCGCGACGCCGCTCGTGGCGATGCTGCTGAACGCGCTGCTCGGCGCGCTGTGCGTGGCGGCCGTGCATCGCCTGCTCGTGCCGCTCGACCGGGGGCGCACCCGCGCCGCGCTCCTCGGGGCCGCGCTCGTCGCCGTGCACCCGGGCCTCGTCGCCTACACGCCCGCGCTCATGGCGGAGGGCGCCGCGGCCTGTCTCTGGACGCTCGGGCTCGTCGGCGCCGTGGCCGCGCGCCGGGCGCGCACGCGCCCGCGGGCGATCGGTGCCCTCGTCACGACGGGCGTGCTCGCGGGGCTCGGCTGCCTGGTGCGCCCCGAGACGGCGTTGCTCGTGCCGTGGCTCGGCGCAGCCGCAGCGCCCGTGGGTCGCGCAGGCCGCCCGTGGTGGCGCGTGCTCGGGACCGCGGCGGCCGTGGGCGCGCTCGCGGCCGCCGTCGCGGCGCCCTGGGTCGCGCGCAACTGCGCCGTGATGGGCCGCTGCACCCTGTCGCTCAACGCGGGCTGGAACCTGCTCATCGGCACCGACGCGGCGGCGCGCGGCAAGTACGCCCCGCTCGTCGTGCCGGAGGGCTGTGCCGAGGTCCCCGGCGAGGCCGAACAGGACGCCTGCTTCGCGCGCGCAGCCTGGGGGCGGATCGGCGCCGACCCGGCCGGCTGGCTCGCGCTCGCGCCCCGCAAGCTAGCGGGCACCTTCGACGTCTGCAACGCGGGGGGCTGGTACCTCCACGCGAGCAATCCCGACGCGTTCGGCGCCCCGGCGCGCACGGCGCTCGGCGTCGTGGAGATCGCCTTCGAGCGCGGGGTGCTGCTCGCCGCGCTCGTGGGCGCGGCTCCGCGCCGCCGCGCGCGCGGTGCACGAGCGAGCACGGCGCGGCTCCTCGTCCTCGTCGGGCTCGTGGCGGCGCTCACGCCCGCAGGGTGGATCGCCTTCGTGGGCCTGATCGGCGCGCTCGCGCTGCGCCGCCCGGGGCCCCTGCACGGGGCGAGCCCGCACCTCGCCGTGCTCGCCACGCTGCTCGTGACGGCCGTCGTCCACGTCGTGTTCTTCGGCGAGGGGCGCTACGTGGTGCCGGCGCTGCCGTCGCTCGTGGCGCTCGCGGCGCTCGGGCTCTGCCGCCTGCGGTGGCGCGCGCCGAGCACGCCTGCGACGAGCCATGCCCCGAGCGCGAGCGCGCAGACGCCCGCGAGCAGCGAGTAGAAGGTCGCGACGCCGTAGTGCTTGGGGAAGGTCGCGCCGTGGACGAGGCCGCGCAGTTGCAGCACGCCGAGCAGGTTGAAGCACGCGTGCAGGGCGATGGCGGCGAGCACGCCGCTCGCATGACGCGCGAGCCCGCACGCGAGGCCGAGCACGAGCGCCGAGACCACCCGCACGATGCCGGTGCCGCCGCGCGCGTCCGCCGCGTGGAGGCCGCCGAAGAGCGCGGCCGTGCCGAGCGTCGCGAGGCCCCCGTGGCGCAGCCAGCCCCATGCCGCGCGCGGAGCGCGGAGCGCGAGGCCCTCGGCGAGCATCTCCGACGGCAGGGAGCGCGGCGCGGGTGCGCCGCGTGGCTCCGTGAGCGCGGTGAGCGCCGACCACAGCGCGCCGCGGAACAGGAGCTCCTCGGCGACGGGCGCGAGCGCCGCGGTCCAGAGCAGCGTCACGGCGAGCGGCGGCTCGGCGAGCGCGCGGCCGAGCGGACCCGCGTTGTCCTGCACGGCCTGAAGGCCGCCTCGCAGCAGCTCGGCTCGTAGCGTGGGCAGCGCGACGAAGACGCCGAGGTAGGAGGCCCCGACCAGGACGAGCGGGCTCGCGAGCACGACGCGGCCGAGGGCAGGCACGCCCGGGGAGCGGAGGCCGAGTGCCTGCCGCGCGTCGGGCAGGACGGCGAAGGCGAGCCCGAGCCCCGCCACCGTCGACACGAGGCCCACGATGGCGAGGTACGCGTCGAGGCTGAGCTCGCGCGCCACCGCGCGCGGCAGGAGCAGGGCTCCCTGCGTCGCGAGCAGGCGCGAGCCGGCGAGCCACGCGGCGGCGCACAGGGCGAGGCGCAGGCGCGGCAGGGCGCCCTCGGTCGACGGCAGCGCGCCGCTCCCTCGGCCTGCAGGTGACGCGCTCGCGGGCGTGGGCTCCATGACGCCAGTCTAGTCGCGTGCCGGTGCCCGCCAGGAGCCATCCTCGGCGAGGCGGCGGCGAACCTCGGACCGAGCCCGGTGGCGCGCCCGGCGCGTCGGCCCGGAGGCCGGCCTCGCTGACGTGCCGCCACCGTGAAGCCTCTTGAACATCGCGGCGCGTGCGACTAGCTTCCGAGCGTCGGAAAGGGAGCTCCGAGGTTCCCGGCCTCCACGCGAAGGTGGCGGAATTGGCAGACGCACTAGCTTGAGGTGCTAGCGGGTAACTCCGTGCGGGTTCAAGTCCCGCCCTTCGCACAATGTTTCCGGGTCGCGCCGAGGGCGCGTGGCGCCGCCGCCGGGGCGGTCACGCGCGCGGCGCGGCGTCGATCATGGCGTCCACGAGCTCGCCAGGCTCGAAGGGCTTGCGTACCCACGCGACCCCGGGCGGCGTCGCGACCGCGGTTCCCGAGATCACGATCACGGTGACGCCGGGGCTCGCCCGGCGCGCCCGCTCGAGCAGGGCGGGCTCGAGCGTGCCCGCGAGCGGCGACAGGTCGAGCAGCAGCGTGTCGAAGTGCTCGCTCCCGAGCGCCTCCTCGAGGGCGCGTGCGCTCGCGACGGTGCGCACGCTCGCACCGCGCGCCCCGAGCGACAGCTCGAGCAGCTCCACGACGGCGCCGTCGTCCTCGAGCAGGAGCACGCGTCGCCCCGCGAGGAGTCGTGCCGCGGTGGGGCGCCCGGCGGGCGCGTTCGGAGGCGGGTCGCTCTGCGGCGTTCGCCCGGGTCGCGACGCGGGGCTGCGGCCCGAGTCGCTCGGCAGCGCGTGGGCCCGCGGCCAGCGCAGCACGAAACGCGCGCCCCGCTCGCTCGGCGCGAGCGTCAGGTCGCCGCCCACGGTGCGGGCGACGCTGCGCGCGTGACGCAGCCCGATGCCGGCGCCACCCGCGCGCTGGCTCTCGCCGGCCGTGAACACGGCCTCGCGCCTCTCCGGCGCCACGCCGACGCCCTCGTCACTGACGCCAAAGCTCACGGTGCGCCCGTCGGCGTCGAGGCTCAGGGTGACGGTGCCGGCGCGCGGCGAGTGGGCGACGGCGTTCAGCAAGAGGTTCGTGAGGATCGCCCACACGTCCTGCGGATCGGCCACCTCGACGAGGGAGGCGTCGCGCTCCGCGCGGAACGAGAGCCTCACCCCGGAGGCGCCCGCCTCCCGCGCCAGGTCCTCGAGCGTGCGCAGGCCGAGCGCCCCCGCCGCCTCGGCCGGCGGCGAGCTCACCGCGGCGCCGAGGCTGCGGCGCATGTCGTCGCGCGTGGCACGCGCGTGGGCCATCGCCCGACCGAGCGCGAGCTCGAGATCGTCCGGACGGTCGTGCGCCTCGCGCGCGCGCTCGAGCCAGCCGAGAATGACCGTCAGCGCGTTGGTCGTCTCGTGGACCACGGCCGCCAGGTCGGCGCTCGGGCTCGAATCGTCACGCGCCACGCGTCGAGCCTAACGCGACGGCGCGCGCGCCGCGAGTTCCGCGTCGCAGGGACGCGCCGGGTGCCCCCGCAGTGCGGGCCGGCCGCGCCTCACTGCGAGGTCGACGCGGGGAGGTTCAGCCGGTAGCTGCCGTCGGCGCCCGCGATGGTCTCGGCGATCTGCAGCACGGTCTCCTGGCCCTTCTGGGCCGAGGTGGCGACCGGGAGCCAGGCGCGCACGAGCGTGTTGCCGAGCGGCGTCCCGTCCGGTGCGCGCACGACGCCGGTGAGCACGACGGGGTTGGTGACGCCGAGCTCGCCGAGGTCGGCGGCGGGCTGCTCGGGCAGGATCGTGAGGCGCGAGCGCACGAGCCACGGAAAGCCGCTGGCGGCGCTCGGGCGGAGCGACAGGTCGAAGACGCCCGGATCGAGGGCCGCCGAGAAGGAGCCGTCGGCGGCCGTGCTCGCCGTGGCGGGGCTCGGCCCGACGGCCGAGGCCGCGAGCACGTTCTCGATGAAGGTCCCGGCCGGGCTTGCCGAGGGCTGAAAGCTGACGGCGATGCCGGAGGCCGGTCCGAGGCTCGTCGTCGCGCGGCCGTCGATGGTGCTCTTCGGCTGCACGAGCACCGTGTGGCCGGGCAGCGACTGCGGCGAGAGCACGAGCTGCTGCTGGCTCAACGCCAGCGTCGAGTCGCTCGGCAGGGCGGACACGAGGTAGGTACCGGGCAAGAGGCTCAGCGTGAAGTTGCCATACCCGTCGGTCGAGGCGCTCGTCTGGAAGGCCTGGTTCTGCCCGATGGGCGCGGCGAAGGCGAGGCTCTGCACCACCACCTGGGCACCGAGCGGCTCGCCACCGTGCTCGTCGAGCACCGTCCCCTCGAGCAGCACCGGCGCCTGGCCTGCGAGCGGAGCGAGATCGAAGCTCACGTGGTTGTCGCCGTCCACGTCGGCGGCGTCGAGCTTCCACACGATGGTCGGCATCGCCGGGGCGCTGTCGGGCGGGGTGAGGCGCAGGACGGCGAGCGGGCGGAGCTCGACCCAGCTCGCGAGCTCGAAGCTCGTCGTGCCGTTCGAGGGTGCTCCGAGCGTCTGCGCCGCCGCGATCACGCGGCCGCCCTCGTTGTCGACGAGGTCGATCTTCCAGCCGGTGAGGTCGAAGTTCTGGAAGTCGCCGCTGATGTGCTGGGGCTCGCCGACCGTGAGGCTCACCGCGACGTGCGCATCGGCGAGCGTCTGGTCGAGCAGGAGCACGGGCGGAATGTCGCAGCCCGTGAGCAGTCCCTTGTCGGCCTCGGCGAGGTGGTCGGTCCACGCCGCGTACACGTCGTAGCGCCCCGCCGGCACGAGCGCCGACGCGACGTTGTCGGCCTCCGCGTCGGCGGTGTAGGCGTGGAGCGACAGGCCTCGCGCCGCGTCCGTCGGCTGCAGCACGAGCTTCATCGGCACGGCGTGCGTCGCGGGGCTCACGTCGTCGCTCGCGGCGTAGAGCTCGCAGCCTGCCGGGATCGGGGTCGCGAGCGTCATCGTGGCCGAGACCGTGACGAGGCCTGGATGCACGAGATCGAGCGGCACGACGAAGCCGCTCGGGTTCTCGCCCGCGGGGGCCAGGCCCTTCGCGCCGAGCTCGAGCAGCGTCGAGGTTCCCGGGCCGTAGGGCGAGGTCGTCGGCAGATCGAGCTGGAGCGAGAGGCCCCCGAGGTCGGCGCGCGTCGAGATGCAGATGCCGTCGACGCACACACCCGTCGCCCCGCAGGCGTCGCTCGTAGAGCACTGGTTCACGACCTCCTCGGCGCGGTCGGCCATGGGGAGCCCGCACGCGGCGGCGCCGAGGGGGGCCGTCACGGCCAAGAGCGCGCCGAGCCTGCAGCGGACCGTGCTCACGGGGGCACCCCCTCGCACGAGACGGTCGGCGTGCTCTGTCCCGAGCTCGGGCAGTTGACGAGGTCACAGGGGTCGGTCGCGGTGCCGTCGCAGACGTTCACGAACCACGTGAGCGTGGACGCGTCGCGCGGGTCCTGGGGGCAGTAGTACTTGCCCAAGAGGTGCGTGAACCGATGGGTCACGATGAGCGTGACCGTGTGACAGCCCTTGTCCGAATCGAGGAAGTGGTTGGGCGTCCAGGGAATCGCGACGCGCCGCGGGCCGTCGCCGAGCGACGCCGCGTCGAGATCCGGCCCGCCGATGCCGTGCCGGTAGGGGTCCTCGCTCGACGGGTCCTGCGTGCCGTAGTCGATGAGCAAGGCGCTCTGCACCGGCTCGCCGGCGTCCTCGGACAGGAAGCATGCCTGGAACTCCGCCGGTTGGTAGGGCGCGAGCGGCTCGTGGTTGAACTGGTAGATCTGGGCGAGCGACGGCTCCGCCTGGCAGCCCGCGATGTTGACGATCTCCGGTCGTGTCTGCGCGGGCTCGGAGAAGTCCGGTCCCGAGGTGACGAGGCAGGAGCTCGCGCAGGTGATCACGCCGAGCAGGCCTAGCGAGGAGCGTGCCAGGTGGTGCCAAGCGGCCGCAACTCCAGGCGATCGCCGTGCGGCTGGCGCCGGTCGCACGGGCTCCGCCCCTGGCAGCGGTGTCGCGGGTGCGGCACCGGCGGGCGCGAAGTGCGGGGTACGATCGGTCGCGGGCTCGGGCGTCACTGGCGTCTCTGAAGCGTAACCGGCGTTCCGGCGCGTCGCAAAGGAAGCCCGGCGCACGGACGTCAGCGCCCGGGGCGCCAGCGCGCCTCGGCGTACTCGGGGCGGGTCGCGAGCTCGATGACATCGGCGACCTCCGGGAGGCGGAACAACCACGGCAGGACCTCGGCGTCGCCGAGTGGAGCCTCGTTCGCGAGCTCGAGCTCTTCGAGCGTGCGCCCGACGGCGGTCGCGATGTCGCCCGCCGCGAAGAGCCCGGCGCGGCGGCACGCCCGCCGCGCCGCCACGTAGGCCGCCTCGAAGCTGGTGTCCGCGTCGCTCTGGTAGATCTGGTGCAGTCGACGACCCGCCGCGGCGGGCACGAGATGCCAGAAGTCGTCGGCGAGACGCATCTGCTCGGGGGTCGTGTCCGCGGCGGCGCCGACCGGCCCGAAGCCAGCCGCGAGGGCGCCGAGCACGGTGCGCAGCTGCTCGTCGCTGAGGCCGAGCACCAGCGCACACTGCGGCATGGCCGCCGCCAGGGCCTCGGCGACCACGTAGCGCAACACGGGCGAGTCGCGATCGGCGGAGCCCTGAATCACGGCCGCGAGTGGCGAGAGCAGGACCACCTGGCCGCCCAGCGCGCCGTTGCGCTGCTGGTGGAAGAGCCGGATGGCGCCGATGTCGAGCAGCTGCAGGAGCATCGTGTACACGGCGCCCACGGGCGTCGGTGTGCCGGCGGGGACGCGGGCGGTGCCGCTCAGGCCGTAGTCGGCGAGCTCGTGGCGGAACTTGCCCGTTTCGCACACGATCCCGAGCGCCTCGTTGATGCCGCCCGAGAGCCCCGAGAACACGAGCCTGGTCGTGAGCTCCGGCTGCACCACGAGCTCGTTGAGCGGCGGCGGGTCCACGGCCGGCGCGCGCGGGTCGAAGGCGACGAGCACGTGATCGAGCGCGCGCGCGTAGGCGGCGTTGCCGTCGCGCGCGGCTGCCGCGCGCAGCTCGCGCAGGGCGCGCACGTCGCCGCGCGACGCCGACCACCAGAGCTGGGCGGCGCGCAGGGCGTCGCGCGAGCGCTCCGGACCCTGCCCGAGGTAGCGCCGGTACAGCGCCTCGGCGGCCTGGGGCGATCCGTCGAGCAGGGCCGAGAGGAGCTGCGCCTCGTCGGGCCCCTGCACCTCGGGCAGCTCCGGGGAGCTCAGGCGGCGGCGCGGGCGCAGCGAGGCGTCGGGCATCCGGGGTGCGGACGCGGGCGGTCGCTCCGAGATCGGGCGCGGCGCGAACGGCGGTGGGGACGCGACCGGGGTGGGGCGCGACGCCCGCATCGGCGACGCAGCTGCCGGAATCGGCGTGGGGGTCGTCGGGCGCGCGGGTACCGGTGTCAGGGACGACCTCGGTGCCGCGGCCGCGGGCGCCACCGGGGGCGAGGGGGCCGACGAGGGCGACTCGGGGTGGTCGCTCCGCGGGCTCGCCCCGCTCGGCGGCGGCGGCGGCGTCGCGCGCGTGGCCGGCACGTGCGGCACGACGGGCCTGGGCTCCGGCTCGGGCTCGTGCCACGCCGCCTGTGGGTCCTCGGCTGGGGGCGAGGGCGCGTCGGCCGTCGGGCCGCGCCGCGGCGGCGCCGCGAGCGTCTCGCGGAGATCGTGGTCCGGCGGCGGCATGAGCGTGGGCTGCTCGCCTTCGGGGTCGTGGTCGTGAGCCCCGGTGGGCGCGGCGACCTCGATATCCGGCGGCTCGGTGGCGCTGCCGCCCTGCGGGAGCGTCGTGTCCGTCTCGTGCGCCCAGGCGTCGGCGATGGGGATCTCGGGGCCCTCCACGAGGGCAGCCGCGTTCTGCGCCAGCCCCTCGTCGGAGGGCTCGGCGGAGGGCAGGTCGAACTCGGTCCCGCTGTCGTGCGGCTCGCCCCGCGCCGCCCGTGCGCCGCCCTCGTAGGGCGTCGTGAACGCGTCGTCGTCTGCGCCGTGGCTCGGCTCGAGCGTGACCTCGCCGGGCGCGTACGCCTCGCGCTCGTCCTCGCGCGCGAGCACCGCCGTCACCTCGCCGCTCGCCGGCTCGCTGTTCGGCGCGAACATCTCCGACGGCTCGTAGGGCTCGCCCGAGCGCAGCGAGGGGCTCGGCTCGGGCGTCGGCCTGGCGTCCGGCATGACGCTGGGCCCGGCCTCGGCTCCCACACTCTCGTCCCCGGACGCCCGACCCTCCGTGGGCAGCTCCGTGACCACCGTGGGGCGGTCGGTCTCGCCGTCGTCGTCCTCTTCGTCGTCGGGCGGGCGGTGACTCTCGACCAGCGTCACGTCGTCTGCGGCGGGCTCGAGGTACTCGCCGCTCGGCCGGAGCGCGGGCTCGGCGCGATCCTCGAGGTCCGTCGGCGCCGGCTCGGCGCCGGCCTGCGCGGGCGGCGCCGCCGGCGGGCTCCGGGACGGCTCGGGCGCGGAGGGCGGGATCGCGGTGCGCTCGGCCTCTGTCTGGGACTCGAGCGCTTCCGCCTCGAGGCGGAAGGCGCTCGCCTCGAACACCTGGCTGTCCTCTTCGGGCAGCTCCTCGTCGCCGTCCGCGGCGAGCTCCTCCTCGCCGAGCACCGTGAGCATGGCCTCGCTGTCGCGCGAGACGCGACCGCCCTCGAACCACGCGCCGAGGCGCTGCTCGGCCGTCGCTCGGCTGTCGCGCTCGAGGCGCGCGAGCTCGAGCAGCCGGCGGGCGTTCTCGTCCTTGCCGGTCGCGTGCGCGACGTCCGCGGCCTTGAGCGCGATGGCACCCGGTGAGCGCAGCCCCTGGAGTCGTCCCCCCACGGCGCGCTCGAAGAAATGCAGGGCGGCACCGAGGTCGTTGCGCCGCACCATGCGCTCGGCGACGCCCACGGCGACGAGCGGCGTGTGACCGACGTGCTTCCAGTGGCGCTCGAGCTCCTTCAGCGCCGCGCCACCGCCTTGGACGGCGTCGAGCGCCTCGGCGAGCAGGAAGGTCGCGAGGTCGCGCTGCTCGAGGCCGAGCGCCGACGGCTCGAGCGAGCGCAGCTGGCTGATGAGCCGCTTCGCGTCGCGCGGCGCGCCGATCCCGTGGAGCCGGTAGCCGAGGCGCACCGCCTCGAGGACACCATCGGCCGACTCGACCGGCCGCGGCGTCGCGATGCGCTTGGCGCTCGGTGGGACGCTGTCCGGCAGCACGGCGCCGGATGCGGGCTCGGCACCGGCGGCCGGCGGCGCGGAGGTGCCGGCGGTCGGTGCCTCGGGAGTCTCCGCGCCATCGTGGGCCGCCGGGGCGGGGCCCGAGGTCGGCGCGGGCT
Source organism: Polyangiaceae bacterium (assembly GCA_020848455.1). Lineage (GTDB taxonomy): Bacteria > Myxococcota_A > Polyangia > Polyangiales > Polyangiaceae > JACRDA01. Next base: position 39,002 of record JADLAB010000007.1, read on the forward strand.
CGGCTGGCTGCGGTGCGGGCGTGCTGTCGGGGGGCGCGCTGCCCGCGCGCACCGTGGGCGGCGGGCGGCTGATCGGCGTCTGGGGCGGCGCCGAGCGGCTCGTCGGCGTGGCCGGCGGCGGCGGCTTGCTCGGGGGCTTGGTGCGAGGCCGCTCGCCACCGCGCTCGGCCTCGAGCCGTGCCAGGGCTGCGAGCGCCTCGCCCACGGCGAAGGGGTTGTCGGCCCGCTCCGCAGCCTTCGCTCGCAGCCGCAGGAGTGCCGGGCTTTCGGGCAAGTCCGGCTCGCCGAGGAGCGTCTGGGCCGCCTCGAGGTCCCCGCACGCGAGCAGCGCCTCCGCGGCGCGCGTCAGGTCGCGCTCGCGCTCGTCGGGGCTCGTCGCGTGCCGCGCCGCCCGCTCCCACGCGGCAGCGGCGGCGCGATCCTGGCCGCGCCGGTGTCGGAGGTCGGCGAGGTAGCGCAGCGCGGTCGTGTCTTCGCCCACCTCCTCGAGGATGAGCTCGAGCTCGCGACATGCGTCGTCGAGCTGCCCCAGGCGCTGCTCGAGCACGGCCGCGCGCCGCAGCCGGATGAGGCGGCGCTGCTGCGGGTCCGCCGTCGTCTGCGTGCGGGCGGCGAGCAGGTGAGCGATGGCCTGGTGGTCGCCGCGGGCGCGCGCCTGGCGCTCGGCCTCGCTGTCGGCCGGCTCGCTCGGGGGGGGGCCCGCGGCCGCGGCGTCGCGCCGTGAGTCCGGCTCCGGCGCGGGCTGCGCTCCTTTCGCGCGCGGCCTGAGCGTGGCCTCGAGCGCGGCGCAGAGCTCGAGCAGGCTCGGGGGCAGCGCGTAGCGCTCGTCGCGCTGGAGCTCGTGGATGTGCTCGACGAGCACGACGGTCGCGCCGTCGTCGCTCGCGATGAGGTCCACGAGCGGCAGCACCGGGGCGAAGTCGCTCCCCTCGAGATCGACGTCCATGGCGCGCTGCACCGCCATCGCCGCGAGGCGGGGGTCGCGCAGCGACTGCGCGGCGAGCTTGCACAGCCCGAGCGCGGTGCGAGCACCGCGCGGACCCGAGAGCCGCGGCAGCGCGCTCACCACGGCGCGCTCGAAGCGCAGGCGCACGATCTCGTCGTCGCCGCGGTCCATGAGCTCGCGCACCGCGCCGCGTAGCTCCTCGACGAGCTCGGCCGTCGGGCGCAGCCGGAAGGCCTTGAGCACGAGATCGAAGCGCGTCTCGCGCCCCATCGTCGACTTTTGGGCCGCGACCGCCGCGGCGCGCTTGAGCCATACGCCGCGACTCTCGGCCGGTGCCGCCGCCGCGACGGTGGAGAGCGCCTTGACGACGCCGTCGCGCTCGTCGCAACGCTCGGCCAGGCGCAGGAGCAGCTGGTAGGTCGCACCTTCGGCCGGAACCGCCTCGAAGGCGGCGATCGCGTGGCGCAGGGCCTCTCGGTGCGCGCCCCGCTGCTCGAGCTGGCGCGCGCCGCGGTAGTGCGCGGCGCGCAAGCCGTAGCGCCCGAGCGCGCCTGCGGCGACCACGTCGTAGGCGTGGTCGAGCGGTTCGACGGCGGCCGGTCCGCTGGCGGTCGTCTCGAGCAGGGCGAGCGCCTCGCCGCGCGACGGATCGCGCTCGAGGGCCGCGACCGCCGTGGCCGTGGCGATGCCCTGATCGCCGGCCTGGTGGGCGAGGCGCGCCACCGCGGTGAGCGCCCGGGCGACGAGTGCCGGGTCCGTGTCGCTCAGGCCGGCGCGATGGACGACGAGGCGGGCCGCGTGCTCCACCCCGAGCCGGTCGCAGAGGTCGCGAGCGTAGAGGTACGGGGCGCGCGTCGGGTCGTTGCGGCAGGCGTTGAAGAAAGCATCCTCCGCGCCGATGGCGTCGCCCGCGAGGTCCCAGCGCAGACCGCCGAGCTCGCGCCACGCCATCCAGGCCGACTCGAGGCCCATGCGCTGCTCGAGCTCGGCGCGCACGCAGGCGACCGCGATGACCGCGTCCGAGCGGCTGTCGTCCGACGTCGCCTCCATCGCGGGCTCGAGCGCGTCGAGCAGGGCGCCGAGCGCCGTGAGCTCGGCGTGCGGCGCCGCGAGGGCCGCGTACTCGGCGGCCGTCTGGCCGTCCCCCCGCGCGAGGCACAGCTCGGCGCAGCGCACGAACAGGGCCGCACGCTCCGGTGCACCGAGGTCGCCCGTCGCGGCGCGTCGCGCCAGGAGCGCGAGCTCGAAGTCGACGTCCCCGCCGGTGCGCGCGGTCGTGAGCAGCGCGTCCCAGAGCTCGTCGCGCCCGGTGCCGCAGGTGCCGACGACCCGGCGACCGAGGTCGAGCGCCGCCTCGGGGCTCGCGCCGGCGAGCGCCACGAGGATCGCCGCGAAGGCGCCGCTGCTCTCTCCGAGCGGGCGGGGCAGGGACAGCACGAAGAGGGCGGCGTCGGCCATCAAGCCCGGATTGCCCGTGGCGAGCGCGCGCTGGCAGAGCAGGCGCGCGAGCTCGCCGTCGCCGGGGAGCAGCTCGAGCGCCCGCCGCGTCCAGCAGAGCGCGAGCTCCGCCTCGCCGTCCGCCGCGAAGCGCTCGGCTGCCAGCCGGAAGAGCACCTCGCGGACCGGAAGCACGCCGGCGGCCGCCTCGAGCGCGGCCGCGTCGAGCTCGTCGCCGCACAGCTCGAGGACGGCACCCTGCGCGCGGGCGAGACGGGGCGCTGCACGCGCCGCCTCGAGCGCCGTCTGGCGCGCGCGCTGCGCGTTGCCGGCGAGCGCGTACGAGTCCGCGGCGATCGCGAGCAGCACGCCGCGCAGCTCGGGCTCGGCGTCGACCGCGACCTTCGCGAGTGCCTTGGCGCGACCCATGCTGGTGCGCGTCCGGGCCGCGGCGAGCAGGCTCTGTGCCCTGGCCTTGGCCTCGGCCGCGGTGGCACCGAGGCGCTCGGCGACCTCCGGGCGCTCGAGCAGGTCTGCGAGCGCCATGTCGCGCTCGTCGTCGCTCGGCGCACCGGCGATGCAGGCCTCGATCGCGGCGCCGAGCGCGGTCGGCCAGGCGCCGAGCGCCCACGCGAGCCCGGGGCGCTGGCGCACGACGTCGCTCTCGCCTGCGACCGCGGCGCCGTGGGCGCGCAGGACCTCGTCCGCTGCCCCGGCGCGTCCCTGGCGTGCCAGCGCGTCGGCCATGGCCTCCGCGGCCTCCTGCAGGCCCGGCGCGAAGCCGAACGCGCGCGCCGTGTGCTCGAGTGCGAGGTCGCTGTCGCCCGGGTAGCGGCGCGCGGCCTCGAGCCAGACGAGCGCTGCCCGCTTCGTGGACAGGGTCTCGGGGGCGTAGCACGCGATGGACGCCAGCATCTCGAGCGGCCGCGCGTCGTCGGGCGCGATGACGCCCGCTTCACGCAGCGTACGCACCGCCGTGCGCGGGTCGCCACCGCGCGCGAAGAGTGCGCCCGCGGCGAGCAGGCTCTCACGCCGCTCGGGATCGAGCGGGCCCTCGCCGCCGTGCAGCAGCACGTGCCCGGCCTCGATGAGCCGCCCCATGCCGGTGAGCCAGCCGGACAGCTCGCTGCGCAGCGCCCGGTCGTCGCGGATGGCGAGCGCCCGGTACGCCAGGCGCACCGCCTCGGTGAGATCGAGGTGCCGGTGGATGCAGCGCCGTCCGAGGACGAGGGCGTGCTCGCGTTCGGCCTCGGTGTCGCCGGAGCGCTCGGCCTCGCACATCTTGGCGCGCACGTGCCCACCGATCGCCGGCGGCCCGACGGTGCGCGCCACCGGCGGCACCTGCAGGTGGGCCTCGTTCTCGGCGAGCACCACCTCCGCGACCTGCCGCAGCGCCGCGCGCGTGTGGCGCAGCGACGGCGTACCGGTGGAGGTGGGAGGCGCAACCATGGCGGCGCCAGCCTACCTTACGTGACGCGCCGCGGTCACGTATGCGCCGTCCGTGCCTCGATCCGGCGGCAAGGTGGCCGCCGCGCTGGCGCGCGATCCGGGGGTCGTCAGCGCAGCACGAGGGCGAAGGGCAGGGCGGCCGCGACCCCCTCGTCGCCGAGGAGTGGGGCGAGGCTGTCGAGGTAGAGACCCACCGCGACACCGTCGGACCCGAAGGGGCCGAGCAGCGCGTCCCGCGCCGCGCGCCGCGCGAGCGCTGCGACGCGCAGTGCAGCGGGGCCGCTCGGGTCGGGGCTGTCGCCCTCGCCCGTCGCCGCGTCCGGCGCGCGCGCCGCGCCGAGCCCGAGCATCGAGAGCAGGCCCGAAGGTGGCGAGACGAGCTCCACCGGCGCGCGCGGGTCGAGCGTGGCCTCGCGGTAGGCCCACGCGAGCGCCGCCTCGAGCCCGCCGATCTCGTCCACGAGACCGGCCGCGAGGGCGTCGCGGCCGCCCATCAAGCGCCCCTCGGCGGCCGCGTCGAGCCGCGGGCGCTCGAGGCCCCGGCCCTCGGCGATGCGCGCCAGGAACAGCTCGTACGCGCCGCGGATGGCGCTGCCTACCTTGGCGCGCGTGGCCTCGTCCCAGGCCGCGAGCGGCGAGCCGTAGAGCGCGCGCGCCGCGGCGCGCCCATCCGGGTCGGGCGTCGGGGTGACCGCCTCGACGTGCACGCCGAGCTCGGCGAGCGAACGAGCGAAGGAGAGCTTGCCGCCGACGACGCCGATCGACCCGACGATGCTGGTCGCGTCGGCGAACACCCGGTGGGCCGCCGAGGCGAGGTAGTAGCCGCCGCTCGCCGCCATGCCGCCGACCGAGACGGCGAGCGGCTTGTCGGCGCGCAGGCGCATGAGCGCGTGCCACAAGAGGTCCGACGCGAGCGCCGAGCCCCCGGGCGAGTCGATGCGCAGCACGACCGCGCGGGTCGCGGGATCCTCGCGCAAGCGCCGGAGCACCGCGTCGAGCTCGCGCGCCCCGATGCCGTCCCCGCCGCCGAGCAGGCCGCCGGCGCCGAGGGCGATGGCGCCGCTCGCTCGCACGACGGCGACGTGGGGCGTCCGGGTGGCGCTCGCGGGCGTGAGCCAGCGCAGCAGCCGGCCGACGCCACCGGGACGGCGTGCGGCGCCGCCGAAGCGGACGACCACGTTCTGGAGCCCCGCCCCGCGGAGCGCCGCCGCGCGCGCCTCGTCCTCGAAGCCGAGCGCATCGACGAGCGCGCGCTCGCGCGCCGCCTCCGCGGTGTGTGGGCCGTCCTCGAGGCCGAGCTGCTCGGCGGTCTTGCCCCGCCCCGCCGCGATGCCGAGGAGCCACGCCGAGCGCAGGCCCGTCAGCGCCGTCCGCAGCGATTCCCGCGCCTCGGGGCTGGGTCCGTCGCGCAGGAAGGGCTCGCTCGCGCCCTTGTACTTGCCCTCCTGGAGAAAGTCGGCGCTCACCTTGAGCCGCTCGAGCAGCGCGCGCCCGAACACGAGCTGCGCCGCGAGCCCGACGCTGTCGACGTCGCCTGCCGGGCTGAGCCAGACCTCGTCGCAGCCGAGCGCCGCGAGGAGCAGGGTCGCATTGCCGTAGCCGTCGGCGTGACAGGTGGCGTGCAGGCCCCGACCGCGCAACCTGCCGAGCAGCGCGCCCGCCTCCTCGGCGCGCCCGAGACCGAGCGAGGTCGAGCCGAAGCGCACGAGCACCCCCCGAACCCTGGAGTCGTCCTCGAGCTCGCGCACCGCGAGCACGAAGTCCGCGAAGCTGTCCTCGGCGCCGTCGCCGAGCAGCGACGTCGACTCGCGCTCCGGGAGCCCCGCCCCGAGGTCGAGCTCCGCCACGTGCGGCTCACCCGGGTCCGATCGCGTGGCCGGGCCGCCGTGCGCGCGCGGGCGACCCTCGCAGGCGCCGACCGAGAGGGCGGCGAGGACGGCGAGTAGAGCGCTCCACGCCCCGAGCCCACGGGGGGCGCGCGGGGTCGTCACGGCAGGTCCGAGGTGTCGATCCCCGTCGGTGGGGGCGGCGGCGGCGGGGGCGGCGTGGCGGTGTCCGGCGGAAGGTCGGTGGGCGGCGGCTTCTCGCCGGTCGGGACCGGGAACTCGAGCTCCTTGCCCGTGGACGTGGGAGGGGGCGGCGGTGGAGGGGGGTACGTTCCCGTCGGGGGCTCGCGTGGCGGCGGCACGCCCGCCGTCGTGCTCGCGGTGCCGGTCGGGTCGGTGCTCGCCGTCCCGCCTGCGGTGGCGCTCGGTGTGCCGGCGTCGGCCTCCGCGCGGGCCGGCGCGCCGACGAGCTTGCGCAGCAGGTCGAGCAGCGCCTGCGGCTGCGTGCGCGCGTCGAGCTCGGCGAGCTCGCGCTCGGCGCGATCCTTCTGCCCGGCCATCGCCAGCGCGTACACGAGCATGGTCTGAGCGTGGCCGAGCTTCTTCTCGGCGCGGCTCGCGGTGGCGAGCCGGTCGACGACGCTGGTCCAGTTGGGCTCGGGCTCGGCGAGATCGAGCGCTGCCAGCACCAGGGCGTCGTCGCGGCCCGGCTCGCGAAACTCGCGCACCAGCCGTCGAGCCGCCTCGCGGTTGCCCTTGAGGCGCAGCTCGTGGACCTGCAGCCGCGTGACGGCGGGATCCTCCGGTGCGAGCCGCACCGCCGTCTCGACGGCGTCCTCCACGCGCTGGGTCGCGCGCCGCAGATCCTGCTCCACGGCCGGGCGCCGCGGGTCGTCGGCGGCGCGCAGGGTGAGCTCGAGCCACGCGCGGTCGGCGCGGACGATCTCGACGATGGCGAGGCCGCGCCACACCCGGGCGTCCTTCTCGGACACGCCGCGCGCCTTGTCGAGCACCGCCTTGGCGCCGTCGACGTCGCCGGAGTCGAGCCGCTCCTGGGCGAGCTCGAGCAGCGGCGAGAGGCGGCTGTCGTCGGGCGCCGACGCGGATGGCTTGTCGCCGCCCGACGGCAGGTAGCGCCGCAGCAGCGTGAAGCCCCCCACCCCGAGCAACCCGAGCGCCAGCAGGCCGACGATCCAGCGCGCGAAGCTCGACTGCTTCGGCGGCGGGGCCAGGCCGGTGAAGCGCGGGTCCGAGTAGAGGTGGCTGCGGCGCAGCACGCTCGGGCGTGCGGCGCTCGGCGTCGGGCTGGAGGGCACCGGCGTCGCGACGAGCGGGTCGAGCGGCGGGAACGAGTCGAGTCCGCGGGGCTCCCTGCGCCCCGCGGTACGACCCCGGGTCGGCGCGGCCTCGTCGCTGCTGCGCGCGGCAGGGGCGATGGAGTCGTCGTCGGCGTGCGCGGGCTTCGGCCGCACCTGCGTGCTCGCGAGGTCGTCACCGCCCGGTACCTGCGGTGCCACCGGAGGCAGCTGCCCCCCGCGCTCGCCCGCCCCGGGACGGGTCGGCGGGTCCTCGGGCACGAGGGTGTCGGCGTTGGCGTCGATGGCCGCGTGCCGAGCGTGCGGCCCGCCCGCGGGAACGCGTGCGCGCGGCTGCGGGGCAGGCGGGATGTCCGCGTACCGCGCCGGGGTCGCGTCACTCGTGGGAGCGGGCGTGCGCGACTGCGGGTAGCCGGCGCCGTCGCGCCGCGCCGGCCCGGCGTCGTGCTCGCGCATGACGACCGTGGCGCCGGGACCCACCGGGACCGGCATGGGGGTCATCCCGTACGGCAGGGGCGGGCTCCGCAGCCCCGCCGCGCTCACGGCCTCCTCGGGACCCGCCTGGGGTCGCAGGGTCTTGCCGGTGCGGGTCGGGAGCTCGGCCTCGAACTCTGCAGCGCGGGCCTCTGCGGCGGCGCCGCCCGGGTCGGGACCCACGCCCACCGCGGTCCGCGCGACATCGTCGGCGCCGCGGCGGTGCGTCCGGGCCTCCGCCGCCGCCGCGAAGAAGGACTCGAGCTCGGTCAGCCGCCCGAGTCGCCGCGGCTCGCCGCGGCCCGGGATGAGGACGTCGTCGGGGCCGACCTCGAGGGCGGCGATGGCGGCCTGGAGATCGCGCATGGCGTCGAACACGAGCTCGCGACCGTCGGCGGTGCGCACGTGCCAGGCCTCGAAGCCCCCGGCACCCGCCGGGCGGTGCACGCGGAACAGGTGCCCGCAGTGCGTGCACTTCACGGTGGTCCCGCGACTCGACACGAGGGCGTCGTCGAAGTCGTAGCGGGTCTGGCACCTCGTGCAGATGACGTCCATCGATCGAGCGGGCCCGGGCCGGTTTGCGTGCGAACGGCGCGGCCGACCCACCTCGGTCCGCTCCGGGCGCCGCTGGCCCGCGTCAAACTAGCATGCTTCACGAGGCCGATCTCGATTTGTGGCCGCGGCTCGACGCGCCGCCGCGCGTGCGCGACCTCCCGCATTGGACGGGCCCGTGCGAGGTAACGTATGCTGCGCCCCGATGGCGGAGTTTGCCTGGACGGCCAAGGCCCCGAGCGGCGAGTTGCAGAAGGGCGTGATGGTGGCCGCGGACAAGGCGGCCGTGGAGCGGCGTCTGCGCCAGCAGCAGCTGGCGCCGGAGAAGATCGCCCGCCGCATCAGCTTCTCGTTCGGAGCCGCCGTCAGCGTTCCCGATCTGGTCCGGTTCATCCGGCAGTTCGCGACCATGATCGACGCCGGCCTGCCGCTCGTGCAGTGCCTCGACATCCTCGCGAACCAGGAGCCGAACCCGGCCCTCAAGGCTGCCCTCGCGGACATCAAGTCGACGGTCGAGCAGGGCGCGACCTTCAGCGACGCCCTGCGCCGCCACCCGAAGATCTTCGACGAGCTGTTCGTCAACCTGGTCCACGCCGGCGAGGTGGGCGGCATCCTCGACACGATCCTGACGCGGCTCGCCGTCTACCTCGAGAAGCGCGCCAAGCTCATGCGCCAGGTGAAGGGTGCGCTCACGTACCCGACCATCGTCATCATCATCATGGCGGGCGTGATGACGGTGCTGCTCACCTGGGTCATCCCGGCGTTCGAGGGCATGTTCGCCGAGTTCGGCGCCAAGGACGCGCTGCCGTCGATCACGAAGTTCGTGATTGCCATGTCGCGCGGCTTCGTGAGCTACCTGCCGATCATCTTCGTCGTCGTCGCCGGGAGCGTCACGGCGCTCATCTGGTCGATCCGCCGGCCGGCCGGCAAGAAGGTGCTCCACAACCTATTGCTGCGCATCCCGGTGATGGGCCCCGTGATGCAGAAGATCGCCGTGGCGCGCTTCTCGCGCACGCTCTCGACGCTGCTCTCCTCGGGCGTGCCGATCCTCGACGCGCTCGAGATCGTGGCGAAGAGCGCCGGCAACGTCGTGGTCGAGGCGGGGCTCATGCACACCCGCGCACGCGTCGCCGAGGGGCGCAACATCGCCGAGCCGCTCGCCGAGGTGAAGGTCTTCCCCGGCATGGTCGTGCAGATGGTGTCGGTCGGCGAGCAGACCGGTGCTCTCGACCAGATGCTGAGCAAGATCGCCGACTTTTACGAGGAAGAGACCGACGTCGCCGTCGCCTCGCTCACCTCGATGCTCGAGCCGATCCTCATGGTGATGGTCGGCGGCATGGTCGGCCTCGTGCTCGTGTCGATGTACCTGCCGATCTTCGAGCTCGCGGGCAACATCAAGGCCGAGTGACGCGCGCCGTGGCGGGCGACGGGCAGCCAGCGTCGGGCTCCGCGCCGTCCGCGGCGTCGCCACCGCCGGAGCCCGGGCCCGCGCCGCGCTCGGGCGCGACACCCGCCGCGGCACCGAGCCCGCTCGCGCGTCGGCTCGCGTGGCTCACGGCCCTGCGCCTGCTCGTGCTGTCGGGCCTGTTCGTCATCATCGAGCTCTTCTACTTCCGGGAGGTCTCGATCGCCGGGCCCTCGAGCCTCATCGCGCTCGTCACGCTGGTCGTGTCCTACGCGCTGGCGGCCGCCTACGGGCTGCTCCTGCGCCGCGGCCGCGAGCTCGGACCGGTCGGTCACGTGCAGCTCGCGACCGACCAGCTGAGCTGGACCGCGATGGTCTACCTGTCGGGCGGTGCCACGAGCGGTGCCACGTCGCTCTACGGGCTCACCTGCCTGAGCGGCGCCGTGCTGCTCGGGCGCCGCGGGGCCATCACGGCCGCCGTCGCGGGCATCGGATGTTACCTCCTCTTGTGCACGGGCTTCGCCTCCGGAATCCTCCGGCCACCGGCGGACCAGCAGCTCGCGAGCTACGCCACGTCGCTCGGCGACATCGCGTACCCGGCGTTCAGCACCACGGTGGCCATCTCGGTGGTCGCGGTGCTGGCCGCGGACCTGTCCGAGCGGCTGCGCGTCACCGGGCGTGGGCTCGAGGCTGCGACGGCGCGGGCCGAGCAGGCCGAGCAGCTCGCCGTGCTGGGCCGCGTGGCCGCCGCGCTGGCCCACGAGATCCGCAACCCGCTCGGCTCGATTCGCGGCTCGATCGAGCTCTTGCGCATGGGCGGCAAGCTCTCGCCGGAGGAAGTGCAGCTCTGCGAGATCGTCGAGCGCGAGACGATGCGGCTGAACGAGCTCGTGACCGACATGCTGGATCTCAGCCGCCCGCGCCCACCGGACCGGCACCGCATCGACCTCGCGGCGGTGGCCCGAGACGTCGTGCGGCTGGCCCAGAGCTCCGGTCGCGGCGGCGACGTCGCGGTGACGTACACCGGACCGGAGTCGGTCGCCGTGGTGGCGGACGCGGGCCAGATGCATCAGGTACTCTGGAACCTGGTGCGCAACGCCGTGCAGGTCTCTCCCGCCGGTGCGGAGGTACGCGTGACGGTGACGAAGCTCGAGAACGGCGAGGTCGCCCTCGCGGTGGACGACGAGGGTGCGGGGCTCGCGGCGGCCGACCGCGAGCGCATCTTCGAGCCCTTCTACAGCGCCCGGCCGGGCGGCACGGGCATCGGGCTCGCGGTGGTGCGCCGCATCGCCGACATGCACGGCTTCGGCCTGGAGGTCGTCTCGCGGGCGACCGCCGGCACGAGCTTCCGGCTCCGGGTGCCGCTCGCGAGCGTGGCGAGCGCGCTCGTCGTCGCCCTCGCGCTGCTCTCGGGCTGCTCCGGCGGACGCGACTGGCTCCACGGATCGGGCTCGGACGGGTGGGTCGGAGAGCCGGAGCCCGGGGTCGGAGGCCCGCGGTCGGCGGCCGCGCCGGTGCCCCCGGCGGACGGAACGGTGGCGGCCGGGACGGGGCCGGAGCCGGGAGCCGTCGAGCCGGTCGCCGCGCCCGGTGCCGGCGCGGCCGGCTCCGCGGCCGTCGACCCGGCGCTCGCGGCCGAGGTGTTCCGCAACACCTACTACGACTTCCCGGTCGAGCGCGCGGCGGCCTCGGGCAAGGGCGTGGCGCGCCGCAAGCTCTTCGACGCCGACTGCAAGACCATCGCGGAGGTGAGCCAGCCCTTCCACGACGCGGTGTGCGTCCAGGGCAGCGGGCGGCTCCAGACCGGCGAGACCGTGAGCTTCGCCAAGCGCGATTGCCCGTGCGCTGCCGAGTGTCCGCGCTCGGGTCAGCGCATCTGCTTCGAGCGGCTCGACCCGGCGCGCTTCCCGAGCGGGCGAGGGGCGCTCGGGACGCCCATCACGCCGGAGCGCACCGTCGCCGTCGACTCGTCCGTGATCCCCCTCGGCACGGTGCTCTACATCCCGGAGCTGCACGGGCTGCGCGACCTCGCCGGCGTGGCGCACGACGGGTGCTTCGTCGCCGAGGACCGCGGATCGCGCGTCAACGGCAAGCACGTCGACATCTTCACCGGCGACCCCGAGCTCACCCGCGCCTGGAACGCCGCCGTGCCCTCGAACAGCGGCGTGCACGTCGTGGTCGGGGCGGCGCGCTGCGCGGCGCTCAGGGCCACGAGCCCGAAGTAGCCGGCTGGCGAAGCGCCATCGGTTGACTCGGCCGACGGTCGCCGGAAGAATGCCTCGAGCTGCGTCTTTCGCGGGGGATCGCGTGAGCGTGACGTGAAAGAGAATGTGCCCTCCACCGAGGCGGCTGCCGAGCCGGTCGAAGCTGACGCCAAGGACGCGCGCAGCAAGGCCGCCGAGCGCATCGGGCTCTGGATCAAGCAGAAGTGGCTCATCGAGTCCGTGCTCGGGGTGGGTGGCATGGCGGCGGTGTACGGCGCCCGTCACCGCAACGGCTCGCGCGCGGCGCTCAAGATCCTGCACTCCGAGTTCGCGCGGGACGCCTCCATCAAGGAGCGCTTCCTGCGCGAGGGCTACGTGGCCAACAAGGTGGATCACCCGGGCCGCGTGAAGATCCTCGACGACGACGTCACCGACGCGGGCGAGCCCTTCCTCGTGATGGAGCTGCTCGAGGGCGAGACCCTGCAGCAGCTGTGGCGGCGCAAGAAGCGGCGGGTCCCGCCGGTCGAGGCGCTGCGCATCGCCGAGAAGGTGCTCGACGCGCTCGCCGCCTTCCACGAGCAGAAGATCGTCCACCGTGACTTGAAGCCGGCGAACGTCTTCGTGACCCACGAGGGCGCCGTGAAGCTGCTCGATTTCGGCGTGGCGCAGATGCGCGAGGGCGCCACCGAGCACACGCGCGCGGGCATGGCCCTCGGCACACCGTCGTACATGGCGCCCGAGCAGGCGATGGGCAAGAGCGACACCGTGGACGGGCGCGCCGACATCTACGCCCTCGGAGCCACGCTGTACGCACTGATGAGCGGCCAGCGCCTGCACCAGAACAAGAGCGACAACGAGGCCTTCATCCTCGCTGCCACCCAGCCGGCGCCGTCCGTGGCGCGCGTGGCTCCGGAGCTGCCGGTCTCGGTCGTGGCGCTCGTCGACAAGGCGTTGCAGTGGGACCGCCGCAACCGCTTCGCCGACGCCCCGACGATGCGCACCGCGGTCCTCGCGGAGATCGCCGCGCTCGAGGGCGCCAGCACGCCGCGGGAGACGGCCGGCGAGACCGCCTTCGAGCTCGAGGCCGAGCGCCCGAGCGCCGCCGGGCCGGCAGGCCCGGTCACGAGTCAGTCATTCTCGGGGCCGTCGACGTCGCCGTCGCGCGGCGGCCCGGTGAGCTCGCCGTCCCAGCGCACCGGACCGGGCACGCCCGCGCCCTCCACCCCCGCGTCCGGAGAGTCCCGCTCGGCGGCGACCGTGGCGTCGCCGGGCGCCGGGCTGCGGCCCGCGCCGCGCTCCGGCCCGCAGGGTCTGCAGAGCGGCCCGCCCGCGTCGGGCCCGGACTCGCTCGCGCCGCCCTCTGGCGGGCGCTCCCACGTCACCGCGAGCCGCCAGGCGGTGGCGCGTGCCGAGCCCGAGTCGACGGCGCTCGTGGAGCTGTTCCGGCGCGTCGAGCGGCTGGCGATTACCGTGCGCCAGTACCGCACAGGGCACCCCGAGGTGGAGGCCAAGATGCGCTCCGTGGTGGAGGCGACGCGGCAGCTGTTGCGCGAGGGTGAGCGCGAAGTGCGCTTCGGCGTGCAGCCCTTCGGCTTCGCCCTGCGCGGTACGACGCTGTGGGAGCCCTCGCCGCCCGACGACCTCGTGACCTACCACCTCAGCGTCGCCGGTCTGCGCGAGGTGCGCATCCGGCGCGAGGCCGAGGACGACGAGATCCGCGCCCTGTTCCGCATGATCACGGAGGACGCGGCCGCGACCGACGCCGATCTCGTCGGCACGCTGTGGGAGCTGCGCCTGCCCCACGTCGAGCTGCGCATCGACGACGCCGCCGCCGATCCCTTCGGCGACGAGGCGCGCGCCGACGAGGCGCGAGTGCTCGAGGCGATGGCTCGCGAGGACATGGTCGAGGCCGCGGCCATGGCGCTCAACGCCACCGGCGGTCAGGCCCGCGCCGACGCGATCGCCGCGGCCGCCGCGTCGCGGTCCGCGCTGGACCTCGACCGCGCGACGCGGGCCGGCCTGGCGGCGCAGCTCGATCTCGGCCCCGAGCGGTGGCGCGAGCGCTTCCTCGACGTGCTGGTCGACGGCATCGAGGACGCGGCGCGTCGCCAGGATGTGGCGCTGCTCGTGGGGCCGCTCGAGACCTACTCCGCCGACCTCGCGCGCCGGCGCCGCTGGGGCGAGCTGCTCGAGGTGCACCGCCAGCTCGACGTGCGGCTGCGCGAGCGCCTCGGCGACGACGCGAGCGAGCTCGCGGCGGTGCTGTTCCGCTCGTACGTGCTGCGCCAGATGTGCGGCGCCGCGACGGGAGGCCCCGGCACGGCGCGCGACGAGCCCGCCGAGGTGCTGGAGGGCCTGCGCGAGGTGCTGGCGTCGCTCGACGCCCGGGCGCTCGACGACTGCCTCGCGGCCGCCGAGGAGACACCCGCGGGTGACGCCCAGGAGGCGTTGTTCGGCTTCGTCCGTCGTGTCCTGCCGGGCAACGAGGCAGCGGTCGCGGCGCGCATCGAGTCGCTGCGTGGCGAGGTCGCGCTGCGGCTCATGCGGCTGCTCGTGGAGGCGGCGCCCGAGGACCTGCCGGCGCTGGTGGCCCCGCTCGCCGACAGCAAGAGCCCGGCCCTGCGCTGCGAGGCCATCGCGGCGGTGGCGCGCTCGCCCGAGCAGCTCAAGAGCGAGATGCTGCGCCTCGTCGACGGCGAGGACGGGAGCCTGCGCGCCGCGGCGCTCGGCGTGCTGGTGCGCCAGGCGCTGCGCAGCGCCGGTCCCGAGCTCGTGCGCCGCGTCCAGCTGCCCGGCTTCATGGCGCGCCCGGCTGCCGACCAGCGGGCGCTCTTCGAGGCGATGTACGCGCTGTCCGGGGCGCGCGCCGAGGAGGTCCTGACGGCGGTGGTCGGCCAGCACGGTCTGACCCACGACCCGACGCTGGACGCGACCCGCACGCTCGCGGTGGAGCTGCTCGGTGCGCGCGCGGCGTCGCAGGAGGCGCTCGACGCGGCCGTCGGCGCGGCGCGCCGCCGCTGGTGGAACGGCCCGGCCCTGCGCGAGGCGGCGGGCAAGGCGGCGGAGGCCATCGCGGCGCGTCTCGGCACGAGCTTCAGCGCGGGAGGTGGCGAGCCGTGATGAGCGAGCGGCTGCGCGACCCCGCGGACGTCGAGGCGGAGCTCGGCGCGACGGTGGTGCAGGCGATGCACCGCATGGCGCGGCACGGCGTCATGTACGCCCTCGATCACCCCGGGGTGGCCGCGAGCATCGAGCAGCTGGCCCAGGTCGTGGCGGAGTACGGCCGGCGCGTCGGCCGCAATCCGAGCGTGTCGTTCACGAGCGACGCGGTGTACGTCGGCCGGCGTCTGCTGCGCGCCGGTCGCACCGTGTACGCGGCAGCCCGGGAGCTCGGCGAGATGTTCGCCGTGCTCGGGGTGCGAGAGGTCGTGCTCGGCTACGACGTGGGGGTCGACGAGCTGCGCGCGCTCGCCGTGGCGCTCGTCGAGGCGCAGCGCGGTGCGGGCACGCTGCCCGCGCTCCGGCGCGTGCGCTTCCGGCGCGGAGCGACGATCGCGAGCGAGCCCGAGGCCGAGCCCGAGCGCGGCACGGCCGAGGGGGCGGCGCACGACTACGCGCAGGCGGTGGTGGCGCTGCGCCGCCTGCACGAGGCCGCGCTGGCGGGCACGCCCACCCTTTCGGCGCGCCTGCGCCGCAGCGCCGAGCGCCTCGTCGAGCTCGGCCGCGCCGACGCCTGCCTCGGCATCCTCCACGGGCACGCCGGGGGGCACGATTCGGCCGCGCGCGCGGTCCATGCGACGCTGCTCGCGCTGCGCATGGCCGCTCCGCTGTCGGACGACCCGCGGCTGCTCTTCCGCCTTGCGCTCGCGGGCCTCCTGCTCGACGTCGGCAAACCGCGCGTCGCCGGGGTCGACGCGACCGGCGCGCTGCGCGCCGGCATGCCTGTCCTGGCCGAGCACCAGCTCGCGGAGCTGCCGGCAGCGACGGCGGCGAGCGTGCTCGCGCTCGCCGGGCTCTCGGAGGGCGGTCAGATCACCGCGACGCTCGCGCACGAGACCTGGCAGCTCCTCGCCGGTCTCGAGCCCTACGGGGGCGGCCGCCCGGCGAGCCTGCTGGCGCGCGTCCTTGCGTGCGCGCGCCGCTACGAGGACGAGCGCGCCGCCGCGGACGCGGAGCAGGACGGCGTCGTCGATCACGCCGTCACCGCGCTGCTCGCCACCACGCGGCACCCCGCCGACCGAGGCGTCTTGCGCCTCTTGGCGCGCGCGCTCGGCGTGTACCCACGCGGCACCGTCGTCGAGCTGTCCACCGGCGAGGTCGCGAAGGTCGTGACCGTGCCGACGCTGGTGCAGAACCACCCGTTCCCGGTCGTGGAGGTCGTGATCGACGCCCACGGCGCGCCGCTCGCGGCACCGCGCCGCGTCGACCTGGCCGCGGATCGCGCGCTCCGCATCGCCGGCGTGGTGAGCTTCGGCGACGACCCCGGTCCCGAGGCCACCGCCGCCGCCGCGGAGGGCGGTGAGGACCGCGCGGCCGCGGCGTCCGCGCCGACGCCGCGCGTGCGCCCGGCGCCCGCGGCCGGCTTCGCGGTCGGCTTCGCGACGGAGCTCGAGGCGGCTCGGGCGGGTGAGCCCGACGGGGACGTGCCGGGCGCGCCGGAGGCCGACCTCTTCGCGCTCGACGACGACGGGCGCGATGGCGCCGCCGTCCCGGCGAGCGGCCGCGGCGCTGCGGCGGACCGCCGGCGCGCGGGCGACTCGCCGACCCGCAAGCCGCCCGCGCCCGTCGCGCTCGAGCTCGCGGAGCTCGAGGGCTCGCCGCGCTCACCGCGAGCCCCACGCCGGGGCGAGCCCGCCGCCGTGGGCGTCGCCTCCGGGCCGCAGAGCGCGCCCGCCCCTTCCTCGCCCCGCACGCTGCGCTCCCAGGTCGCGCCCGGCGACGCTCCCCAGGCGGGTGGCGGCGAGCCCGGCGCCTGGGGCGACGCCGACGGACCGTTCATCCCCGCCTCGGCCCTGGTGCAGCCGGATGCGCCGCGCGCGGCGCCGGCTCCAGGGGCCGGTGGCCGCGTGCCCATCGCGCCGCCGGTCCCGCCGGACCGGCAGCCGATGGCGACCGTCCCGGCGCCGGCGGGGCGCGCGCCCGTCGCGCTCGGCCCGGGGCCGCGGAGGGAGGCTGCCGCGGCGAGCCCTGGCGCCTCGAGTGCCCGCAAGGGCAAGCCCGAGGTGACCGCGCAGGGCACGCTCGAGCGCACCCCGCTCGTGCACCAGCTCGTCTACGGGCTCGATCAGCGGCTCACGGGCAGCACCCTGCTCGTGTCGCCCGAGGGCGGACGCTGCGCGATCTACTTCCAGGACGGCCTGCCGTCCAAGGTGCGGACCTGGCAGACGGTGTGGCCGCTCGACCGCACGCTCGTCGACATGGGGCTCGTCGGCGAGCGGGAGCTCATGACGAGCCTGCGGGCCGTCTCGCAGAGCGGCGCGCTGCACGGGCGCTACCTCGTCGAGCACGGGCTGCTCGACGAGGAGAGCCTGCGCCTCGCGCTCACGCGCCAGCTCGAGCTCAAGCTGCAGTTCATGCTCGCGCTGCCGGCTGCGAGCCGCTACGCGTACTACGCGGAGGCGAACGTGATCGAGGCCTACGGCGGCCCGGAGCTCACGCCGTGCCAGCCGATGCCGCTCATCATGGCGGGGGTGCGCCTGCGTGGCGGCGATCCGGCGGTCGAGCAGGCACTCGCGCGCCTGGGCAACCACCGCCTGGCGCTGCACCCCGAGGCCGACCCCGACGCGTTCGACCTCGGTGGCGACGAGGCCCAGATCGTCGCGGCACTGCTCGCCGATCCGGTCCCGCTCTCCGCCTTGCTGGCACGCCGCGTCGCACCGGACGCCGTGGTGAGGGCGACGATCTACGCGCTCGTCATCACGCGGCAGCTCGAGCTCGGAGCGGGGGGCCGCCCGCCGCTCGTCGTGCACGTGGAGGGCTTGCCGCGACGCTTCGCCCCGCCGCGGCCCGTGCGCACGCCCGCACGCGCGGGCGTCGCGCCGGCGCCGCCGGCTCGCGCGCACGCAGCGCCGCCGGGGCCGACGGCCTCCCAGGTACCGCCGGCTCCATCGCGCCCCGGCGAGCCCGCCGTCGCGGTGCGGGGCGCGGCGACCGCGCCCGAGCCACGTCGGGGCGAGGCGCGCGCGGCCGTTCCGCCGCCGCCGAGGAGCCAGCCGAGCGCCGAGTCCGCGCCCGACGTGGCGCCTGCCCGCAGCATCGGCTCCGAGCCCCCCCCGCGCCGCGGATCGAGCACCGCTCCGACGCCGCCACGGGGCGCCGTCGCGGCGCCGCCCGACGCCTCGGGGTCGTCCGCCTCGCCACGGCCCCCGGCGGCCGTGGCCGCGCGCGAGCCGCCGAGCCGAAGCCCCGTCCCGGCGCGCTCCGACCCGCCGCCCGACGGCGCCCTGACGACGGCGCCTGCCTCGCGCCGTCCCGCCGGAGTCCGAGTGGCGAGCACGGCAGACGCGCCGCGGCGCGGCACGAGCTCGGCGGCGGGCGTACCCGCCGCGCGGTCGTCGAGCCCGGGTGGCGGCTCGTCGGACGGCCTCACCCGCGAGCTCATCGAGCAGCGCGTCGCCGCGATCGAGGACGAGACCTACTTCGCCATGCTCGGGGTCGCGCCGGAGTCGACCAGCACCGAGGTGCAGAACGCCTACTACGCGCTGGCACGCATCTGGCACCCCGACCGCGTGCCGCCGCACCTCGTGGAGATGCGCTCGAGGGTGGCGAAGGTGTTCGCGCGTCTCAACGAGGCGTTCCACACCCTGAGCGACCCGAACAAGCGCGACAACTACGTGCGGCTCGTCGCGTCGGGCGGTGGCACGGCGCGCGAGAAGGAGATGGTCGCGCGCGTCGTCGACTCGGCGCTCGAGTTCCAGAAGGCGGAGGTGCTCTTCAAGCGGGGCCAGGTCGGCATGGCCGAGGCGCTCGTCGAGCAGGCGGTCGCCGCCGATCCGGACCAGCCGGAGTACCTGACGCTGCTCGCCTGGATCCAGGCGCAGCGCATCGGACAGCCGGCGCCGACGGCGAGCGACGCCGACCGCGCCGCGCACTACGCGCCGCAGCTCCAGATGCTCGACAAGGTGCTCGACAAGGAGCCGAGGTACGAGCGGGCGCTGTACTACCGCGGCCAGCTCCTGAAGCAGTCGGGCCAGCTCGAGCGCGCGGTGCGCGATTTTCGCGCGGCGGTGGCGTTGAACCCGCGCAACATCGACGCCGCGCGCGAGGTGCGCCTCCACGACATGCGCAAGGAGCGCGACGGCGGCGGGCCCGGGGGCGCGCAGGGCGGCCTCTTCGGACGGCTGTTCGGCAAGAAGGCCGAGCCCCCGCCGAAGCGGGGCCGCTGAGAGGTCGCGAGGCTTGCCACGCAAGCCGCTACCCTTCGGCGGCGCGCGGCATTAACCTAGGGACCCATGCGGCAGCTCCTCGCAGGCATCTCGCTCGTCGGCGTCTTGTTCGGCTCGTCCCTCGCGCTCGCGCAGCCCGCACCGGCCCCGGCCCCGGCCGCGGGCGAGGTGCGGCGCGATCCGGCGGGTGTCACGGGTATCAGCCCCCTCCACGAGGCCATCGCCCAGGGCATCAAGGCCGTGCAGGACAAGAACAGCGACGTGGCGATCCAGGCCTTCGGCGAGGCGGTGAAGATCGACGGCGCCTCGATGGCCGCTCGGCTGATGCTGGCGCAGACTCGCATGATGCGCGGCGAGCTCCCCGGGGCACGCGAGGCGCTCGAGGCCGCCGCGAGCAGCCAGGGCAACGACGTCGCCAAGGCGAACCGGCTGCTGCTGCTCGGCGACGTGGCCGAGCGCGAGGGGCGGGGCGTCAAGGTCGACGAGAAGACCACGGTCGACGACCGCGTGAAGCGCTGGGACAAGTCCGCCGAGGCGTGGACCGCGCTGTCGGCGGCATTTCCGATGCTCGACGCGCATCGCAAGACGGCCGAAGAGCGCAAGAAGCAGGTCGCCGCGCGGCAGCAGCGCGAAAAGGACCTCGAGGGCGTGCGGGCGCGGATTCGCAAGGGCGAGGACGTCCCGCCGCCGCCCGGCACCAAGTAGTCGTCGCAGCGGCGCGCTGCCGTCAGACGTCGCCGCGCCGCGGGTCGGTGGGCTCGGCCCCCGCCTCGGTCCAGCGGTAGAAGCCGCGGCCGCTCTTCTTGCCGAGCCACCCGGCGCGCACCATCTGGCGCAGCAGGCTCGGCGGGCGGAACTGCTCGCCCACCTCGCGGTGCAGGTGCTCGAGGATCGCGAGGCGCACGTCGAGCCCGACGAGGTCGCCGAGCTTGAGGGGGCCCATCGGGTGCCGGTAGCCGAGCTCCATCGCGCGGTCGATGTCGCCGACGGACGCGACGCCCGCCTCGACCATGCGGATCGCCTCCGCGCCGATGGCCACGCCGAGGCGGCTCGTCGCGAAGCCGGGCGTGTCGCTCACCACGATGGTGGTCTTGCCGAGCGCGCGCGCGAGCTCGCAGGCGCGCTCGACCGTCGCGGTCGAGCTGTGCAGGCCGCGCACCACTTCGACGAGCTCCATCACCGGCGGCGGGTTGAAAAAGTGCATGCCGACGGTGCGCGTGCCGGCCCCGAGGCGCCGGCCGAGCTCGGTGATGGACAGGCTCGACGTGTTGGACGCGAGCAAGGCGTCGTCGCGCGCTCGGTCGCGCACCCGTGCGAGCACGTCGACCTTCAGAGCCATGTCCTCGGGCACCGCCTCGATGACGAGGCCCACGCCCTCGCTCGCGGCCTCGAGGTCGGCGAAGCCGATGAGCCTCGCGAGCGCGGCGTCGCGCGCCGCCGCCGTGAGCTTGCCCTTGTCGACGGCCCGGCCGAGCCCGGCGACAATCGCCCGCTCGGCCGCCTCGAGCCGGGCGCGCTCGACGTCGAACACGTGGGTGCGCCAGCCCGCGGCGGCGCACAGCTGTGCGATGCCCTGGCCCATCGTGCCGGTGCCGATGACGAGCGCGCGCCCGCCGGTCGGCTCGACCGCGGCGCCCGCGGCGCTCGGGCTCGACACGCTCATCGCGGCGTCGCCGCTGCGCTCGTGGCGGCGGGCGGAGCCGGGGTGGGCGGGCTCGCTGCCGGCGGCAGCGAGGGGCGCACGGGGGGGCCGCTCCGCAGCCGCTCGGGCGCGTTCGCCGGCGGCGGCTCCGCGGGACGAGCGGCGGCACCGCGCGCGCTCGCCGCGGCGCTCGCCGCCCCGGTCGGTGCCGTGGTGGACGCGCCGTCCCCGCTCCACAGCCAGTAGGCCAACCCGCCGGCGACGACGAAGGCACCGAGCACGGGCAGCCAGCGCGGCGAGGGCTGCTCGCCGGCCGACAGGGCGTGGGCGGGCTCCGGGTCGAAGTCGTGCGGATCGGCGCCGTGCGCCTGGGCCGTCGGGGTCGCGGGGCTCGCGTCGTCGCGGCCTTCTCCATGTCGGCTCGCCATGGCTAGCCATTGCCACCACCGGCCGCGAATGTCGAGCACGGCATGGCGGGCGCGAGCGCACGCAGGTGCCCGAAAAAACGCACCCGAGTTGGACACCGGCCTGCTAGGATGCGCCCACATGTGCGCGTCTCCCGGCCTGCCGGGCGATGGTCGGGCCCCCGGGTGGGGCCCCTGGCAGGTAGAGGTTTCCCTTACCCCGGTGCGAAAGTGGCGGCAGGCGTCAGAATCGAAGTAGCAGGCGAGACCAACGTCGGTCGCAAGCGCAACCACAACGAGGACAACTTCGCGCTGATGCCGGAGTATGGCCTCTACGTGGTGGCCGACGGCATGGGCGGGCACGCGTCCGGCGAGGTGGCCTCGAAGCTCGCCATCGACTCGCTGCACGAGTTCCTCCGCGAGACGGCGGACGACCCCGAGCGCACCTGGCCCTACAAGATGGACCGCAGCAAGGGCTACGAGGAGAACCGCCTCATCACGGGCGTGAAGCTCGCGAACCTGCGCATCTACGAGGCCGCGCAGCGCGACGGCAAGAAGCGCGGCATGGGCACCACCTACGTGAGCCTGTTCGCGGCCGAGGACGGCGTCTTCATCGCGCACGTGGGCGACAGCCGCTGCTACCGCTTCCGCGCGGGGCGGCTCGAGCCGATGACCGAGGACCACTCGCTCCTCAACGACTACATCAAGATGAAGCGGCTCACGCCGGAGGAGATCGAGAACTTCCCGCACAAGAACGTCATCGTGCGCGCGCTCGGCATGAAGGACACCGTCAAGGTCGACACGCGCTACGAGCAGCCGCAGCCGATGGACACCTTCCTGCTCTGCTCCGACGGCCTGAGCGGGCCGGTGCCCGACGACCAGATCACCGAGATCCTGGGCACGCACGGCGACATCAAGGTCGCGGGCTCGAAGCTCATCGAGCGCGCCAACGAGAACGGCGGGCCCGACAACATCACCGTCGTCCTGGTGCGCTGGACGACCGGCGGCTGAGCCGACGCCGCGTCAGCGCAGCTCGTGCGGCGCCAGGAGCAACCACGCCAGCGCCAGCAGCACGAGCATGAGCACGGCCGTGACGAGGTAGCTCACGCGCGGGCCGCGCAGCGTGCTCCAGCCGTCCGCGAAGAAGCGCCCACCGGAGCGCGCGCGGATCCGCTTCTGGACTGCCTTCAAGGTGCGCTTCGTGGCCGGGCGCTGCGGCGGCGGGTCGAGGGCCTTGCGCAGCAGGTTCTTGACGTCGATGTCGTCGAGCTCGAGCTCGCGCCGGCCCGCGCCGCCGTCGCTCGGGGGCGGGGTGCCGACCTCGTCGTCGCCGGCGCCGCGCTCTGTCCGGTCGTGGCTCATCCGTCCCTCTTTCGTTCGCCGCGCGCGCCGAGGATCTGCTCGACCGCGGCGCGCAACTGCTTTCGGCCCCGATGGATGCGGCTCTTGACCGTGCCGACGGGCAGGCTCGCGATCTCCGCGATCTCCTCGTAGGAGAGGTCCTCCACGTCGCACAGCACCACGAGCTCGCGGAACTCGGGCTCGAGCCCGGCGAGCGCGCGCTTGACGATGTGCTCGAGCTGCACGCCCTCCATGAGCTCGTCCGGGCGCTCGACGGTGCCGGTGCTCACCCCGCGGCCGCCGTCGAGCGACGTGTGCTCGGCGATGGTCTCGAGGTCCTGCCCGCCCACACTCACCCGGCGCGCGTTGTACTTCATGCGGTTCTTGCAGAGGTTCACCGCGCCCCGGAAGATCCAGGTCGACAGCTTGCTCTCGCCGCGGAAGCGATCGATGGCCTTGAAGACCTGCACGAAGACGTCCTGGGTGACCTCCTCGGCCTCCTCGCGCCGGCCGATCATGCGGTAGACCAGGGCGTGCACGCGGCGTTCGTACAGCTCGACGAGCTCGTTGAAGGCGGTCTCGTCGCGCGCCACGAGCCGCAGCACGAAGGCCGCGTCGGGGCCGCGTGGCTCCTCACCCTCATCCGACAAGCGGGCTCACCTCGTTCGGGGCGTTCGGGCGCCGCATGACGATGGAGCGTACTCCAATCGAGGCGCCGGGTGCGTGCTCGCGGGCGCCTGCCTCGCCGCGAGCCGCTGGTTCCGGCGCGTGGATTCGAACCACGATTAGAGGATTCAAAGTCCTCCGTCCTGCCCTTGAACGACGCCGGATCGGGGCGCGAACATGGCGCAGCGCGCGGCTTTCCGCAATCGGGAACCCGAGCCGGGCCGGGCCGACCGGCCCTCGCCTCAGCGCGCGCGCGCGCCGGTGGCGGTGCGCACGGGCGGCGCGAGCGGCGGCGCGAAGACGGCGGTGTAGACGGCGCCGGCGACGAGCAGGCCGAGCAGCGCGGTCACCCAGGGCCAGGTCGCGCCCGGCGGCCGCGAGCGCGCTCCGCCGCTCGGCGTGCGGTGGGGGCGAGGCTCGCGCCCCGGCGGCGCGCTCGGACAGCGCTCGGGCGCGCCCGTCATCCAGCCCGACGGCAGACCGAGCGGCGCGAGGTCCTCGGGCTCGAGGGCCGACAGCTCGGTCCAGTAGCCCATGCCGTCGCGCCACACCCGGGTCTCGGGTCGCAGCGTCCCGACGGCGACGAGCGCCGTGAGCTCGGCGCTCGTGGTGCACACGATGGCGTGCCCGAGGTCGACGCACCACGTCCCCTCGTCGCTCGTCGCCCCGCGCCCGGCGTCGTCCGGACGGCGCAGCTGTCCCTCGGCGTGGACGTTCGTCGCGCCCATGCTTCGCTCCTTGGCTCCGTGAACCGCACCCCTGCTCGCGGCGCAGCGGCGCGCGACGAGCGTCGAGTCCGCGTCTGTCACGGGCGCGGCGCGGGGGCCAAGAAACGGGGGCGCTCAGGACCCTGCGCCGGTGATGCGCTCGGTGCGCATGTACGGCACGAGCGCCGGCGGCACGAGCACGCTGCCGTCGGCCTGCTGATACTGCTCGAGGATCGCGATGACGGTGCGCCCGACCGCGAGACCCGAGCCGTTCAGCGTGTGCAGCAGCCGCGGCTTGTCGCCCGGCGCCGGGCGGTAGCGGATCGCCGCGCGCCGCGCCTGGAAGTCGCCGCAGTTCGAGCAGCTCGAGATCTCGCGGAAGGCGTCCTGGCCCGGCAGCCACGCCTCGAGGTCGAAGGTCTGCTGCGCCGAGAAGCCGAGATCTCCCGTGCACAGCGACACGCGCCGGAAGTGGAGGCCGAGCCGCTTCAGGACCTCCTCGGCGTGCGAGGTCAGCCGCTCGAGCTCGGCGCTCGAGCTCTCGGGGTGGCACAGGCGCACGAGCTCCACCTTGTTGAACTGGTGCTGGCGGATCATGCCGCGCACGTCGGAGCCGTAGCTGCCGGCCTCGCTGCGGAAGCAGGGGGTGTACGCGGTGTACGCGATGGGGAGGCGCGCGCCGTCGACGATCTCGTCGGCGTGCAGGTTGGTGAGCGGCACCTCGGCGGTGGGCGTCAGGTAGAGGTCGTAGGTCTTGTCGGGATCGCTCTTGCGCGTCTTGAAGAGGTCGGCCTCGAACTTGGGCAGCTGCCCGGTTCCGTAGAGCGCCGTGTCCTTCACGAGGAAGGGCGGCAGGACCTCGGTGTAGCCGTGCTCGCGCGTGTGGAGCTCGAGCATGAACTGGATGAGCGCGCGCTCGAGGCGCGCGCCCGCGCCCATCATCACGACGAAGCGCGGCCCAGACAGCTTCGCCGCGCGCTCGAAGTCGAGGATGCCGAGCGCCGGCCCGAGGTCCCAGTGGGCGCGCGGCTGGAAGTCGAAGCGGGGCTTGTCGCCCCACACGTGCACGACCGGGTTGTCCTCGCTGCCGCGTCCGCTCGGTGTTTCCGCGGCGGGAACGTTGGGGATGACGGCGAGGCCGTCGGAGATGCGCGCCTCGATGCGCGCGAGCTCCGCCTCGGCTTCCTTGAGCTCGTTGCCGAGCGCCTTCAGGCTCTCGCGCTTCTGGGCGAACTCGGCGGACTTCTTGTCGGCGGTGGCCATCGCCTTGCTCGCGGCGTTGCGCTCGGCGGCGAGCGCCTCGGAGCGCGCGATCGTGACCCGGCGGGCGCGCCCGAGCTCCATCAGGGGGTCGAGCAGCGCGGCGGTCTGCTCGGAGCGGCGCGCGAGGGCCGCGCGCAGTTCTTCGGGGCGGTCGAGCACGAGGCGGAGATCGAGCATGGGGGCGTCCTACCACGCCCGGCGGCGTCCGGCGCGACCAAGCGCCGCCCGCGCGCGGCGACCGGCGCGCGGCATTTGACAACGGCGCTCCGCGCTGTCATCCGGGCCGTGATGGGCGGCGACGACCGGGGCGGAGGTGGAGTCGATCTCGGCGCCGCGGCGCGGGCTGCCGTGGAGCTGCACCGAGCCGCGCCGGGCGCGGTGGCGGGCGCCGCTGAGCGCGGGCCGGGTGGCTGGCGCCACGGTCGTGGGGTCGCCGGACGCCTCTACACGGTGCCCCCGGCGGGCGCGCCCGCCGCAGCGCCCGCGATGGACGTCGGCACGTTGTTCGACCTCGCGAGCGTGTCGAAGCCGGTGGTCGCGCTCGTGCTCGCGCGGCTCGCCCGCGCCGGCGTGGTGTCGCGCGAGCTGCCGCTCGGGGCGTGTCTCGCCGGCGTCGCCGACGGGCCGCTATCGGCCGTGTCCCTCGACACGCTGAGCGCCCATCGCTCGGGCCTCGAGGGCCATCGCGAGCTCTACCGCGCGGAGGCGGGCGCGGCGCAGCTCGCGCGCGACGAGCTGCTGCGGGCCGCCGCGCAGGCGGTGCGCCCGGAGTGCCGCGGGGCCGCGCCACCCGAGGGGTTCCCCCCGGTGTACAGCGACCTCGGGTACATGCTGCTCGGCGCGGCCCTCGCGGCGCGGGCCGGCGTGCCGCTCGACGAGCTCGTCGAGACCGAGGTCGCTCGGCCGCTCGGGCTCCGCCTCGGCTCGGCGCGGCGCCTCGCGCCCCGGGGCTTCGCGCCGGCCGCCGTGGCGCCGACGGAGCTCGTCCCGTGGCGCGGCGGCGTGCTCTCGGGCGTGGTCCACGACGAGAACGCATTCGTGCTCGAGGGCCGCGGGGCCGCGGGCCACGCCGGGCTGTTCGGCGACTGCGCGGCGGTCGTGGGGCTCTGCGTGGCGGTGCTCGATGGGCTCGCGGGGCGGAGGCCGGAGTGGCTCCGGCCCGAGGACCTCGAGCCGCTCGTGCGCCGCCGTCCGGGCGGGAGCCTCTGCGCCGGCTTCGACCGCCGGAGCGGCGCCGACCCGCAGTCCGGCCGGCACTTCGGTCCGGAGACGTTCGGCCACCTCGGCTTCACCGGGACGAGCATCTGGCTCGATCCCGAGCGCGAGCTCGTCGGCGTGCTCCTCATGAACCGCGTCCACCCGAGCCGTCTCGGCGCCGCAGAGGGGACCGACGTGTCCGCGCAGAGCGATCGCCCGCCCGTCGTGGGCAGGGCGCGCCGGGCGGCGTACGACGCGATGTTCCTCGCGATGAGCGCGCCGGCCGCCTGACGCCGCCGCACGTCGCCGCGGCGCGAAAACTTGCGGCAGACCGTCGCCGCCCGCGCTGGCGATGTGCTACGGTATCCTGCGTGCTCGGCGCTCGGGGCCCTTCGGTGGGTGCCGGGGCGCTCGCTGCATGCGGCAAGACGGCACCACCGAGGGCCCGGCATCGGGCAGGGCCCCATGGCGAGAGAGAGGGCAACGAGCGAGCCCGTATGTGGAAACTCACGATCGAGGATGATGAGGGGCAGCGAACCTCGCTCGACCTCGGTCAGCACGTCTACTCGATCGGGCGCAGCCCCGAGAGCACCATCCGGCTGACCGAACGCAACGTCTCGCGCCGCCACATCGTTCTGCGCTACCAGGACAGCCCGGCCGGCTGGACGATCGAAGATCTCGGCAGCTACAACGGGACCTACGTCAACGGCCAGCGGCTGAGCGGCGCGCAGCCTCTCAAGAGTGGCGACGTCATCCAGCTCGCCGACTACCGCATGGTGGTCGCCGACCAGGCCGGAGCCGCCGCCGAGGCGCCGCAGGCGCCCGCCGAGCAGCGCCGCCCGGACCGCCTCATCGTCGTCATCGGTCCGAAGCCGGGCGTCGAGTTCCCGCTGCGCGGCGAGCGCGTGAGCATCGGCCGCGCCGAAGAAGCCACGATCTCGATCAACCACGCGTCGGTCAGTCGCATGCACGCCGAGCTCGTGACGCTCGGGCAGGGGCGCTGGGAGGTCATCGACCAGGGCAGCTCGAACGGCATCCGCATCAACGGTCAGGATCTCCGCCGCGGCATCATCGAGCAGGGCGATGCCCTCGAGCTCGGCGACGTGCGGCTGCGCTTCATCGGCGCGGGCAAGTGGCTGCGGCCCACCGCCGACCCGGGCCTCTTGCTCGCCGCCTTCGCCGGCGACGCGGCGCAGAAGCCGAGCAAGCGCGGCGGCAAGATCGCCGCGGCCGTCGTGGTGCTCGCGGGCATCGCCGTGGGCGTGTGGCTGCTGGTGCGGCAGACCGCGACCACGCAGGCGACCACGGTGGGCGGCGGCCCGGAGGATCCCTGCGCCAGCCAGGTCCTCGTCGAGGCCGTCGCGCTCGCGGAGACCGACGTCTTCGCGGCGCACGAGCGGGCTCTGTCGGCCATCGACACCATCGCCGAGTGCGCCGATCTGACGGCCCTCGAGGTCAAGTGGGCCGAGGCGATGTTCGCCAAGGCCGAGGCCACGACGGACGTGGTCGAAAAGCGCCGCCTGCTCAACCAGATCAACGCGACGCGCACCGTGCCGAAGGAGCTCCGCAACAAGGCGGTCGACTTGATCGTCGAGTCGGGTGCGGAGCCCGAGCCGGTGCCCGAGCCCACGGGCAAGGCGGGGACGGGGCTGCCGCCGTACCACCCGCCGTCGACGGCCACCGTGCCGGGGACCCAGCCCAAGGCCACGACCACCACGTCGTCGACGCCGGCGACGAGCGCGACCGGTTCCGTGACGCCACCCGCGGGCTTCGACCCGGGCGGCAACAGGAAGGCGCTCGAGCCGAAGGTGTGGAGCACCGGCGCGAGTTGCGACGACATCAAGATGCTGCGCGCCCTCTGCAGCCAGCAGGGCGA
>JADLAB010000008.1 GCA_020848455.1 Polyangiaceae bacterium
GCTTGCCGAGGAGCTCGATCATCTGCGGCACGGCGTCGGGCGCCATCGGGTAGAAGCCGCCCGTCACGTTCGAGATGATGGGCACGCGCGGCGGCTCGAGACCGAGCCCCGCGAGCACGCGCTCGAGCGGCTCGCTCGCCTGCGCGACGAGCTTCGTGTGGAAGGCGTGGCTCACCGAGAGCGGCACGCTGCGCAGGCCCGCGCGCTCGAAGGCCGCGACCGCGCGCTCGATGCCGGCCACCGTGCCACCGACCACCGCCTGCTTCGGACCGTTGAGGTTCGCGACGCCGGCGTAGCCGTCGACCGACGCGAGCACGCGCTCGATCTCGCCGATCGGTCCGAAGACCGCGGCCATCGCGCCCTGCTCGCCCACGGCCACGCGCGCCATCTCGGCGCTGCGCGCGCTCACGGCGACGAGGGCGGCGCCGAAGCCGAGGGCGCCCGAGGCGACGAGCGCGCCGTACTCGCCGAGGCTGTGGCCCATGACCATGTCGGGTCGCAGGCCGTAGGCCGAGCGCACCCGGTGGAGCGCGACGTCGACGGCGAGCACCGCGGGCTGCGTGATGGTCGTGTCGCGCAGGGCCTCCTCGGCCTTCTTGAGCTCCGAGGGGTCCTTGGCGTCGACGAACACGAGCGAGGTGAGCGAGCGCCCACCGAGCAGCGGCGTCATCACGCGGTCGGCCTCCGCGAAGGTCTCCCCCACGATCGGCTCGTGGAGCGAGAGCGCGCGCAGCATGTTGGCGTACTGCGAGCCCTGACCCGTGAAGAGGAAGGCGAGCTTGCCCGGCCGACCGCGGCCGAGGAAGATGCCCTGCGCGCGCAGGGCGCGCCACATGCCGGCGTTGCCGCTGTCGAAGGCGCGCAGGGCCTTGCCGGTCTTGACCGCGAGCTCGGCCGCGTCGCCGTGGTCGATGGCGAGGCGCACCGGGGAACGGAGGAGCTCCGGGCACGGCGCCACGCGTGGGGGCGCCGCGCCGGCCTGCGCCCGCGCCGCGACCGCCCGGAGCTGCTCGACCACCTCGTCGACGTTCGCCCCGGCGAGCAGAGCCACCCCGCGAAGGGGCGCGCGCCCCAGCGGCGCCGCGCTCGCGACCGCGCCCGACCCCGACGCCCCGACGTCCGCGGGCACGACGCCCTGCACCGTGCGCTCCCCGGCGATGCGCCCGGGCACGTGCTCCTCCATCACCACGTGGAAGTTCGTGCCGCCGAAGCCGAAGGCGCTCACCCCGGCGCGTCGCACGCCGTCGGCCGTGTCGTTCCACGGACGGAGGGCCGTGTTCACGCCGAAGGGCGTGCGCGAGAAATCGACGGCAGGGTTCGGCCGGTCGTAGCCGAGGCTCGGCGGCAGGAGCTTGTCGCGGAGCGCGAAGGCGGTCTTCAGCACGCCCGCCGCGCCCGCGGCGCCCTTCAGGTGACCGATGTTCGACTTGACCGAGCCGAGCGCGATGCGCCCCGGCGGCAGCCCGAGCCCCCCGAACACCGCGCCCAGGGTCTCGACCTCGACGGCGTCTCCGACGCGCGTCGAGGTGCCGTGCCCCTCGATGAGGGTCGCCGTCGCGGGCGCGAGGCCTGCGCGCGCCCAGGCGCGCTCGACCGCGAGCTTCTGGCCGGCCGGGTTGGGCGCCGTGATGCCGCGGCCCTTGCCGTCGCTCGAGCCCGCGATGCCGCGGATGACGGCGTAGATGCGATCGCCGTCGCGCTCGGCGTCGGCCAGGCGCTTGAGGAGCAGGATCGCGGCGCCCTCGCCCATGACGAAGCCGTCCGCGCCCTCGGCGTAGGGGCGGGTGCCCGTCGCCGACAGGGCGCCGATCTTGCAGAACTTCGTGTACGTCGAGGCGCTCATGTTGGCGTCGACCCCGCCCGTGACGACGGCATCGAAGTCTCCCTCGGCGAGCCCCTCGACGGCGGCATTCATGGCCGCCATCGCCGACGCGCAGGCCGCGTCGCACACGTAGTTCGGACCGTGCAGATCGAACACCGCGGCGACGCGCCCCGCGATGACGTTGGCGAGCTCGCCCGGCATCGTGTCCTCGGTCACCTCCGGCAGGCGCCGGCGCATGCCCGCGCGCGCCTGCGCCACGATGGCCTCGCGCACCTCGCGCGCGAGGCTCGCGAAGTCGTCGGCGCGCTCGAGCTCGTCGACGAGCTCGGGAAAGAGCACGCGGAGCGCGGTGAAGTAGTGCTTGTCGCCCGCCATGGCGTTGCCGAGGATGACGGCCGTGCGCGTGCGGTCGAGCTTGCGCTCCGGGTAGCCGTAGTCGGCGAAGGCCTCGCGCGTGCCGGCGAGGGCCCAGCGCTGCGTGCGGTCCATCGCCTCGATGACCCGCGGCGGGATCGGCATCCGCCAGCCGATGGGGTCCCAGGGGAACTGCCGCACCCAGCCGCCGATCTTCGAGTAGGTCTTGTCGGGCGCCTTCGGATCGGGGTCGAAGTAGAGGCGCGGGTCCCAGCGCTCGGGGGGCACCTCGGAGATGCTGTAGATCCCGCGCTGGACGTTGTCCCAGAAGGTCGGGGCGTCCGGGGCGTCCGGCAGGATGGCGCCCACGCCCACGATCGCGACGGCCCGTTCGGCGGCCCTTCGGCTCGACATCACGCCTCCTGTCCCTTCTTGCCGCTGCGGCCGTAGAGCGCGTCCGCCACGGCATCGAGGTCCGCGAGCAGACCGGCCTGTGCGGCGTGGATCTCGGGCAGGCCGAGCGCCGCCTGGAAGGCCTGGAGCTCGCCGTCCGCGACGCCGCCCGCGCCCCGCACCCACGCGAGGCCCTCGCCGGCGACGCGCAGGGCGGCCTGGCGCGCGAACACGCGGCTCACGGCCGCGAGCGCGCCGACGTCGAAGGTGCGGTCCGCCTTGTCCGCGAGCTCGCCCCGGCGCGCGCGCGCGGCCCGGCGTGCGAGGCAGCCGGCCCCCTCCGCGAGCGCCACGAGCTCGCCGAGGCGGAACAGGAGGTGCTGGTGACGCGTGAGGCGCGCGACGCGCATGCGCTCCATCACCTCGGCGAGGGCGTGGCAGGCGCGGGCCGCCTCGAGCGCGCCGACCTCGGGCACGCTCTGCCCGAGCGCCTCCAGCGTGGCCGCGACGTCGTGGTAGTGCCGGCCGCGCGTCTTCAGGTGGTCCTGCCAGCGGTCGCGCGCGATGGTCATCTCCATGATCTCGGAGGTGCCCTCGTAGATGCGCGTGATGCGCACGTCGCGCTTGATCTTCTCGACCATGTACTCGCGCGTGTAGCCGTAGCCGCCGAGCGCCTGGATGGCCGCGTCGGCCGCGTGGCAGCCGGCCTCGGTCGCGAGGTACTTCGCGATGGCGCCCTCGGTGTTGAGCGAGCCGTCGCCGCGGTCGATGCGCTCGGCCGTCTCCTCGATGTAGGCGCGGCCCGCCTCGAGCGCGACCGCGTGCGGCACGATGAGCTTGTGCGTGTAGCCCTGCTTCTCGGAGAGCGGCCCACCCTTCTGGATGCGCTCCTCGGAGTAGCGCACGGCGCGCTCGAGCGCGGCCCAGCCGGCGCCGAGCCCGAACGCCGCGACCATGAGGCGCGTGTAGCCGAAGACGAGCTGCGCCTGCACGAGCCCCTGACCCTCGACGCCGCCGACGAGCCGGTCCACCGGCACGACCACGTCGTCGCAGGTGACGGTGGCGGTGTTCGACAGCCGGATGCCGTGCTTGTCCTCGTGCTCGCCCCACGAGAGACCCTTCTCGCCGCGCTCGAGG
This sequence comes from Polyangiaceae bacterium, assembly GCA_020848455.1. Taxonomy (GTDB): domain Bacteria; phylum Myxococcota_A; class Polyangia; order Polyangiales; family Polyangiaceae; genus JACRDA01. The sequence goes on from JADLAB010000008.1 coordinate 3,707, forward strand.
ACGAACCAGCTCGGGCCGCCGGGCGCGTTGGCGAGGAAGGTGTAGAGGTCCGCGAAGCCGCCGTTGGAGATCCACTGCTTGTTGCCGTTCAGCTTGTAGGCGACGACGGCGCCGTGGTCCTCGACGCGCTCCGCCGTGCTCCGCAGGGCGGCGAGATCGCTGCCGGCCTGGGGCTCGGTCGCGCCGTAGGCGGCGAGCAGGCCCTCGGACGCGATGCGCCCGAGCCAGCGCGCCTTCTGCTCGGTCGTGCCGCCGAAGCAGATCGGGTCCGAGCCGAGGAAGGTCGCGAGCACGCCGGTCGCGATCCCGACGTCGATGCGCCCCATCGCCTCGCACACGCGGTACACGTCGAAGGCTCCGCCGCCCATCCCGCCGTAGGCCTCCTCGATGAACAGGAGCTGGATGCCGAGCCCTTGGCCGAGCTCGCGCACGAGGGCCTCGGGGAACTCGTCCTTCGCGTCGAGCTCGAGCAGCACCGCGTCGGGCAGGCGGCTCTTGGCGAAGTCGCGCAGCGAGCCGAGGAGCAGATCGAGCGATTCCTTGTCGATACCCGTGCCGGTCGTCATGGCGGTCCTTGCCGCGGGTAGTCCATCGGGTCGCGGGGGCCTAGGCCCAACACCGAGGCGCTGCCCGACCGGCCGCGTGTCGCAGTGCGTCAAGTGACGTTGCGTTCGGCGAGTGCGGCGAGGGTGCCCTGTAAGCGCACGCGTCGCGCGCCGTTTGCTCCGCCAGAACCACGCTCTCGGAGGCCCCATGAGAACCGCCACCTCGTTCGTCGCCCGCGCCCTCTTGCCCTGGCTCGTCGTCGGAGCCGCGGGCTGCATGGCGCCGCGCTTCGGGGCGTCGCCCGCCGCGCAGCTCGAGGCGTACGCGGCGCCCACGATGATGGCCGCGGGCTACCCCGCGCCGACCCCGGGCGAGCCCGAGATGAACACCGAGGCCTACAGCCACATCGTCGAGAACGACATGCTGCGGGTCGCCGACAGTCCGCTCTCCACGTTCTCGATCGACGTCGACACGGCCTCGTACTCGAACGTGCGCCGCTTCCTCGACGAGGGCTCGCTGCCGCCCCCCGACGCCGTCCGCATCGAGGAGCTCGTCAACTACTTCGACTACGACTACCCGCAGCCGCAAGGCAAGGAGCCCTTCTCGGTCTCGACGGAGGTCGGTCCGTCCCCGTGGCACGCCGGCAACCGGCTCGTGCACATCGGCCTGCAGGGGCGCGCGATCGCGCCCGCCGCGGTGCCGCCGCGCAACCTCGTGTTCCTGCTCGACGTGTCGGGCTCGATGGACGACCCGCGCAAGCTGCCGCTCGTCACGAGCTCGCTCGACATGCTCGTCGCCGAGCTCCGGCCCGAGGACCACGTGAGCCTCGTCGTGTACGCGGGCGCCTCGGGCGTGGTGCTCGAGCCGACGGCCGGCGACCACAAGGAGCAGATCCGGAGCGCGCTCGCGCGCCTGCACGCGGGCGGCTCCACGAACGGGGGCGCGGGCATCGAGCTCGCCTACGCGCTCGCCTCGAAGCACTTCGATCCGAAGGCGATCAACCGCGTCATCCTCGCGACCGACGGCGACTTCAACGTCGGCGTCTCGGACGAGGGCTCGCTCGTGCGCCTCATCGAGGCCGAGCGCCAGAAGGGCATCTTCCTGACGGTGCTCGGCTTCGGCACCGGCAACGTGAAGGACTCCACGATGGAGAAGCTCGCCGACCACGGCAACGGCAACTACGCCTACATCGACAGCCTCGCCGAGGCGAAGAAGGTGCTCGTGACCCAGGCGGGCGGCACGCTCGTCACGATCGCGAAGGACGTGAAGATCCAGGTCGAGTTCAATCCCGCGACGGTGCGCGCCTACCGGCTCATCGGCTACGAGAACCGCGTGCTCGCGGCGCGCGACTTCAACGACGACAAGAAGGACGCCGGGGAGATCGGCGCGGGCCACAGCGTGACGGCGCTCTACGAGCTCGAGCCCGCCGGCGCGGCGGGCGGCGCGCCGGGCGAGGTCGATCCGTTGAAGTACCAGGCGGACCGCGCGCTCACGACCGCCGCCGCGGGGGGCGCGCTCCTCACCGTCAAGCTCCGCTACAAGGAGCCCGACGCCGACCAGAGCGTGGGCCCGCTCGCCTTCGAGGTGAAGGACTCCGATCACGCGCTCGCCGCGACCTCGGCCGACTTCCGCTTCTCGGCGGCCGTGGCGAGCTACGGCATGCTGCTGCGCAAGTCGAAGCACCTCGGGGCCGTGGGCTGGGCCGACGCCGCGACGCTCGCGGACGGCGCGCTCGGCGCCGATGCCCAGGGCTACCGCCGGGACTTCGTGCGCCTGCTCGCCAAGGCGCAGAAGCTCGCGGGCGGCACGGCCACCCTCGCCAACTGAGGGCTCGGGCGACTAGTCCGGAGCGCGCGGTCGGTGCAGCCGCTCGAGCGCCGCGCGGTACGCCTCCGGCGTGTCGAGATCGACGAGGCACGCGAGCTCGGGATCTTCGGCGCGGAGCGCCGGATCGAGGAGCAGCTCGGACGGCGACACGCGCCGGACGCGGGGGCCGAAGGCGAGCGCCCGGGCGCGCCGCTCACCCCCGGCGAGGAGCGCGGCGGCGCGCGTCGCGAGGCGCGTCGCGTAGAGCGCCAGGGTCGCGTGGAGCTCGCCCTCGGCCTCGGGGACGACCGCATCGAAGGGACCGTCCGCGTCGCCTGCGAGCCCGAGCGCGTGCAGGCGCCGGACGAGCGCGCTCGACACGAACGGCGCGTCGGTGGCGCACACGAACGCGTAGGCCACCTCGGGCGCGAGGGCCTCGAGCCCGACGGCGATGCCTTGCAGAGGGCCGCGCCCCTCGACGGGGTCGCGGGCGAGGCGCACGCCCTCGGGCAGGGCAGGGAGGTCCTGGCCGGGCGCCGCGACCACGACCGCGCACCTCACGGCGGGCAGGATGCGACCGAGCACGCGCACGAGCAGCGGCTCGCCGCCGAAGTCGAGGCCGGCCTTGGCCTGGCCCATGCGGCGCGAGCCCCCGCCCACGAGCACGACGGCGCCGGGCGCGGCGTCGTCGGTCCCGCCCGCGCGGCGGTCGGACGAGGGCTCGGCGCGGCGCGGCACGCGTGAGGCCGATCGGCCGGGCTACTTCTTCATGCCGGGCAACATGGCCCGCTCGGTCGGCTTCTCGACGTACTCGATGCTCTGGTACGTCATGATGCCCATGAACGGGTCGCTCTGGCGCGCGGCCGTGGAGCGGCTGTAGTTGAAGCCGTAGCTCCCGGTGACCTTCACCTTCACGCCCTTGATGGGCAGCGGCACCGGGATCTTCACGCTGAAGAACTTGTCCATCACCTCGACGGCGTCCTTCTTGGCGTCGTCGGTCTCCTTGTCGATCGCCTTGACGACGTCGTAGAGCGCCGCGAAGTTCGAGGCCCAGCCCATCACGCGCATGGCGCTCTTGACGTCGCCCGCCTTGTCGTCGGCGATCCAGAACGTCGGCACGGGTGCCTTGCAGCCGTCCGGGTCGGCCTTGCCGCCCTCGTGCACGGCGCACTCCGGCACGCAGATCTCGCCCGGGGCGGGCTTCATCTTGTCGGCGCAGAGCGCCTCGTAGTTCGTCGCCACGATGTAGCCCGTGATCTTGACGTCCTGCTTGTCCTTGAAGTCGTCGCCGTGGACCACGCTGTTCAGGTCGTGGCTCGCGCCCCAGATGGTGTAGGCGTCGCCGTCCTTCTTCGGCTTGTTCGGCAGCGCCGGCACGGGAGGCATCGTCGGGCGCTTGTCGCCGCTGTACGCCGGCTTCGGCTCGTAGGGCTTTTCGGATTGGCCACAGCCGACCACCGCGGGTGCGACGAGGGCCAGGGCGAGGAGAGCGATGCCGTTGTTCATCCGACCTCTTTCGGGCTCGAGCGCGCCCCTGCCGGGCGGGCGTCGAGCTCCCGGGGAATCGCTAACATGGCCGCGGTGCCCCCGTAAAGGGATCGGCGCGGCCGAGCGGTCGTTCGGGGGCCTGCCCTGGACCGAAAAAAAACGAAGCGGCCGCCCCGCGCCGCCGGAATATCGCTCGGGGCGGCCTGTTGATGTCTTCGAAGAGCGGGGACGGTAAAGAGAACGACCCGCTCGACGGAGCCATCAGCTTGCCAGCGCGGCGGCGCCCAACTGCCGCGGGCAAGCGCTCGGGAAGCCACCCGCGCTACCCCGACCCTCTCGTCGCATCCCAAGCCACCGAAACGCACACCACCACCACCACCGAGTGTCGGGCCCCCGACCCCATGTTCGCCGCGCACACGCTCGGCCCATGGGGTCGGGGGCGCGATTTTTTTGTGGCCCGGACCGAGGCGCGCCGCGCGGCGCGCTACCGGTTCGCGACGAGCACGTGGACGCCCGGGCCGGTGTGGTTGAGGACGATGTCGGGGGCCCCGTCTCCGTTCAGGTCGCCGACCGCGACCCCGGGGCGGAGCGCCGCCCTCAGGCTCGGGCTCGTGACGAGCTCGATCGGGGCGCCGAAGGGGGGTGTGAACGCGCCGTTCCGTTCGGCGTAGAGCGGGCTGTGACCGCCGGGCACGACCGCGGACACGACGAGATCCAGGGGATTGTCGCCGTTCATGTCGACGAGCCACGGCGTCGAGGTGAGGTAGCTGCTGCCGAGGTTGCCCGAGCCGGCGCCGTTGCCGACGATCTGGACGCCGCCCGCGCCCGTCACGAAGACGTCGTCCGGCGGGACACCCTCGAGGTTGCCGAGCACCACGCCGCTCGGCGTGGTCAGCGGCGACAGGCTGGTCGTCGGGCCCTGGGGCGGGCCAAACCGGGCCGGATCCGCCGTGGAAGGCCAGAGCTCGAGGAATCCCCCGTCGTAGGCGAGCACGAGGTCCGTGCGGCCCTCGCCGTCGTCGAGGTGGCCGAGCACGCCGGCGCGGACGCCGCCGGGCACCGAGAGGTCGCTCGGCAGGGCCGAGAAGGTCCCGTCGCCGTTGGACGCCAGGAACCTGACCGCCGTGGCCACACCCGCCGCGCAGGTCGTGGCGCAGTAGAGGACGCCGAGGTCGCGGCGCGCGTCGCCGTCGAGATCGCCGGCGAAGAGCGCGACCGGGCCCGACACGCTGGCGGTGGTGAGCGAGGGCGTGCCGATGCCGTTGCCGCCGTTGCCGCTCGCGAAGCCGATGCTGCCGTCCTCGAACAGCATCACGACGTCGGTCCCGGGGGTGTCGTCGAAGGCGCCGGCGAGCAGCTGCATCACCAGCGATGAGGTCGGGGAGGAGAGCGTGGCCTCGGTGGCCGTCAGCGTGTGCGACCCGGCGTCCCACGCGAGCGCGAGATCGACGAAGGTGCCGAGCGTCGCTGCGGCGGCGACGATGTGGGGCAGGCCCGTCGGGCCCGAGACGAGGACCGGCATCCCGCGGGCGGCGGTCGTCCCGAGCGCCACGTCGGCGAAGCATTCCGGAGCCATGTAGCCGGCCGTGCACGGCTGGCCGCCGGAGCCGCCCGTGCCGCCGCCGCCGGTCGCGACCATGCCGCCGCTGCCGCCTCCGCCGGTCGGGCTCGCGCCGCCCGCACCGCTGCCCGTGCCGCCCGTGGCGAGGGCGTGGGGCTCCGGCCCCGGACAGCCCAGCGTGCCCGCGAGGAGCTCCGCCCCGAGTAAAGCCGCTGCCGCCGCTCGGGTCGCTGCGCGCACCGTCATGCTCATCTCCGACTCGGCTCGTCGCCGGCTACGGGACCCACGGCTTCGCGACGAGCACGTGGGCACCGGGCCCGGGGTGATTCAGGATGATGTCCGGATAGGAGTCGCCGTTCAAGTAGGCGACCGCGATCCCGTCGTCGAGCTCGTACGCGAGTACCGAGCCCGCGAGCAGATCCACGGGCGCCTCGAACGGCGGGCCGAGCGAGGGGTTCCCGCGCGCGAAGAGCACGCCGTGGGTCCCGTTCGCCCATTCGACCGACGCCACGAGGTCCCGGTAGCCGTCGCCGTCGAGGTCGACGATCGTCGGCGTGTAGGTCTTGCCGCCGACGGCGATCTCGCCGGCCGGGAGCGCCGTGCCCTGGGCCCTGTCCACGCCCTGGAGGTACAGGATGGAGCCGTTCGGACCGTCCCCGGTCACGACGAAGTCCGGCAGCCCGCCATCGAGCTCGTTGACGAGCACCGCGGTCGCCCGGACGCCGGCCGGCAGCTGCTGGCTCGTCGGGCTCGGGTCGAACTGGCCCCCCCCGCTCGAGTAGTCGAACAGGAGGTAGTCCTGGCCCGACGGCCCCCCGCCCGCCCCGGCCCCCGTCGTGACGAGATCCGAGTAGCTGTCGGCGCCGTCGAACCCGGCGAGGGTGGCGCCCGTGGCGCGCTCCGCGGCCGGCGCCGACGGGCTGACCGCCGTGAAGTACGTGGGGGCGGGGACCGACCGGAGAAACGTGACGTTGCACGTCGTCTCGGTCGGACAGAGCAGGACGCCGAGGTCGGGCCGACCGTCGCCGTCCCAGTGGCCGACGAAGGTGTCGACCATCCCGGGGAAGCTCTGGGCGGTCTCGACCGGCGCGCCGAGCCCGGCCGTCGTTCCCTGGGCGAAGGAAATGACTCCGTTCGTCCCCACGATGGCGAGGTCCGTCCCGGCGAGCGCGTCGAAGTCGCCCGCGAGCACCTTGGCGACGTCGCTCGAGGCCACGACGAAGGGGTCCGTGGTCGATACGGTCGTCCCGTCCGTCCAGGTCAGGCGGTAGTCGTGCACCTTGCGGGTGCCCGCGGTGACCTCCGGGACGGCGAGGTCCGGGTGGTTGTCCGGGCGCACCACGACGACCGGCATGCCGAGCCCGGTGGCCGTGCCGATCGCGACGTCGACGTAGCACTCCGGTCCGACGTGGTAGCTCTGGAAGCAGGCGGGGGGCGCCCCCGCGCCTCCGCCCGTCGCGCCGCCGCCGGTGCCGCCGGTGCCGCCCGCGCCGACCGCGTGGGGCTCCGGTCCCGGGCAACCGAGCGCTCCGGCGAGCAGCGCCCCCGCGAGCGTGGCCTGCAAGGTGTGCGTGGCAGCTCGTGAGCCCATGGCCAGCCCGGATCAGCCGCCCTAGAAGCGCCCGCCGAGCCCCACGACGCCCCCGTCCGGTCCGAGCGACACGACCGGTGCAAGCGCCGTGCTCTCGGCCGGCTCGCCGCCCGAGCTCGTGGCGCCGACGACGATGCCCGCGATGCCGGCGGTGAGCGCCACGACGCCGGGAATGCCGAGGCCGAGGAAGACCGCGAAGGACGTCCTCTCGCTCCGGTAGTCGCCGTCGAAATTGTAGTCCGGCGGGCAGCTCTGTCGGTCGGCGCCGCAGTTCTCCTCGATGGTGCTCGCCGCCTTGCCTTGGCCGACGCGCGCGATGACCGCGACCGTCGTCATCGCGAGCCCGGTCACGCCGACGACCCACGGCCAGACGCCGATGCCCCCGCCGGAGCTGTCGTCGTCCGGGCCCGCGCCGGGGCCGGCACCGGGCGTCGGGGTCGGCGCGATCACCTTGCCGCCTGCGGGCTCGGGCGCCGGCTTCGCGGCCGCGTCCACCGCGAGCGCAGGAATCGCGACGGTCTGCTGGTCGCCCTCCTTGCCGACGGTCACGCTCTTGGTCCACGCGACTCGCCCCGGCGCGCTCGCGGCGAGCGCGTGGTCGCCGGGATCGACGGCGAAGGGGATGCCGAACGTGAAGACGGGTCGGCCGTCGAGGGTCACCGCGAGGACGACGCCCGCCTCCGGCGGCGGCGGGTCGAGACGCAGGTGCGATAGCTTCGGGGCGAGCGCCGCCGCGAGGTCGCGCCCCTTCTGTGCGTTGTCCTTGCGGTTCTCGCTGTCGGCCAGCTTGAAGGCGTCCTTGTACTCGGTCCACGCGGTCGCGGTGAGGCCCTGCTGCTCGTGACAGCTCGCGAGCAAGAGCAGCGTGCCGGAGCGCGCCTCGGCCTTCTGGCTCGCCTCGAGCAGGGGGCATGCTGCCTTGAAATCACCCTTCTGCATCGCGTCGAGGCCCGCCTGGAAGGCGGACTCGGCCTCCGGATTGCCGGCGAGGACGACCGGCGCGAAGCCGAGCACCGAGAGGCCGAGAGCGGAGGCGGCGAGGCGAGCGGCGAGGCGAGCGGCGAGGCGAGCGCGAATCGTTCGTTTCATGCTGGGGCTCATCGGTCGCAGACGATCAGGGTGCACGCGGGTGCGGCGGTCTTCACGGGCGGGGACGAGGTGGTCTTGGACGCGGTGACCGGTGGTCGGGCCGTGGTCGTCACGAACCCGGTCGGCGGGCTCTTGGCCGCGGCCGAGCTCGACGCGGACGCGGGCGCGGACGCCGCGTCGCTTGCGCTCGCGGTGGCGGAAATCGCAGGCGCGGCCGACGTCGCGGACGTGGCCGTCGGGGCGCTCGTCGCGGTGCCCGTCGGCGCCGCGGTGCCCGTCGCAGCGGCCGCGGGGTCGGAGCCGGCCGCGCTCGAGCCGCCCGAGACGACGACGTAGGCCGCGACGGCGCCCCCGCCGAGCAGCCCCAGCGCGAGGACTCCGAACAGGAGCCCGTGCCGGCTGCGCCCTGCGGGCGTGGCGGGCGCCGCGACCGCCGCATGGGTGCCGGCGCCGACCGAGAGCGCGGGCCCGAGCACCGTGGCGCCCTTGTCGGTCTCCGGCGGCGGCAGCGACGAGGTGCGGCCGGTGACGAGACCACTCGCACCCGCCTGCCCCGCGAGCCACTCGGTCGTGTCGGGGGTGCTGCGCGCGACCCCGCGGCCGGTCGGCGTCCGGGCGCCGGGGCCCGTCAGCGAGCCCGACGTCGCGCCGCCACCCGCGAGCTGGGCCGCTATGGCGGCCGCCCCGTGGGCCGGCACCGGCACGCCGAGGGCCTCGGCGAGCGCGGCCACGGTGGCGAGGACGCCGGGGTAACGGTCCGCGGGCTTGTCGGCGGTCGCGCGCGCGAACCACGCGTCGAAGCTGGGTGGCAGTGCGATGTTCCGGCGCGCGCGGGCGCGCTCGGACGGCGGCTCGGGGATGGCGGTCGCGATGGCCATGAGCAGCTGGATGACCGTCTCGGCCGCCGCCTCCTCGACCGCCCAGTAGGGCTCGCCGACGAGCAGCGTGTAGGCGATCTGCGCGAGCGCGTAGGCGTCGGTCGCCGGGCCGATCGCCTGCGGCGCGGAGATCTGCTCGGGCGAGATGTAGAGCGGCGTGCCGAGCACGCCGCGCGTGGCCTTCACGTCCTTGTCGCCCTCGAGCACCTTGGCGATGCCGAAGTCGAGCAGCTTCACGCGGGGCGCGCCGTCGTCGCGATAGGTGACGAACAGGTTCTCGGGCTTGAGGTCGCGGTGGATGACGCCGGCGGCGTGCGCCTTGTCGAGCGCGAGCGCCGCGTGCCAGAGGTAGACCACCGCCTCGGCCGGCTGGCGCGGCCCGTGCTTCGCGATGAGCGCCGCGAGCTCCTGGCCCTTCAGGAGCTCCATGACGATGAACGGCGCACCCGTCGCCTCGTCGATCCCGGCGTCGAGCACCTCGGCGATGTGCTCGCTCTCGATGTCGGCGGCCACGGTGGCCTCGCGCCGGAAGCGCGCGCGCATGTCGGGGTCCGCCACGACGCTCGGCAGCATGACCTTGAGGGCGCGGCGCCGCCGCGTCTCGAGATGCTGGACCTCGTAGACGGCGCCCATGCCGCCCGCAGCGATGCAGCGCTCCACCCGGTAGCGTCCGCGATCGAAGGTTCCACCAATGGGTAGATAGGAGGGGTTCTGAGGATCCATCACACCTTCTCGCGCATCGGGCCGAGTCTACGCCACTCGCGCCGCGCTGTCGCCATTCGGTGCGTCGATCGAGGTGCCGTCGCGTGAGGGCACGAGATCGTCGCCAGCTGCGCCGCTTTCGGCTGTTGGTGGAGGGCCCGAGGCGATAAGGTCGTCCCCGTCCGGGGACGTGCACGCGAGGTGCGCCCGCGGGCGAGGAGCATGGGAGAGGACGTGGCGTGGCAGCGATGAGCGGCGAGTTGCGGGCGGCCGTGCTGGCGCTCTTCGGGGCCGCCATCGTGGGCAGCGCGAGCGCCGACGACGGGCCCAAGAAGCCCCCCGCGGCCGAGCCACCCCCCGCCTCGACCGCGTCCGCGACGGAGGTCGCGCCGGTCGCGCCGAGCGCGGCACCCGCCGCGGCGCGGCGCCGCTACGCCGTCGCAGCCATGGGCGACTCCTTGACCGACCCGAAGTCGCACGGCGGCAAGTACCTCGAGCTCCTGCGCCAGCGCTGCCCGCTGTCGCGCTTCGACTCGTACGGCAAGGGCGGCAACATGGTGAACCAGATGCGCGCCCGCTTCGCCCGCGACGTCTTCGGCGACCCGCTCCCCGTGGCCGCGAGCGCCGGCCCGCCGGTCGTGGCGGTGCCGGTCGACCCGCTGGCCCCGCCGGGGGTCGCGGAGGGCGGCCCGAGGCCGGCCTACACCCACGCCCTCGTGCTCGGCGGCATCAACGACATCTGCAGCGACGAGACCGCGCTGCGCACCAACGACCAGATCGAGACCGACCTCGGCGCCATGTACGACCTGGCCCACGCGCGGGGCCTCTCGGTCGTCGCGCTCACGCTGCCGCCCTGGGGCGGCTTCAAGAAGTTCTACAACGCGCGCCGGGGCCGCTCGACGCGCGAGATCAACCAGTGGATCCGGGACCAGAAGGCCCTCGGCAAGGTGGACGCCGTGCTCGACGTCTACCCGCTCCTGTCGTGCGGCAAGCCCACCGAGCTCTGCGAGAGCTACGGCCTCAAGGACCACGTGCACTGGAGCGCGAAGGGCCACGCGGTCGTGGGCGAGGCGCTCCACCGCCAGGTGTTCTCCGACTGCGAGTGAGCCGTCCTTCATGAGCGACCCCCATCGAGCCGCCATCCTGCGGCGCCGCGCGCTGTTCGTGACCTCCGCCCTCGGCGCGCTCGGGTGCGCGGGGCCGCGGCCGACCCATGCCGAGGGCGGCAGCGCCCCGAGCGGTGCCGTCGTGAGCGTCCCGACCGCGAGCGGGGAGTCGCCTCTCGTCGCCGCGACCGCGAGCCCGAGCACGAGCCCGAGCTCGCCCGCTCCGGCGCCGGTCGGCAAGCTGCCGCCGCTCGACGTGCCCGCGGACGTGAGCGACGCGGCCCGCCCGTACTTCGAGCACCTCGCTACGGCCGTGCCGGAGGTCCACGCGGCGCTCGATGCGCTCCCCGTGCCGCGCGACTGCCCGATCGACAAGCCCGCGTGCGAGGCGGCGTGGAAGGAGCTCGCCGCGGGGCTCGTCGAGCTCGACGAGCGGATCGGCAGGCTCGAGCCGCGTTGCCCGGGCAGCTCGACCGACGCGCAGCGCTTCGCGCAACGGCTCGCCGCGCACCGCGCGCACATCGCCGAGCGCCGGGCCGCGCTCGTGGCGGCCGTGGCGACGACCGCGCGCTGGGTCGCGATGTTCGAGGCGGCCGAGCAGGCCGTGCCGCGCGTCTGCTTGAAGTACGCCTGCCGGGACTGGTGACCGGCGCGCCTACCCGAAGCCCCGGCCCCGTGAGGCGCGCCTCGCCGAGGTGTGCGGGTGCCGAGCACTTTGGGGCGGCGGGCGCTTTGCGCTAATCTCCGGCCCGATGCGCCTCGAAGAACCCGCCATCGAGCTCTCGAGCGTCCTCGTGATGATCCTGGCCGGCGGGGAGGGCCGTCGGCTGGGGCCCCTCACGAGCGATCGCGCCAAGCCCGCGGTGCCCTTCGGCGGCCGCTACCGCATCATCGACATCGTCCTGTCGAACTTCGTCAACTCCGGGCTCACGCGCATCAAGATCCTCACGCAGTACAAGAGCGCCTCGCTCGAGGAGCACGTGGCGCGCGCCTGGCGTCTGTCACCGATGCTCGACAGCTACATCGAGACCATCCCGGCGCAGCAGCGCACCGGCAAGAGCTGGTTCCGCGGCTCGGCCGACGCCGTGTACCAGTGCAAGCACGTCATCGAGGACGAGAAGCCGGCGCTCGTGTGCATCTTCGGCGGCGACCACATCTACAAGATGGATGTGCGCCCGATGGTGGCCGAGCACGTGGCGCGGGCGGCGGACCTCACGATCGCCACCATCCCGGTGCCGCTCGCCGAGGCGCGCGCCTTCGGCGTCATCGACGTCGACGCCGACTTCCGGGTGCGCGGCTTCCTCGAGAAGCCCGCCGACCCGCCGCCCATGCCCGGGCGCCCCGACATGGCGCTCGCCTCGATGGGCAACTACGTCTTCAACACCGACGTGCTCCTGCGCGTGCTCGAGGAGGACGAGACCCTCGAGACCAGCATGCACGACTTCGGTCGCGACATCCTGCCGGCGATGGTGGCGCACGGCGACAAGGTCTTCGCCTACGACTTCCAGCAAAACAAGGTCCCGGGCGAGGAGAACGCTCCCTACTGGCGCGACATTGGGACGGTCGACGCCTTCTGGGCCGCGCAGATGGATCTCGTGGCCATCCGCCCGCAGTTCAGCCTCTACAACCACCGCTGGCCGATCCGCACCGGGCTCAACCACGACCCTCCGGCGAAGTTCGTGTTCCGCGACGAGGCCGAGGGCCGCGTGGGCACCGCGACCGAGAGCCTGGTGTCGCTCGGCTGCATCATCTCCGGCGGCCGCATCCACCAGTCGGTGCTGTCCAATCGCTGCCGCGTGAACTCGTTCAGCGAGATCGAGAAGAGCGTGCTCTTCGAGAACGTCGTCATCGGGCGGCACGCGAAGATCCGCCGCGCGATCGTCGACAAGGACGTCGAGATCCCGGCCAACATGGTCATCGGCTACGATCTCGCGAAGGACCGCGAGCGCTTCTACGTGAGCGAGGGCGGGATTGTGGTCATCCCGAAGCGCGCCAAGATCGCCGGTTGACGGCGCCGGCGGGCGGGCTTAGCTCTCGGGCATGCAGGAGCAAGAGATGGCGATCCTGCGCTCGCTCGTCAGCGTGGCGTGGGCGGACGGCACCTTCGAGGAGCGCGAGACCAAGATGCTCGACGCGCTGCTCGAGTCCTTCGGCGCGAGCCCCGACGAGGCGCGCGAGGTCCGCGAGTACGCGGCCACGAAGCGCGGGCTCGACGACATCCCCATCACCGATCTGTCCGCCGACGACCGGCGCACGCTCCTCAATCACGCCGTCCTCTTGAGCTGGGTCGACGGGGCGCAGCACGACGACGAGAAGGCGTTCCTCGGCAAGCTCTCCGACAAGCTGCACATCCCCGCGGACGAGGCGAGCGCCATCATCGCGGCGGCGAACGCGCGCTCGCAGCGCCTGATCGGGCTGCTCGCCGCGGAGTGAGCGCCGCCTGCCGCGCGAGCGCCGAGGTCAGTCGAGGCGTCGCAGCGCGCTCCACGCGAAGGTCGGCCAGAACGGCGTCGTGAGGCCGGGCCCGTCGGGGTCGACGGCAAACCACGCGCTGTCGCGCAGAGCCGCGTGCGCGGGCGCGGGCCGCAGCACCTGGAAGCTCTGCGCCGGCATGTAGCTCTGCCCGAGCAGCACGGCGCGCCGCCCGTCCGCGGCGCGCGCGAGGTCGAGGACGAGCACGGCGTGCCCCGGCGCCCCCGGCTGGATCACGAAGTCGCCCGGACGCAGCGCGTCCACGCCCACCGGGCGCGCCTGCTTCGCGAGCGAGCCGGTGTTGGCGAACATGAACACCTGATCGAGGTAGGCGCGGAAGGCCCGGTGGTCGTCGGGGGCCGTGGCCTTCGCCCGCGCTTCCCAGCGGATCGAGCGCCCCTCGGACACCACGCGCTCGCCGCGCTGGTAGCGCTGGTAGGGTAGCTCCTGGCCGTTCGCCAGCCGGTAGCGGAGATCGCGCACGCCGCGTGCCCACGACCACTCGCCCCAGAGCCGCATGATGGCGTCGGCGCACTGCTGCAGATCGGCCTTGCCGACGTCGAGTGCGGCGACGGCGGCGATGCGCGGGTCGCTCGCCTCGTGCAGCGTCGTCCCGTCGAAGCTCACGACCGGCGTCCCCGCGGCGGCGAGGGGCAGAGCGCGGAGCCACGCACCGAAGGAATCGGCCTCGAGCGGGAGCCGCTCGAAGCCGGGCGGCGGTGCGAAGCGGCCGGCGACCGTGTCCACGGCGGGCGGCACGGCGAGGGTCGCGTCGGCGAGCCACGGGTAGGCCTCGACGGACGGGCGAGCTCGGTCGGGCGCCCCGGCGCTCGCGGTCGGCCGTGGCGCGGCGGCCGTGGCCGAGCCGCTCGCGGCGCCCTCCGGGGCCCGAGCCGCCTCGCCGGTGCGGCGCGCGCTCGCCGTGGTCACCGGCGCACCGGCGCCGGCGGTCGCGTGGGCCGTCCCGGGCGCGGGGTCTCCGGCCGCGCCGGGCACGCACCCGGCCGCGACGAGAGCGAGCGCGAGGTGGACGCCGCGGCGGCCGAAGGGGCCCATGCGAAGCGCATAGCGCGTCCGCGCGGCGCGCGCGCGGGCGCGAGCACGAAACGGCCGGCTCAAGGGCCGAGGTCGACGTCGGCCGGTCCCGCGGTCGCCGCAGCGCGCAGCAGGTCGGCGTCGAGGGTCACCGTACGCGCGGACGTCGGGCTCACGGGCTTGCTCGGGTCGGCCACGAAGAGGCGCGCCGGCACGCCGCAGGGCAGCTCCACCTCCGCGTCGCCACCCGTCCCTGCGGCCACGACGAGCCACAGCTCGGCGCCCTCGGGGCGGGCGCTCCAGCGCAGGGTCCCCGCGGGACCGACACCGCCCGACGCGCCCGCGTCGGGCGGCGCGGGCCAGGCCGCGCCGTCCTCGCGAACGAGCTCGGTGGCGACGTCGAGCACGCGCCTGCCCGCGTCCTCGCGCCACGGCGCGTCGGCCGGCACCACGATCCGCGCCGGAGCGTGGCGCGGCGCCATGGCCACGAGCTCGAGGCGTACGCCGCGCGGCACGGGGCCGGTCTCGAGCGGCGCCTCGCCGAGCGCGAGCAGAACCTCGTGGGGGGAGGGCAGTCCGTGCAGGCGGGCGCGCGCGCGGCACTGCTCGGCGCCCGGGTCGGCGGCTGCCTCGTCGGGCGCGAAGCGGTCGGCGAGCTCGCGCACGACGTCCGGGCGCACCAGCAAGGTCAAGCCGAGCGAGGCGACGCCCGCGAGCGCGAACAGGGCCGGCCCGTAGCGACGGCGACTCTTGCGGTAGCGCGCCACCGGCGCGAAGGCCGGTGGGTCCGAGCGGTAGGTGGGGGCGGGGCTCTGCTCCTCGAGCTCGAGGGCGTCGAGCTCGTCGAGCACGCTCGCGGCCGGCGGTGGCGTGGGCGTCATGCCCGCCGACTCGCGCAGCCCGCGCGCCGCGGCCGCGAGGGCGTCGGGACTCTCGGCGAACCGGTCGAGCAACGACTCGACGCTGCGGGGACCCTCGAGCGGTGGGCGCGTCCGGCGCGCGCTCGCGCCGGCGGGCTCCGGCACGGGCTGTCCGTCCGGCGCGGGGGTGGCGGCGCGGACGGCGGGCGGCGACTCGGAGCCGAGCGCCACGTCGATCTCGTCGTCGCGATCGAGCTCGACGTCCGCGGGCGACGGCGCCACGCGGGCGGCTTCCGGCGGCGCGGCGGGGGGCTCGTCGTGCGCGAGCGGCGCCGCGGCGGGCGGCAGGCTCACCGCGCCGCGCTCGGGCGCGGGGTCGTCCGCGACCGCTTCGAAGGCCTCCGCGACCGGGCCCGGCCCGTCGGCGTGCACCGGCTCGTCGTGCTCCGCTTCGACCGGATCGGCCGCCGGACGCGAGAGCGTGCCGAGTGGGTGTGCGGCCAGGGTATCGACGACGGTCGGGGTCTGGTCGACGGCCGACGGACGCGGCGTCGGAAACCCGCGGGTGTCGAGATCGTCGCCGCCCGATGCGGGGGTCGCGGCGAGCGGGGCGGCCTCGACGGTGAGGCTCGGCAAGGGCGCCGCGAGGGGCTCGCCCGGGGGCTCGGCCGAGGGCGTCGCCTCGGCGGCCGCTTTCGCCGTCGCGGCCGCCAGCGGCGGGTCGACGACCGCGGCGACGGCGTCGGTCCCGTCGGTCGGGCCGCAGTCGGCGGCGGCCGGCGGTGCCGTCGCGGCGGGCGCCTCGGGCGCCTCGGGCTCCACCGGGGCGGTCGGGGCCTCGACGATCGGGGCCGTCGGCGCGGGCGCCGCAGGGCCGGTGACCGCGGCGAGCGGCTCCGCTGCGCTCGGCGCCATCTCGGGCGCAGGGGGCACCGGTGCCGGTGCAGCCGGCTCGCCGCCCACGGGGGCCGCGACCACGGCCTCGGGGCCGCCGGTCGCGTCGGTCTGCGCGGGTGGGGTGGCGGCCGGAGCCGCCTCGGGTGCGCGGGGTGGGGGTGCGAGCTGACCGCGGTCGCGCGCTCGGAGCGTCTCGCGCGCCATGCGGGCGAGCGCGCGCCGCGCCGCCCCGTGATTGATCGGGATGAGCGCGGTCGCCACCTCTTGAACGAGGCGCGCCACGTCGCGCTCGGGGCGCGGTTGCGCGGCGGCGGCGAGCGCGGGCATGTTCCCCTTGGCGTGCTCGAGCAGCTCCCGGAAGACCTGCCGCAGCTCGGCGGCTGCAGCAGGCGGGTCGCAGGTCCGGCGGGGCCCGGCGAGCGCCACGCTCCCCTCGGTGCTCAGCCACACCTCGTCGGCGTCGAGCCTGCGCGCTGCTCCGCCCATGGCCTTGGCCATGGCGAGCACGAGGTAGCCCGACGACTCTGGGACGAGCGAGGTCGCGCGCGCCTGCGCCGCGCGAATCACCTCGGTCAACGACACGTGCTCGATGGTCAAGCTGGCCTCCGCGCTCCGCGCATATCCCAGGCGCGCCGGACCGGCCAAGAACGCCGCGGTCGCGGCGGGAGCCGCTGCAGCGGGCGAGTTGCGCCGCCCGGGCCGGGCGCCTCGTGTATGCTCGTGGGGGGCGCGGACGAACGACCTCGTCCCGCGAGCCCGCAGGCATGCGAGCAAGGCTTCCGAGGCAGAGGGCGCGAGGCGCGACGGGCGCACGCGGCCGCTCGCGCGGCCCGCTCGTCGGTCGGTGCGCTCGCCGCCCGGGGCCCGGTGCCGGGATGGGACGACCGTGAGCGACCGCCCGCCCGAGTCGCAGCCGGCGGCCCCCGAGCGCCCCGAGGCACCCGGGCTCCGCGCGAGCGCGTCGGGGCCCGCGTCGGAGCCTCTACCGCCGCCGAGCGAGCCCCTCCCGCACTCCGGCGACGAGGACGATCGCTCGAGCAGGCCGCTCGCGCTCGCCGACGACCCGTCCGGGGAGAGCTCGCTCGCCGAGCCCGGGCGCGAGGAGCTGCCCCCCGAGGCGCCGCCGAGCCATCTCGTGCGGCGCCGCATCCGCCGGCGCGGGGCGCGCGCCGCGGTCGCACGCCAGGCGGCCGCGGCCGAGCTCGCGTCCGACGAGGGGGCGCCTTCCGACGAGCAGCTCGAGGCGCGCCTGTCGGAGCCCCGCTCCGCCGACGGGTCCGCGCCCGAGGCGCTTGCCGGAGCGCAGCGCGACACCGCGCTCGCCGCCACCGAGCCCGGCGTCGCGGCGCCCCGTGCGCGGCGCTCCCTCGGCGACAGCCAGAAGGGCCCGCGCGCCGACCCGCTCATCGGCATGGTCGTCGCCGACCGCTACCGGATCGTGAACCTGCTCGGCCGTGGCGGCATGGGCATCGTGTACCGGGTCGAGCACGTGCGCATCGGCAAGCTGCTCGCGATGAAGCTGCTCGCCGGCGAGCTCAGCGCCAACAAGGAGATCGTGCGGCGCTTCAAGCAGGAGGCGCTCACGGTCTCGAAGCTGTCGAGCGCGCACACCGTCCAGGTGTTCGACTACGGCGTCTGGCAGCACATGACCTACCTCGTCATGGAGCTCGTCGAGGGGCGCGATCTCGGGCGCCTGGCGCGCCGCGACGGTCCGCTGCCCTTCGAGCGGCTCGGGCGGCTAATGGTGCAGGTCTGCTCCTCGCTGTCGGAGGCGCACCGCAAGGGCATCGTGCACCGCGACATCAAGCCGGAGAACATCATGGTGCTCGACGCCCCCGGGGGGACCGAGCTCGCCAAGGTGCTCGACTTCGGGCTCGCGAAGCTGCGCGAGGGGCACGAGCTCAACGAGGTGACGACCCAGGGCGCCGTGATCGGCACCCCGTACTACATGTCGCCCGAACAGGTGCTCGGCGAGCAGGTCGACGGGCGCAGCGACATCTACTCCCTCGGCGGCGTCATGTTTCGCGCGCTCACCGGGACCTACCCGTTCACGGCCGGCAGCCCGATGGGCATGTTCACGAAGCACCTCACCGAGCCGCCGCCGCTCGCGGCCGAGCGGGTGCCCGAGCTCCACATTCCGCTCGGCGTCAGCGCCCTCGTGCACCGCTGCATGCAGAAGTCGCCCGCCGACCGCTTCCAGACGGTCGACGACGTGCGCGTCGAGCTCATGAAGGAGCTCGATGCGCTCGGCCTCGGCAGCAGCGACCGGCTGCTGCTCGGCGACAGCCAGCGCCGCGAAGCGCGCGGCTGGAACGAGGACGCGGCGGCCGTCGCCCTCACGCCCTTGCCGGTCCGCCCGGACCGCATGTTGAAGAGCCAGATCGCCACGCGCGACGAGGTCGCAGCCTACGAGCGCAAGCTGCGCCGCAAGCGCTACGGGCTGTGGCTCGGGCTGGCGACGCTGCCGCTCGCGGGCGGGGCGGCCGGGACCTACTTCGCGGTCGTGCACGGCCAGCGCGCGGTGTTCACCGGGGTCGAGGCCGAGCCCAACGACCAGGCCGCGCAGGCCACCCGGGTTCCGCTCGGCGCGACCGTCCGGGGCAACCTGGGCCGGCGCATCGACGCCGACACCGGCGATCGCGATTTCTTCGTCCTCGACCTGCCGCCGTCCGAGGCGCCGCCGGGCGAGCGTCGCGCAGCGGCGCTCCTGTCGCTGCGCCTCGGCGCCCTGCCGAACATCCCGACCTGCCTGCTGCTGTACGGCTCGAGCTCGTCCGACCCGCTGGCGCAGTTCTGCACCGGCAAGCCCGGCCAGGATCTCGCCGTCGGCGCGTGGCCCGCCGAGCCGGGGCGCTACTTCGTCGCCGTCATGCAGGACCGCGACCCGTACGGCTCCGGCCATCGCCCCTTCGTCTACGAGAACGTCTCGGACAGCTACCGGCTCACCGTCGACCGCGTCGAGCCGGACGCCGCGACCGAGATCGAGCCGAACGACCTGCCGGCCGCGGCGCTGCGTCTCGCCCCGGGCGCGCACGTCGACGCGGCGCTCGGCTGGGCGGGCGACGAGGACGTGTTCTGCTCCGAGCCGGGCGCGGAGCGGGCGCTCCGCTGGCGCGTCGAGGACCCGAGCAGGCGACCGGGCACGACGCTCGAGGCGACGCCGCTCGCGTCGGACGCACCCGCGGGCCACAACGGCGGGCCTGCCCTCGAGACGGGGCCGCTCGTCCGGGTCCACGGCGCGGGCGCGGCGCCCATGGGCCGCCCGCGGCTCGAGGCCGACGTCACGAGCCCGTGGCGCAGCCCCACCTTCGGGGCGGCGGGCGAGCATTGCCTGCGCGTGCGGCTCGCCGCCGACCCCTGGGTCGATCCGCGCGAGCCGCCGCTCGTCGATCCCACCCCGTACCGGGTGATCCTCGAGCCGAGCGCCGAGCCGTGAAGTTGTCAGTTGTCAGTTGTCAGGTGTCAGTCGGCGGCCGCGGAGTCGGAAAGGGCCGAGCACCACGACGCACGTGACCTTCGCGATGCCTCGCACGCGCACCTGGGCCATGCCGTGGTGGCACTTCAAGGGAGCGTTCGGCAGCTCGCACAGCCCGGGTCGGGCGCGGTACTTGCGCTTGGCCTCTTCGGTCGCCATGCGCTCGTGCCAGGCGGCAATGGCACGGTCTTGCTGCGCGTCGCGACGCCGGTGGTACAGCTAGCTACCCGGCAGTCGGGGAGCAACGTCGCGACCGTCCCGCACTCCCGGCGGCGGTCGGTGTTTTTTCTGGGCGGCTCCTGACGACTTCGGCCGGAGAAGAGCCGTCTGCTCGGCGCCGAGGGGGCTTCTCGGGTCGAGAACCGACGACTGACGACTGACAACTTGCGCCGCGCGGATTGCGCTATGAAGAGTCCGTGGCTCCCCCCCGACGCCGCGCTACCGATGGCGCGCGCCCGCGCGCGTGGCGTCCGCCCCGCTGGCTGCAGGCCGCGGGGCTGGGGGCGCTCGCGAGCGTGGCCTGCCTGGGTGTCGCGGCGGCGTTCGACCCGCAGGCTCCGGTGGTGCTCGTGGTCGGCACCGCGGGCAGCGGTCCCTGTGACCGGCTCACGCCGGAGCGCAGCGGCCGCTCCGCCACGAGCCTGCCGCACGCGCCGACGGCGCTGTGGCGCATCGAGCTCGACGCCGGTCTCGAGGCGGCGCCGGTCGTGGATGCCCAGGGCGCCGTCGTGGTCGCCCTCACGAGCTCGGAGGTCCTGAAGCTCGCACCCGACGGCCGCGAGCTGTGGCGGCAGAAGCTCGGCAACGCCTCGGCCGTGGTCCCGCCCGTGCAGGCGAGCGACGGGTCGGTCTTCGTGCTCGCCACCGACAACCGCCTGTGGTCGCTGTCCCCGGCCGGCAACGTGCGGTTCGCGCTCGAGCTCGGCCCGGGCGCACGCCGGGCCGACGCCGCGCCGCTCGCGCGCGACGACGGCGGCGTGGTGCTCGCCACCGAGGACGAGCTCGTGCACGTGGACGGCGAGGGGCGGGTGGTCGCGCGCGCCAAGCTCCCGGAGCGCCCGAGCGGCGGGCTGCTCGCGTGGAACGGCGGCACGCTCGTCACGGCGGTGGGCGGTGCGGTGCTCGCCTGGCGCTCACCCGGCGCCCCGCGTGTGGTCGGCAACTTCGGCGCCAACCTGTCGGGCGGAGCGCTGCTCGCCACCCCGCGCACGCTGGTCGGCGTGGCCGACGGCGTGCTCCTCGCGCTCGACCTGCCGAGCGGGCTCGTCGAGATCCTGGGCGGCAGTGGCGACGTGCTCCGGCACTTCGAGGGGCCGCCCGCGCTCGCGCCCGGCGGCGAGCTCGTCGTGACGACGCTCGGCGGCGAGCTGTTCGCGCTCGATCTCCACGGCGCACCCGTGCGGCGCCTGGCGCTCGACCCGGGCATCGTCGGTTTCGACGTCGACGGCGGTGCGCCGTTCTTCCTGCGCGGCGAGCTGCGCGAGAGCCCGCCCCTGGTGGTCGATCCCGCCGGGCGCGTCGCGTTCGTGCGCGGCTCCGGCCGCGTGGCCGTGGTGGACGAGCACGGCGCCGTCCACGACGCGAGCACGCGCTTCTGCTCGCGCCCGCTGGCGGTCGTGCCGGCAGGTCCGGGGCGCTTCGTGGTCGCGTGCCGCAGCGGCACGCTCGGGATGTTCGGCGATGGCGAAGGTTGAAGAGTACAAGCACAGGGAGCTCTGCGAGGGCGTCGCGTCGGCGCCGGACTGGGAGCGGCCGGGCCTCTCGGAGCGCGGGCGGCGCGTCGCGCGCGCCGTGGCGGAGGCCTTGCTCTGCGACGACCGAGGGGACGGCCTCGTCGCGCCCGCCGAGATGTGCGAGCGCTCGGTCGACGGGCTCGATCGATCGCTCGGCGCATGCAGCTCCACGGTGCGCGTCGGGCTGCGCGCGCTCTTGTGGCTCGTCGAGTGGCTGCCGCTCGTGGTCGAGGGGCGCGCCGCGCGGGCGAGCCACCTGCCGCTCCGGGCGCGGGCGGCCTACCTCGAGGCGCTCGAGACCTCGAGCTTCCCGCTCTTCAACATGCTCCTCGTGGCGGTGAAGATCCCGCTCACGATCGCGGCGTACGAAGAGGGCGAGGCGCTGCGCCAAACGGGCTTCGACCGCGCGAGCCTGGCGGAGCGCCGCGGCAAGCTGCCGATCCTGCAGCGCCTCGACACGGCGGCCGGCCGCGCGCCGGCCGCGACGGGTGGGGCCGGAGCCGGCGCGCCGCTCGCCACCGGAGGGCGCTCGTGAGCCGGCGCGGGGACGACCTCGGCGCGAGCGAGCCCGTCGTCCACGGACGCGGGCTCCGGCGCGGCTTCGACGTCGCGTGCGACGTCGTCGTCGTGGGCTCCGGCGCGGGCGGCGCCACGGCGGCGCTGCACCTCACCGAGGCCGGGCACCGGGTGATCGTCCTCGAGGAGGGGCCCTACATCCGGCGCGAGGACTACCAGCGCTTCCAGCCGACCGAGTCGGTGCGACGCATGCTGCGCGAGGCCGGCATGCTCACGGCCCTCGGCCTTGGTCAGACGCCGCTCATCGCGCTCACCGTGGGGCGCGTCGTCGGCGGCTCGTCGGTGCTCACGGGCGGCGTGTGCTTCCGCGTGCCGAGCGAGGTGCACGCCCACTGGGAGCAGGAGCTCGGCCTGCCGGGGCTCGGCGAGCGCGCGCTCGAGCGCGCCTACGAGGACGTCGAGCGCCGCATCGAGGTGCGCCCGGTGCCGGTCGAGATGCGCTCGGCCTCGACCCAGGCGTTCGTGCGCGGTGCCGAGCGGCTCGACATCCCGATCCACGCGACGCGGCGCAACACCGGCGACGACTGCGAGGGCAACGGGCGCTGCAACTTCGGCTGCCCCGCGGGCGCCAAGCGCGGGGTCGACGTGGCCTACCTCCCGGACGCGCTCGCGGCCGGGGCGCGCCTCGTGTCCGACGCGCTCGTCGAGGGGCTCATCGTCCGCGACGGGCGGGCCGTCGGGGTCGAGGGCCGCCTGCTCGGAGGCCGCTTCGGCGACCCCTCGCACCGCTTCCGCGTCCACGCCAAGGTGGTCGTCCTTGCGTGCGGCACCATCCACACGCCCGGGCTGCTCGCCCGCGCCGGCGTGCGCTCGCCCCACCTCGGCCGCGGCATCACCCTGCACCCGTCGGTGCGGGTCGTGGGGCGCTTCCCCGAGGTCCTGAACGGCTGGGACGGCGCGCTGCAGGCGGTCTACGCTGACCGCTTCGACGCCGACGGCATCAAGCTCGTCGGCGTGTACACGGCGGTGAACATCCTGGCGGCCGGGCTGCCGGGCGTGGGACCCGAGCTCGCGCGGCGCGTGCGAGAGCTGCCGCGTACGGGCGTCTTCGGCGGCATGGTCCACGACGAGGGCGGTGGCTCCGTCCACAACACGCCGGGGCGCGAGCCGGCCCTCACCTATCGCATGGCCCCGCGGGACCTCGTGCGCCTGCGCCGCACCATGCGCATCCTGTGCGAGATGGCGCTCGAGGGTGGCGCCGAGGAGGTCTATCCGCCGATCTTCGGGCTCGAGCCCGTGCGCACCCTCGCCGACGCCCGCGCGCTCGAGACCGACCCCATCGACGCGCGGCGCATCGAGTGCCTCGCCTTCCACCCGCTCGGCAGCGCGCGCATGGCGAACGACGCGCGCCGCGGCGTGGTCGACGAGAACGCCGAGGTGTTCGAGCTCCCGGGCGCGTTCGTGCTCGACGGCTCGGTGCTGCCGACGAGCATCGGTGTGAACTCGCAGGTCCCCATCATGAGCGTCGCGACCGAGAGCGCCTGGCGCCTGCGCGAGCGGCTCGCCACGGTGGGACGGGCATGAGCGCGGGCACCGGCCAGCCCTTCGATCTCCGCAGCGACACCGTCACGCGCCCGGGCGCCGCGATGCGCCGCGCCATGGCCGAGGCCGAGGTCGGCGACGACGTGTACCGCGAGGACCCGACGACGCGCCGGCTCGAGGAGCGCGTCGCCGAGCTCGTCGGCAGCGAGGCGGCGCTGTTCGTGCCGAGCGGCACCATGGCCAACCAGATCGCCCTCCTGTGTCACTGCCGGCCCGGCGACGAGGTCGTGGTCGGCGAGGGGACGCACTGCGCCTTCTACGAGTCGGGTGCGGCGCCGGCGTGGAGCGGCGTGCAGTTCCAGACCGTGGGGCGGGGGGGCCTGTTCGGCGCCGACGACGTGCGCGCCGGCGTCAAGCCGCGCGCCTACTACTGCCCGCGCACGAGCCTCGTCGTCGTCGAGAACACCCACAACCGCGCCGGCGGGCGCGTGTTCCCGGAGGCGGACGTCGCGGCCATCGCGGCCGCGTGCCGCGAGCTCGGGCTCGCCCTGCACATGGACGGCGCCCGGCTGTGGCATGCCGCGGCGGCCACCGGGCGGCCCGTGCACGTGCTCGCCGCGCCGGCCGACAGCGTGGCCGTGGCGTTCTCGAAGGGTCTCGGCGCGCCCGTGGGCTCGGCGCTCTGCGGCAGCCGCGCGCTCGTGGAGGCGGCGCTGCGCTTTCGCAAGATGCTCGGCGGCGGCATGCGCCAGGTCGGCATCCTGGCGGCCGGGGCGCTCCACGCGCTCGAGCATCACCGCGCGCGCCTCGTCGAGGATCACGAGGCCGCCCGTGCGCTCGGCACCGCCCTCGCGGAGGTGCCGGGGCTCGGCGTCGCCCCGGTCGAGACCAACATCGTGATGGTCACCGTGCCCCACGACGCCGGGCTCTTCGTCGCCGCCGCACGCGAGGCCGGGGTGCTCGTGTCGGCGTTCGGGCCGTGGAACCTGCGCCTCGTGACGCACCTCGACGTCACGGGGCCGCGCTTTGCGGCGTGCATCACGGCGCTCCGGGCGGCCTTCGAGCGCGAGCTCGCGCGCGGGGGGCCGTGAGCGCCGAGGCAGAAGGATGAGCCGCGGCCACGGTTGGGCGCGTGGGGCCTTCGTCGCGGCCGCGCTCCTCGCGCTCGCGGTCCCGGCGCTGCCGGCGTGCGGTCCGGCGTACGGGCCGGACTTCCTGCTCGCGTTCCGCGCCGGCGAGCGCGCCTACGAGGCGGGCCGCTGGGACGAGGCCGGCGGCGAGTTCGAGCGCGCCGCACGCCTCGCCACGCGCGTGAAGGACCGCGACGAGGCGCGATTCATGCAGGCGCGCAGCGCGCTGAAGCTCGGGCGCCACGAGCAGGCGCGCGCCGCCTACGTGGCGCTCGCGAACGCCACGCCGACCGGGCCGCGCGCGGCGCGGGCCCGCTTCGACATCGCCGAGCTCGACATCGACCACGGCGACGCGACCCTCGGCTGGCGCGAGCTCGAGGAGGCGCTCGTCGCCCATCCGAGCCACGGCTCGGCGCGCGTGGCGCTCACGCGGATCTGCGACCACCTCGCCGAGACCGAGGGCGAGGTCGCCGTCCGCGCCTGGCTCGAGGCGCGGCTGCCGGGCTTTGCCGGGAGCGAGGCCGAGGAGCAGGCCAAGTACGGGCTCGCGCGCTCCTTCGAGCGGGGCGGGTCGCTCGAGGAGGCGCACGCGGCCTACCTGCGCGTGGCGCGGGAGCACCCGTACCCGCACGGCTCGCTCCACGACGACGCGCTCTACCGCGCGAGCGAGCTCGCGGAGCGCATGGGGCGCTACGAGCTTGCCGTCGCGGACCTCCGCGCGCTGCTCGCCGTGCGCGAGGTCGCGCTCGGGGGGCAGAGCTACGAGCGACCCCGCATGCCCATGGCGCAGCTGCGCATCGCCGAGCTCCACCGCGACCGGCTGAACGATCCGGAGGGCGCGCGGCGCGAGTACCGGCGCATGTACGAGACCCACCCGAGCTCGCTGCTCGCGGACGACGCCATCTGGCAGGAGGCCCTGCTCGCCCGGGCGGCGGGCGACGGCGCGCGCGCCTGCGAGATCGCGGCGACGATCCAGAAGGACTTCGCGCGCTCGCGCTACGCGCGCTGCGTGGCGGTCGTCTGCCCGAGCGCCGTGCCGCCCGAGGGCGAGCGCCCGTGTCCGCGCTACATCGCCGCGCCCGGCGAGCCCGCGGACGGCGCCGCGGACGAGTGACCGCCCGGCGTCGCTTATTTGCTCGCGGACGGGCGACTTGCACCGGTAGCATCAAAGTGCGGGCTGGCTGTAGCCCGGGGATGTGTACTGCGGCCGGGCCGCAGCTCGGAGGCGTGGATGCGTACTGCTTATCGACGGAGTCTCGTTTGGGCCGTGCCCCTGGTCTTGGTCTTCGCTCAGTCGCAGGCCTGCAAGAGCGGGACCGACGACGGAGGCGGTGGCATCGGCGCGGCCGGGGGTGGGGGCGGCAACGCGCAGCAACCCGACGCCGACGGCGACGGCATCTCGGACGTCGACGAGGGCAGTGGCGCCGTGGACAGCGACGGCGACACCACGCCCGACTCCCTCGACGCCGACAGCGACGGCGACGGGATCCCGGATGCCGTCGAAGGGGGCGACGCCGACACCAACACGCCTCCGGTGGACAGCGACGCGGACGGCACGCCGGACTTTCGTGACCTCGACTCCGACGACAACGGCATCGCCGACGCGGTCGAGGGCGGCGACGACCTGGATGGCGACGGCACCGGCAGCTACGCCGACCTCGACAACGACGGGGACCTCGTCCCGGACGTGGACGAGATCGCGGGCGCCGGCTCGGACAGCGACGGCAACGGCAGCGCCGACCCGCTCGGCAGCCCCGACCAGCCGGCCGACGGCGACGGCGACGGCACGCCGAACTACCTCGACCTCGACTCCGACGGCGACACCATCGCCGACGGCCAGGAGGGCGGCGTCGACACCGACCAGGACGCCTTCCTCGATCGCTACGATCTCGACTCGGACAACGACGGCTTCACCGATGCAGAGGAGGCGGGCGACGCCGACCTCCTCACCCCGCCCATCGACTCCGACCAGGACGGCACGCCGAACTACCTCGACCCCGACTCCGACAACGACGGCGTGAGCGATCTGCTCGAGCACGGCGCGGGCTCGGACCCGACCCAGGGCGACAGCGACAACGACGGCGTGAGCGATCTCGTCGAGGTCGCGGCGGGCACGGACCCCAACGACCCGGCCGACAACCCCCAGGCGCACGGCAACTTCGTCTTCATCGTGCCCTACCAGCAGCCCACGACCCCGCCGAAGGACACGCTGCACTTCCGCACCAGCGTGCAGTACGCCGACATCTACTTCAGCTTCGACACGACGGGCTCGATGAGCGCCGAGCTCACCGCCATGTCGAACGCGGCGACCGGTGTGCCGGCCATCATCGATGCGCTGCAGTGCAAGCCCGATCCCGCGAGCACGACGTGCTCCATCGACTCGGACTGCCCGACCAACTACGTGTGCTTCACGGGCGCCTGCGTCGACGATCCGCTGGTGGCGAACGGGGGCGACGGCTGCATTCCCGACATGTGGACGGGCGCGGGGCGCTTCGACAACTGCAACACGTACCGCAACCTGCAGCACGTGCAGGCCAATCCGGCGCTCACCGCGGCCGCGATTCCGACGACCACCGGCGGCGGCAGCGCCGAGGCGGTCGTGCAGGCCGCGGCCTGCGTGGCGAACGAGGCCATCTGCACCAACGCCAACCAGTGCAGCGCCGACCCGACCGTCGTCGGGCCGATCGGCTGCCCGGGCTACCGGCCCGAGGCGGTGCGCATGCTCGTGCAGATCACCGACGCCGACAACCAGGGCGGCACCTGTTCGGGCAGCGTGTCGAGCGTCCAGACGAGCGGCGACGCCCTCCAGGGCGCCGACATCAAGTTCATCAGCCTCTACGGCACGGGCGACGACTGCAACAACGCCTCGAGCCCGACCTGCTCGACGCTGTGCACGACGACGCAGTCCTGCGCCAGCCAGATCGGCGTCGCCTCCGGCACCGTCGATCAGAACAACAACCCGTTCGTCTACCCGGCGCTCGACGCTGCGGTCGTCGGCGCGACCGTCCAGGCGGTGCTCGACATCGCGCGCGGCGTGCCGCTCGACGTCACCATCGACGCGACCGACGACCCGGCCGACGCCGTCGACGCCCTGCAGTTCATCGCCTTTCTCGAGGTGAACCTGAGCGGCGGCAGCTGCACCAACGTGAGCCCGGTCGCGGACAGCAACGCCGACGGGCACGACGACGAGTTCCCGGCGCTGCTCGGCGGCACGCCCGTCTGCTGGGACGTGAACCCGGTGCCGCAGAACACCACGGTCCAGCCCACGGACGCGCCGCAGCTCTACCGGGCGATCCTCACCGTGCGGGGCGACGGCTCGCCGCTCGACTCGCGCTCGGTGTACTTCCTCATCCCGCCGAAGCCGGCCGAGATCCCGCCGCCCCCGGCCTGAGGAGCGTCCGGGCTCACGGAGGCGTGCAGCGCGCCGCCGCGGCGAGCGCCGCCTTCGTGAGCTCGAGCACGCTGCGCGGCACGCGGTGATCCTCGAGCAGCGGGGCGAGGCGTTCCTCGAGATCGGGGGGGTGCACGAGGGCGAGCGCCCGCAGGGCCGCCAGGCCGAGCGGCTGGTCGTAGGCGAGCTGCGGCACGCCGGAGCGCAGCGCGAGCTTGGTCATGAGGTCGGCGGCGCCGGCGTCGCAGAGCTCACCGAGCGCCTCGAGCGCGGCGACCCGCGCCTCGGTGGCCTGGCGCGCGTCACCGGCGAAGTCGCGCACGGCCTCGATCGTCGTCGCGCTGCGGCGCCGTCCGAGCGCCCGCAGCGCCCCGCGCTTCACGAGCGGCGACTCGTCCCCTAGGGCGGCGAGCAGGGCCTCGTCCGAGTCGGGGCTCGGCGCCTGGGCCCCGAGGGCCTGCGCGGCGGCGGCGCGCACGAAGGTCCAGGGGTCGTTCGCGAGCAGCCCGAGCACCTTCGGGCCCGCGGCCGGGCTCGTGGCGTCGACGAGCGCGCCGAGCGCGGCCTCGCGCACGCGGGGGCTCGGGTCGTCGAGCGCCCCGACGAGGGCGGGCTCGAGCGCCGGGATGTGGGCCGCGAGGCGCGCGGCCTCGGCGCGCAGGTGGGGCCGCTCCGCGTCCGTGAGCGCCGCGGCGACGAGCTCGCGGGCGGCGGTGTCGCCGTGGCGGCCGAGCGCGGCGGCGGGCGCGAGCGCGAGGTAGCGGGTCCGGAAGGAGCCGTCGGCGGCGAGCAGGGCGGCGAGGGCCCGAGGTGCCGCCGCGTACTCGGTGAGCCGCTCGCCGAGCGAGCGCAGCACGTCGATCTGCGTCACGACGGGCCGGGCGGCGAACGCGTCCGGCTCGAGCAGGCGCTCGAAGGCCGGGCGGGCGCGGCGCATCTCGGCCGCCTTCGAGAGGGCCGCGCGCAGCGTGCGGCGGTCGGCCTCGTCGGCGCTGCCGAAGGCATCCGTGATGGCGCGCACGGCCGGCACCGGGTCGGCGACGGCGAGCTCGCGGGCCGCGACCGCGCGCAGCGGGCCCGCGAGCGCGCCGATGGCGGTCGCGAGCGAGCCGTCGCCCGCCTTGACGCAGGCGCGCAACGCCGCGAGCTCGTGCTCGGCGACGTCGTCCGGATCGAGGGCGCCCGGCTCGGTCTTGACCGTGCCGTCGCGGGCGCGCGCGATGCGCCCGAGGCGAAACTCGGTGGCGGTCGGGCAGTCGAGCGCCGCGACCACGTCGAGCGCGCGCTTCTGCGCGCTGCCCGGCAGGGCGTCGAAGGCCGTGCCCAGCGCCGGGATGGCGCTCGCGCCGGCGGTCTCGAGCGCGGTGGCCGCGAGCGTCGCGAGCGGCTCGTCGAGGGCGAGCGCCGCCACGAGCGTGGGCGCGTCGCTCGCCACGGCGTCGAGCGCGCTCGTCGGCCGCACCTCGGCGAGCGCGACCGCCGCCGCCGCGCCTTCGACCACAGGCTTGCCGAGCACCACGGCCACGCAGTCGGTCGTGACGGGGGTGGCGAGCTCGAGCACCCAGCGCGTGCCGCCGGGTCGCCCACCCGGATCGTCCCGCAGCCAAGCCTCGTGGTGCTCGCCGCCGACGACGACGGTGAGGCTCGCCGGCACGGTGGATGCGCCCGGGACCTCCGCCGTCGCACGCGGCACGATCTCGATGCCCGTCACGAGCACCGGCCGCGGGGCGCGCAGCACCGCGAGCTCGCCCGTCCCGGGGCCCGGTGCGCCCTCGACCCACGCGCCGTCGAGCGCGCCATCGGTGAGCGCGAGGGCCGCCTGCTTGGCTCGCGCCGGGTCGCCCGCCGCGCTCGACACCGAGCGCGCGCGGAACAGGCGCGGTCCGAGCGCGTCGCCCGACGCCGGCTTCGGGAACAGCGTGACCGTGCGGGTGACCGTGGGCCGCGCGAGGCCCTGCGCGCCGAGCTCCTCCCAGCCGAGGGTCGAGGGGTCGAGGCGCCGCCGCGACACTATCGAGGGCTCGCCGCACGCGACCCCCTCCTGCCAGGTGCCGACGGTGACGCGCGTGCCGCCCGGGGCGTCGTCGCGCGCGAGCACGCCGCTGCGCTCGTGCCCCGGCTCGCCGCGCGGCCGGCCGATCCAGCTCGACAGGAGCAGGCGCGCCTCGGCCTTCTCGCTCTGCGGGGCGGCCGCGACGAGGAGCGCGAAGTAGGCCGCGCCCTCGCCGAAGCGCACCTCGACCACGCGCCGGCCACCCTCGAGGAGCAGCACCTCGAGCTTCGGCGGCACCTTCGGCGCCGTCGCATCCACCGCGAAGCGCTGCTCGTCCTCGGGCTTGCAGGGCGCGTCCGAGGCGCACGCCCGGACGGCGCCGTCCTCGGCGAGGCGCACCGCGAGCGGGTGCTGGTCGCGCGAGCCGGGCGCCTTGATCTGCGGGGGAGCCGCCGCCGCGTCCGCCGCCCCGAGGCCGAGCGCCGCGAGCCAGGCGAGCGCCGTCCACCTCGACCGAGGCACCGACCTCGCCGCACCGATCCTTGCCATGGCCGCTACCCTAGCGCAGACGCCGGGTGCCGGCTCACGGCTGCGGCAGGCTGCTCGCGCGGATCCAGAACCCGCCGCCGCCATCGGGCGGCATGACGCCGAGGCCCTCGGGGTACACGTTGAGCCACGCCCCGCCGCGATCCATCGGGAACACGCGCGCGCCGGCCTCCACGTAGCCGATGGGCTCGCCGTTCTCGGGCCGAGCGTACACGGGCACCTCGGTCGGCACCGTGATGGCGGCGGGCGCGCCCTCGAGGGCGAGCGACTTCGCCACGAGCTGGCGCGGCTCGGGCAGGCTCGTGTCGAAGAGCTCGCCGGGCTTGAGCGGGTTGAGGTCGCTCGCGCGCGCCCACGCGTCGATGGTGATGTCGCCGCGGCCCTGCACGCGGACGAAGCCCGAGCGCCCCTCGCTCGCGTAGAAGAGCTTGCGCGCGTCCTCTTCGAGCTCGAGCGCGAACACCACGGCGCCGCTCGGGCCGTCGAAGAGCTCGAGCTTGTTCGTGCGCATCTCCCAGCCGCGGGCGTTCGCCGCGGGGCTCGCCTCGTCGGCGTGCGGCGGCACGAGCACGACCGCGTCGCAGCCCACGGTGGTGCGCAGCGCCTGCCCGCGCGAGCCCATGATGGCGTGCTCGACGGTGAGGCTCGCGCCCTTCGCCTCCACGATGCGCAGCCGCTGGCCCATCGTGATCCACAGCGCTTGGCCCCGCACCGGCAGATCGCGCGCCGCGAAGGTCTCGACGGCGGACAGCGGCGCGTAGCCCTCGATGCGCACGTGGCCGCCTCCCGCGCCACCCGCCGTCGTCAAGCGCACGCGCCCCTGCTGCGGGTCGACGGGCAGCTCGCTCACGCGCAGAGGCACGAGGGCGCCGGTGAGCTTGGCTACGACCTTGCCGCCGCTCGCGCGGTCGTGGACCTCGCTGTCCGGTCGGGCGGGCGCGCGCCCCTCGAGGACGCAGGTCGAGGGGGCGGGCGGCGGGTCGTCGGCACGCGTCGTGCCGCTGCCGAGGAGCGCGCACGCCGCGGCCGCGAGACCGGCGATGAGGGCGATTCGTGTCGTCATCCGTTCCCTGAGATGTAGGGGCCCCGCGCGTCGTTCATGCCGGGCGGGCGCGGTGGGCAGCGGTCGAGCGAGAACGCGGCGCTCGCCCGAGGTCGAGACTACACTAGCGCGCTGCCCGGCGTGCCGCGGGCGCAGGATTGCGACCCCACCCATGACGAGCCGCCGCGTCGCCGACACCGCCCTCTGCTTCACGACGCCCCGCAAGCTGCCCCGGGCGAGCGATCTCCACGGTCGCGTGGTGGTGCTCGACATCGCCTTCGCGGCAGAGGCCGGCGGCAGCCGGCACGGCTTCGAGCAGGGGACCTTGCGGTTCATCGAGGCGCTCGGCGAGCGGCTCGTGTGCTGGGTGGATCACCACGACAGCTCCCATCACGCTCGCTTCGCGTCGGACCCCCGCTTCCACCTCGCGCGCAAGGCCGAGCACGGCGCGTGCCCCGAGATGGTCACGCCCGAGCTCGTGGCACGCACGCCGCGCGCCGACACCCTCGTGTGCCACGGTGACTTCGACGGCCTGTGCGCGGCGGCGAAGTGGCTGCGCGGCGGCCGCGAGCCGTACCCGGGCTGCGACGACGACGCCCGGGCGGTCGACACCTGCATCGGCGAGCCGAGCCCGCTCGGACGGCGCCTCGAGCGCGCGCTGCGCGCCCGGCCCCGCGACCACGGGCTCTGCGCCGAGCTCGTGGCGTTCCTCGCCGACGGGGCGCGCGATGAACACGCGCTCCGGCACTTCGACGCCGTCGCGGGCGCGCTCGAGCCGCTCGAGCGCGAGGCCGAGCGGCTCGCGGCGGGCTACCGGATGCTCGGGCCGGAGCTCTGCCTCGTCGAGGTTCCGCCCGGCACGCCGAGCTACGACAAGACCTACCTGCTGCTGCTCGGGCAGCGCCTGCGCCTCATGGCCGCCGTGTTGGACGGCGACACCGCGACCTTCGCGGCGCCCTTCGACAGCGGCGTCGACTTCCTCGCGCGCTTCGGCCTCTCGGGCGGCATGCCGACGCGCGTGTCGGTGCGTCGCGCCGACCTGCCCGGTGCGCTGGCGGCCCTCGGCGTGGCGGGCGCGCTCGCAGCGCGGGCCGCCGCGCCCGCACCGAATGACCCTTGACGGGACGGGCGCCGTCTGATCCTCTCGGATCGCGTGCCGCACGGGCAGAGCGGCGCGCGCGGAGCAGCGTCACGCGCCGCAACGCTCGGGGAGTCGACGTGGCAAGGTTCCTTACGGCAGTGTTCTTGGGCAGCGCGCTCTGTGCGGTCGGCGCCATCGGGGCCGGCGCCTCGTGCAAGGCGAACGGCAGCTCGACCTTCGGCAATGGCCACGGCGCCGACGGCACGGGCGCGAGCGGCACCGGAGGCGGCTTCAACACCGGCGGCTGGAACTTCGGCACCGGCGGTGGCGCGGGCCACACGGGGCAGGGCGGCGGCTGCGCCGGCTCCAGCATCCAGGCCCAGAAGATCCCGCTCGACATGTACGTCATGCTCGACCAGTCGGGGTCGATGGACAGCACGGTCAGCGGCGGCGGCACCGCCTGGGCGGCCGTGACCGGCGCGCTCGGTGCCTTCGTGCAGCAGCCGGAAGCGATCGGCATGGGCGTCGGCCTGCAGTACTTCCCGCTCAGCACCGGCGGCAGCTGCCCCGCGTTCTGCACGGCCGATCCCGACTGCGGCCCGTGCGGCCCCTGCTTCTTCGGGATCTGCCTCGGCGCCGGCAGCAACGACTCGTGCAACGCGGCCGACTACGCCACGCCCGAGGTGCCGATCCAGACCTTGCCGGGGCCGAACGACTCGGTCGTGAGCGCCATCCTCGGCTCGCTGCAGCAGCACGCCCCGACCACCAACACGCCGACGTCGGCCGCGCTCGAGGGCGCGATCGACTACGCGCAGGCCTGGGGGCAGCAGCACGCCGACCACGTGACGATCGTCGTCCTGGCCACCGACGGCGATCCGACCGAGTGCGACACGGACCTCGCCCACATCAACGCCATCGCTGCTGCGGGCGCGGCCGGCACGCCGAAGATCCTCACCTTCGTCATCGGGGTCGGCACCTCGCTCACGGCCCTGAACGGCATCGCGGCCGCGGGCGGCACGGGCGCCGCGTTCCTCGTCGACACCGGCCAGAACGTGAACCAGCAGTTCCTCGACGCGCTCAACGTCATCCAGGGCCAGGCGCTCGGCTGCAACTACACCATCCCGCAGCCGCAGCAGGGCGAGCTCGACTACGGCAAGGTCAACGTGCGCTACACGCCCGACCCGCTGAACGCGCCGGGCGTGTTCGAGGACTTCCTGAAGGTGAACGGCGCGGCCGAGTGCCCGCCGAGCGGCGGCGCCTGGTACTACGACGACAACCAGAATCCGCAGCAGATCATCCTGTGCGCCGCGACCTGCGCGATGGTGGCCCCGAACGCGAACGGCAAGATCGACATCGTGCTCGGTTGCGAGTCGATCATCCAGTAGCTTTCAGTTTTCAGTTTTCAGTTTTCAGTTTTCAGTTCAGCCAGAGCGGCCCTGCGGGCCGAGCAGACGCCTCTCCGTATCCGACTCCGGGGCTGACGGCTGAGAACTGACGACTTCTTCTCTGTTCCGACTCCGGGGCTGACGACTGACGGCTGAGAACTGACGACTTCTTCTCTGTTCCGACTCCGGGGCTGACGACTGACCACTGAGAACCGACGACTTCTTCTCTGTTTCCGACTCCGGGGCTGACGGCTGAGAACCGACGACTTCTTCTCTGTTTCCGACTCCGGGGCTGACGACTGACAACTGACAACTGACAACTTCTCAGCCGAGCCCGAGGTTGCGGCGCATGCGCGCGATGGGCTCCTCGAGGTTCGGCACGAAGGCCTCGCCCGTGACGGCCTCGCACGCCTCGATGTAGCGGCGGCTCGACTCGATCTTCACCGCGTCCGGGATGTCGGGGATGGGGCCGTCGCCCGTGAAGCCGCGCTCGGCGAGGAAGCGGCGCAGGTACTCCTTGTCGAAGCTCTCGGGCTCGAGGCCCTGGGCCGCGCGCTCGGCGTAGCTCGTCGCGAACCAGTAGCGCGACGAGTCCGGCGTGTGGATCTCGTCGATCACGCGGATCGCGCCGTCGCGGTCGCGGCCGAACTCGTACTTGGTGTCCACGAGGATGAGCCCGCGGCTCGCGCAGTGCGCCTGGCCGAAGCGGAACAGGCTCATCGCCATCGCGGCGGCGGCGTCGAAGTCGGCGCTCGTCACGGCGCCCGACCGGATGAGCTCCGCGCGCGACAGGGACACGTCGTGGCCGCCCTGCGGTGCCTTCGTGCTCGGCGTGAGCAGCGGCTCGGGCAGCCGGTCGTTCTTCTTCAGCCCCTCGGGCAGCGTGTGGCCGCAGAACACGCGCGCGCCGGCGGCGTAGTGCGTCCAGATGCTCGTCTTCGTCACGCCGGTGAGGTAGCCGCGCACCACGAACTCCGCCCCGAGCGGCGTGCACTCGCGCGCCTCGATGACGTTCGGGTCGGGCACCGACAGGACGTGGTTCGGCGCGATGTCGGCCGTGCGCCGGAACCAGAAGTCCGCCACCCACTGCAGCAGCTGGCCCTTGAGCGGCAGCGTGCCGAGCACGCGGTCGAAGGCGCTCACGCGGTCCGTCGTCACGAGGTAGCGACGGCCGTCCGCGGTCGTGTAGTTGTCGCGCACCTTGCCTTCGTAGCGGCGCCCGAGAGCGTCGAAGTGTGTCGCGCGGACGGGCTTGTCGAGGGCTTGGCGGATGACGGAGGGGTCGACCATGGCGGTCCCGAAGCTAGATGACGCCCGCGGCCCGGGCAACGGTCGCGAGCGGGTGGCCGGCGCCGCGGCCAAGTACTCGAAAAGACATGCCCGATGCCCTCGCCGTGTTGACGCCCGTCGTTGGAGCGCCGGCGGCGCGGTGGTACACGCCGGCCCATGAGCACCCGCAAAAAGATCGCACTCATTGGCGCAGGCAACATCGGTGGCGAGCTCGCTGCAGCCCTCGCTCGACGCGAGCTCGGCGACATCGTCCTGTTCGACATCCCGCAGAAGGAGGACTTCGCCAAAGGCAAGGCACTCGACCTCGAGCAGAACGCGTCGATCGAGGGCTACGACGCCTCGATCAAGGGCACGGCCAGCTGGGCCGACTGCGCCGGCGCCGACGTGCTGATCGTCACCGCCGGCATCCCGCGTAAACCGGGCCAGAGCCGCAACGACCTCGTCGCCACCAACCTGCCCATCATCCGCAACGTGGCGGACAACGCCAAGGAGCACTGCCCGGGCGCGTTCGTCATCGTGATCTCGAACCCGCTCGACGCCATGGTCTACGAGTTCAAGCGCCGCACGGGCTTCCCGCGCGAGCGCGTGGTGGGCATGGCCGGCGTGCTCGACAGCGCGCGCTTCACGCTCTTCCTCGCGCGCGAGATGGGCGTCTCCGTGAAGGACGTGCGCGCCATGGTGCTCGGCGGCCACGGCGACGACATGGTGCCGGTGCTCTCGGCGTGCACCATCAACGGCGTCCGGGTCAGCGAGATGGTGGCCAAGGACCGGCTCGACGCGATCATCGCGCGCACGCGCGGCGGCGGCGGCGAGATCGTCAAGCTCATGGGCACGAGCGCCTACTACGCGCCCGCCCTCAGCGCCGTCGCGATGGCCGAGGCGTACCTGCTCAACCAGAAACGCCTGCTGCCCTGCGCGGCGTTCCTGCAGGGCGAGTACGGCTACAGCGACCTCTACATGGGCGTGCCCGTCATCATCGGCGGCGGCGGCCTCGAGCGCGTGGTCGAGATCGCGCTCAGCGACGACGAGAAGCAGATGCTCGCCAAGAGCGCCAAGAGCGTGCGCGAGATCGTCGACATCGTCCGCGCGCAGACCTGAGCGGGGCCCGGGCCGGTGCCGCCGGCCCGCGTGGGGGGGCGAAATGAGCGACGGGCGCGTCCCTTCCGGGATCGCGCCCGTCGACCCTTCGGGCGCGGCTCGTGGCGCCGAGCCGCCCCGTGCCGATGGCAGGCGAGGGACCGAGGCGAGCGGGACGGTCAGCGGTCGACTTCTTCTTCCGCGTCGCCCTCTTCCTCGTCGTCGTCCTCTTCCTCGTCGTCGCCCTCGAGCTCGTCGGCGTCGTAGACGGGATCGGCCTCTTCGACCTCGTCCTCTTCGCGGTCGAGAAGATCGTCCTCGACCTCCTCGTCCTCTTCCTGGGTGCGGTACTTGAGGTCCACGCCCTGGTCGGCGAGCTGCGTCTCGAGCAGCTCGAAGAGCTCGTCCACGTCGTCGCCGCCCCACTCGTCGAGCACGTCGGTCAAGAGCTCGAGGAAGTCACCCGAGCCGATCTGCTGCTCGATCTCTTCGACCTGCTCCTCGCTGAAGGCCTCGTAGATGTCTTCACGCAGGGCTTCGGTGTCGCCCTCCTCGATCGCGTCGGCCGCGGACTGGCGGATCGCCCGGACCGCGCGCTTGTCGATGTGGACCTCCATAGACCTTGCTCCTCGTTCGCAACCCCCCACCTGTCGTCGTCGGCAACGAGCGACGTGGGTCCATAAGCAAGCGTGGCGGTTGCCGTCAACCCAGAACCGAAGCCCGGGCGCCCCGTTGCGCGGTGGCCGCCATGTGCGTATGGGTGGGGCGTGCCCGGCCGTGCGCGCCTGCCCGTCACGCTCCTCGCCGCGGCGACTGCCGTCGCGGTGCCGGGGCTCGGCAGCTCGGGGTGGGCCTGGGCCGACGACCCCGCGCCGGAGGTCGACACGGCGCCGGATCACCCGAAGCCGCCACCGCTGCACGTGGACTACGCGAGCTGGGGCGTGGGCATCGTCGTCGACGGGCTCCTCGCCGCCGGACCGGTGTGCCGCTCGGACGAAGGGCAGAGCCCGCCGTGCATCGTCGGCTCCGGCGGGGGGCTCTCGCTGCGCGGTGGCTACCGCTCGCCGGGCCCCTGGTACGTCGGCGGCGCCTATCAGTTCACGAAGACGGACTCGTCCAACCTGTACCGGCTCGGCATCATGCAGCAGCTCCGCGCCGAGATGCGCTACATGCTCGACATGGGCTACCGGGTGGCTCCGTACGCCACCTGGGGGCTCGGGGGCGTCGTGTACGGCAACGAGTTCGGCGTCGAGACCGGCGGGGGCGCGCTCTTCGGCGGCATCGGCGCCGAGCTGCAGCTCACCCGTCTCGCCATGCTGGGCATCGTGCTCTGCTACCAGCCGACGGTGTTCGCGGGCTGGACGGACACCGCGGGCTACCGGCGCGACCCCGGAATGTCGCACTACCTGCGCTTCGAGCTGCAGTTCGAGCTTCGCTCGGAGCTGAGTCGCCGCTAGCGCGCCGCGCTGGGTGCGGCCGGGTCGGCGTCGACTTTCCGCGTGCCTGGGGAACTCTCGACTTGACTTGCAACCGCCGGGTTGGTCAGCTCCACCTCCGTGGTTTGCGACGTTTGCGGGACCCAGAACGACGAGCGGCTGACCTTCTGCCGCAACTGCGGTCACCGGCTTGCCCAGCGCACGGGTCGTCCCCTCGCTCCGACCCCTCTGAGCCCGCCCGCGCGTCCCCCGGTCCCGGACCCTGGTACCGCCGGCCCGGGAGCCCCCGCCGCGGCGTCCGAGGGCGCGGGTGATGCGCAGCTCCCGCCCCAGGCGCGCCCGAGCGCGCCGCAGCTGTTCCTCTCGAAGCGCCCCAAAGACAGGCCCGTGACCACCCCACCGCCGCCGGAGCCGGCACCCGCGCGCAGGAGCTCGGAGGGCGGCATCATCTGCCGCGAGTGCGGTGCGCACAGCCCGAGCGGCTATCGCTTCTGCCTCGGTTGCGGGGCCGTCCTCAACCGCGAGGGCGCCAAGGCCGCGCCCCCACCCGCGACGGTGAGCGGGACCGGCCCGGGGCAGGCGGCGCCCGTGGCGGGGTCCGCGGCGCTCGGGCAGGCGCGCCCGGACAGGCTCGGCGTGGTGGCCGCGGTGGTCGCCACGCCCGCTCCGGCGGCGGCGGCGGCGGAGCGCGTCCAGTGCGGCCGCTGCAACGGCTTCTGCGACCGTGGCGAGGTCTTCTGCAAGCACTGCGGCTCGCCGCTCGACGCCGGCGCGCCCGTCGTCGCGGCGGCTCCGGGCAGCCTGCCCCCACCGGGCCCGTCGCCGGCGGAGTTGCCGCGGCGCTCGCGCGCGCCGACGCAAAACGCCGTCTCGAGCCCACCGCCCGCCGGGGTGGAGCGCCCCATCGAGCTCGTGCAGCGCGCCCGGCGCGACGAGGCGCCGCCGCAGGCTGAGGGCGACGCTGCGGTGCTCGATGCCTCCGATCGCCCGCCCTTCGTGCAGGTCGACACCGGGACCGAGCGGGCCGTAGGGCGCCTCGTCGTCATCGTCGAGGACGGCTCCGAGGGCAAGTCGCTGCGGCTCACCGGCCGGCAGATCGACATCGGGCGCGTCGAGGGCGACATCGTCCTCGCCGAGGACAGCTACCTGTCGCCGCGGCACGCCCGGCTCTACCGGGAGGGGGACGAGTGGTTCGTGCGCAACCTCGACTCCCTGAACGGCGTGTACCGCCGGCTGCGGAAGCCGCACATGCTGCGGGATAGGGACTTGGTACTCCTCGGGCTGGAGGTGTTACAGTTCGAGTTGGTGCAGCACGGTGAGCGGGGGCTGGGCCACGCAACCCAGCACGGGACACTCCTGTTCGGGTCGCCCGCGGCGACACGCCGTGCGCGGCTTTGTCAGCGCACCGTCGAGGGCGTCGTGCGGGACGTGTACCACCTGGTGAGCGACGAGACGACGATCGGTCGCGAGATCGGCGACCTGGTGTTCACCTCGGACCCGTTCATGTCGCGGCGCCACGCCGTCGTGCGGTGGCAGGAGTCGACGCAGCAGTACGTGCTCGCCGACCTCAACTCGTCGAACGGCACCTACTGTGCGATTCGCGAGGACGTGAAGCTCCAGAACGGGGACTTCATCCGCCTCGGTCAGCATCTGTTCCGCGTCGACTTGCCGCAGAAGGGCGCCGCCCCCCCGAAGGGCTGAGGCCCGCCGCCGCCGTCCACCCCCCGCCGCAACGCCACCGCCACCGCAACGCCCTCCGTCCCCATGCGAGCCGCGCTCCACACCAGCCCGTCGCCGGCGCCCCTCGGAGGCAAGCCCCGATGAGCGGCGACTCGCGCAAGCGGCGCTCGAGCCCGCACGCCGACGCCCCGGCGCCTGGCGCCCACCCGCCCGAGGCGAGCGCCGCGCCCGACCCGCCGAAGAGCCCGGCCGCCGCCGATGCGACCACGTCTGCCGCCGCCGCGCCGGCGCCCGAGGCGCAGAGCCCCGCGCCCGCGGCCGGCGAGGCCGAGGCGAGCGCCGATCCCGCCGCCGCGGCGCCGGTCGGCGAGGGCGAGGAGGGCGAGGGGCGTGGGGCCGCGCAGACCACCGAGGCCGTGGAGCCGAGCTCGAGCCCGCGGCCCAAGCGCCCGCAGATCCGGCTGCGCCTGTTCGGCCGCACCGACGTCGGCCAGATCCGCGAGCACAACGAGGACAACTTCCTCATCGCCGATCTCACACGCCGGACGCGCGGCGTCGTCGACCCGCAGCGCCCCATGGAGGTCGGTCCGAACGGCCTGCTGATGGCCGTGTGCGACGGCATGGGCGGTGCGGCTGCCGGTGAGATCGCCAGCCAGCTCGCGGTCGACATCGTCTTCGAGCGCATGGCTGCCAACGACCGCGACGGCCGCGACGGCCTGGCCGGAGACATCGTGCGCGCCCTCGAGGTCGCCGGGCTGCGGATCTTGCAGGAGTCGAACGACAACCGCGCCTGCCGCGGCATGGGCACGACCGCCACCGTGGCGGCGCTCCTCGACGACCACCTGCTCATCGGCCAGGTGGGCGACAGCCGCGCCTACCTGATGCGCGGCGAGCGTCTCGTGCAGGTGACGCGCGACCAGTCGCTCGTGAACCAGCTCATCGAGGCCGGCCAGCTCACCGAGGAGGAGGCGGAGAACTTCGAGCACTCCAACATCATCCTGCAGGCGCTCGGCACCGCCGACGCGGTCCAGGTCGATCTCACGTACGCGGAGCTGCGCGACGGCGACGTGCTCATCATGTGCTCCGACGGCCTCAGCGGCATGATCCGCGACGACGAGATCCGCCACATCGTCCGGCGGCACGCCGCCGACCCGGTGGAGGTGTGCGGCGCGCTCATCGACGCCGCGAACCAGGCGGGCGGTCACGACAACATCACCGTCATCGCGGGCGTCTTCGAGGGCGAGGGACTCGAGCCGCCGACGGCCGCCGACGTGGCGGCCCTGCGCTACGCGAAGTACGCCGGGCTCGAGGCTGCGTCCGGGGCCGGGGCCGGGGCGTCCGACGGGGCCGGGCCGGGCGGCGCGGGGGCCGAGGAGGATCCGCGCATCGAGGTGCACGGCGAGATCGAGGTCGCGCCCGACAGCAGCTGGCTGACCGGCGACGAGCCGGCCGACATCCCGACCGAGGGCGTGCCGAGCGTGTCGACCCTGCTGCTCGTGGGAGTCGCGGTCGTGTGCCTCGTCATCGTGTTCCTGGTGCTCCTGTGACCTGCTGACCGCGCCACGTCATGCTGCGCTTCGCGCTGCGCCGGCTCTTGTGGGTGTTTCCGAGCGTGCTGGGCGTCTCGCTCGTGGCGTTCTACATCCTGTCGCTCTTGCCGGCGCCGGCGGAGCTCGAGCAGGCAGAGCCGGCGGTGCGCGCGGCCGAGCGGCGCGAACGCTTCCTCGATCTCCCGCTGTTCCTCAACACCGACCCGCACGATCTGCGCACGCTCGTCGAGCGCGCCCTCGACGACCTCGCGCGGGGAGGGCAGGACGACGCGGAGCGCGGCCGGCGCGAGCTCGCCCGGCTCGGCAGCGCGGCCCTGCCCGTGCTCCTGCCCGGCCTCGACGCCCTCGCGCCGGAGGTGCGCACGCGCGTGGCGCTCGCCCTCGAGCCCGTGGCGCGCCGCATGGGCGAGCGCGGCGACGAGCCCGGCCGCGCGGACGCCGTGGTCGTGTTCTGGCAGCGCTTCTGGGAGACGCACAGCATCGAGTTCCGCGAGGGCACGGTGCGCAGCGCCGTGCGGCGCTACGCCGAGCACGGCTCGCGCACCCGCGTCGCGGAGATGCGCGCGCTCGACACCTATGCCTTGCCGGCGCTGTTCGAGGCGCTGCCGACGCCCGAGGGACCCGACGAGCTCGAGCGGGCGCGGCGCATCGTGGAGGTGCTCGGGCACGTGACCGGGCGGGTCGATCGCATCGAGGAAGGGGCGAGCCGCGACAGCGCCGGCGCGACCGTGGAGCGCTGGCGGCGCTGGTGGATGGTGTACGGGGGCGACTTCGTGGCACTCGGTGGGGCCGCGCGCGTGGGCGCCATGTTCCTCGAGACCCGCTACGGCAAGTGGGCGCTCGAGGCGGTGTCGATGCGCCTCGGGCGCGACGCCGCGGGCGTGCCCGTGCTCGACAAGCTCCTCGAGCGCCTGCGGCTGACGCTCGCCATCATGTTCGGTGCGCTGGCGCTCGCGTACCTGTGGGCGCTGCCGCTCGGCGTGGCGAGCGCGCTGTGGCACGGCAAGGTCGTCGACCGACTGCTGTGGGCCTCGGCGCTCTTGCCCTACGCGCTCAGTCCGGCAGTGCTCGGCGTCGCTGCGCTCGGGCTCGGCGCCCCCGTCGGGGGCGCGCTCGTGTGGCCGACGCTGCTGCTCGCGCTCGCCCTCACGGCCGACCCGGCGCGCCAGGTCCGCTCGGCCCTGCTGGTGACGCTGTGCCGCGACCACGTCCTCGCCGCCCGGGCCCGCGGCGCGGGGCGGGTGCGCATCCTCTGGGCCCACGGCGTGCGCAATGCGCTCTGGCCGCTGGCGACGCGCGCCACGCTCGAGCTGCCGACCGCGCTCACCGGGGCCTTCGTGCTCGAGCGCGCCTTCAAGCTGCCCGGCCTGTGCGACGCCACGGTCGAGGCCGTGGCCCAGCGGGACGCGGGCTTCCTCATGGCCCTCGCGGTCGGTGCGGCCGCCTGGAGCGTGCTCGTCCTCGTGGCGACGGATCTCGCCTACGCCGCCCTCGACCCGCGCGTCCGCAGCGCCATCGGTCCAGTGCGCGGGAGGGACGCGTGAGGCACGGCAAGCTCGTGCTGCGCCGCCTGGGCCGGAGCGTGCGGCTGCGCCTCGGCCTGCTCATGTGCGCCATCGTGGCGCTGCCGGCGCTGTTCGCCGACCTGCTCGCCGCGGACGGGCCGCTCTGGGTGGTCGGCGGGAGCGGCTTCCGGCCCTTCGCGGCCGTGGTGGACGCCGAGCGCTACGGCCAGGCGAGCCCGGAGTCCATCGCCGCCGAGCACGCCGACGACTTCGCGATCTGGCCCCTGCGCCGCTTCGGCCCCGAGCGCGTGACGGCGGCGGGACCGCGCGCCGCGCCCTCCGCCGAGCACTGGCTCGGCACCGACGGCGAGGGACGCGACGTCATGGCGCGGCTGGTGCACGGGATCCGGCGCACGCTCGGCGTGACGCTGCTCGCCCTCCTCGCGGCCCTCTGCCTCGGCGTGCCCGTGGGGGCGCTCGCCGGCCACTCGGGCGGCTTCTGGGACGAGCTCTTGTCGCGTCCGGTCGAGCTCATCCAGGCCTTCCCCGCGCTCGTCGCCATCGCCGTCGCGCGCGCCGTCGATCCGAGCGGCTCGCCCTGGGTGTTCGGCGCGGCGGTCGCGGCCGTGCGCTGGGCCGAGGTCGCGCGCCTGGTGCGCGGCGAGGTCGTGCGCCTCGGGAGCGAGGACTTCGTGCTCGGCGCGCGGGCCATCGGCTGCTCGGCCTGGCGCACGTTCTGGCGGCACGTGCTGCCGCAGGCGCTGCGTCCGGTCGGCGTGAGCGTCATGTTCGGCGCCGTCTCGCTCGTGCTGCTCGAGGTGGCCGCGTCCTTCATCGGCATCGGCGTCGACGCCTCGTGGGGCGCGCTCATCGCCGATGGGCTCCACGGCGGCGGGACGCTGCTCTCGGTCCTCGCGGGGGTGGGGGCGCTCGCGGTGTTCGCGACCGGCGCCTACCTCGTGGCGGACGCCGCCGACGAGGCCTGCGACGCGCGCCTCGCCTCGCGGCGGCGCCTCGTCGATCGACGGGTCCGCTCCTTCGTGTGGCGCCTGCTGTCCTCGCGCGACGGTTGAGCGGCCTCGCGTCTGTTCGAGGCCCGTCGCGCGTGGTAGTGCTGCGTCGCGTGGAGCGGAGCGTGGGAACGGACGGCGGCGCCAAGCCCTTCTTGAAGTGGGTCGGCGGCAAGCGAAGCCTCTTGCCGCAGCTCCTGCCCCACGTGCCCGAGCGCTTCGGCACCTACCACGAGCCTTTCCTGGGCGGCGCCGCGCTCTTCTTCCACCTCGCGCGCACGCGCCCACCCTTCCGGGCGCGCCTCTCGGACACGAACGAGCGGCTGGTGCGCACCTACCTCGCCGTCCGCGATCGGGTTGAGGAGGTCATCGTTCTGCTCGCGAGCTATCCGCACGATCCGGAGTTTTTCGCCGAGCTACGCGCCCGCGACATCGACGACCGCAGCGACGTCGAGGTGGCGGCCTGGCTCGTCTACCTGAACCACACCGGCTACAACGGGCTCTACCGGGTCAACAGCCGCAACCGCTTCAACGTGCCCTTCGGCGCCTACGCGCGGCCGCGCTACTGCAACCCGGCGCTCCTGCGCGCCGCGTCGCGGGCCCTTGCGTCCGCGCACATCGAGGCGGGTGGCTTCGAGCGCGTCGCGGCCCGGGCGCGCCGCGGGGACTTCGTCTACTTCGACCCGCCCTACGTGCCCCTCACCGCCACGAGCGCGTTCACCGCCTACACGCGCGACGGCTTCGGGCACGATGCGCAGCAGCGGCTGCGCGACGTGGCCCGCGCCCTCAAGGGCCGTGGCGTGCGCGTGCTCTTGTCGAACTCCTCGGCGCCCGCGGTGCACGAGCTCTACCGCGACGGCTTCGAGCTCGTCACCATCGGGGCGCGCCGTGCGGTGAGCTGCCGGGCCGACGGGCGCGGACCGATCGCCGAGCTGATCATCCGCTGAACGTCCGGGCGCCGCCGGCGCGATCCGCCGAACTTGTGTAGCCTCGCGCCCGCGGCCCGGTGTAGATGAGCGCGAGCTCCCATGGCCATGTACGGCTGGTCCTTCCACGCGCCGACGCCGGACGACGTCGGGCGCCTGCTCCGGGCCCTCAGCAAGCACCGCTACGTGGTCGAGGTCGAGCTCCGCCTGCACTGGGCGGTCGACGCCGCGCTCGCCGACGCGGAGCCCTGGAGCGAGCGTGCCCGCGCGTTCGCACGCATCCGCTCCGAGCTCGACCTCGGGTCGCGCGACGAGCGGCTCTGGCAGCCCGCCAGCCTGAGCGAGGTCACGGGGGCGCTCGCGCGGCTCTGGGGCGCCGACCGCGCGGCCGAGTCGACCCGCCAGCGCCTGTCCGCGCTCTTGCGCGCGGCCGGGATCGCCCGACCACCGCACCTCGCCTTCCTGTCCGAGCCCGACGA
The DNA here is from genome assembly GCA_020848455.1 of Polyangiaceae bacterium. GTDB lineage: Bacteria > Myxococcota_A > Polyangia > Polyangiales > Polyangiaceae > JACRDA01. The sequence goes on from JADLAB010000008.1 coordinate 48,525, forward strand.
CCCGCCGCACCCCGAGCTCGTGCTGTGCGACTGGGAGCTCCTGCCGGTGGACGAGCTCGACATGGAGCGCCACGCCGGGGCCCTGCTGGCGATGGAGCGCGCCGAGGAGGCGGTGAGCGCGTCCGAGCCGCTCTACCAGGAGGGGCCGGTGCTCGCCGAGCCCGAGCTGTGCGACGGGGCCCCGGACGGCGTGCTCTGCGAGGACCTCGTCGTCTGGGCCGACGGTCCGTACAGCTACTCCGACTACGTGTTTCGCGGCGTCGCGCGCGCGGCGAAGCTCGAGCCGCCCGTGGGCTGGCACGACCTCGACGAGCCGTAGCCTCGTGCCTCGCCCCTGGCCCCTGGCTCCGCGCCCCTTCTGGTGTGGCGCACGGGCCGCGACGTGGTTATGAGGGGACCATGTCGCTTCCCGTCGTGTCCGAGCAGGATTTCGAGCGCGAGGTCCTGCAGAGCGAGGTGCCGGTCCTGGTCGACTTTTTCGCCGACTGGTGCCAGCCGTGCAAGACCGTCGCGCCCGAGGTCGAGGCGCTCGCCGCCGAGCTCGCGGGGCGCGCCAAGTTCGTCAAGGTCGACATCGACCGCTCCAAGCGGCTCGCGGCCGCGCTCCGCATCCAGGCGGTGCCGACCTTCATGGCCTTCTTCCAGGGGCGGCCGGTCGCCATGGAGCAGGGCGTGGTCAAGCGCAAGCGCCTGCGCGAGCTCATCGAGCCCTTCCTGCCGCGGGCCGAGGGGGCGGTGCGGGTCCCCGAGCTCGTGGAGCTCCTGAAGCAGGGCGCGGTCGTGCCGGTCGACACGCGCGACGCCGCGTCCTACGGGCGCGCGCGCATCCCCGGCGCCGCGCACATCCCGCTCGAGGAGCTCGAGTCGCGCCTCGCCGAGCTGCACATGCTCGGGGCGCCGGTCCTCTACTGCCGCTCCGGCGACAAGACGAAGGCCCTGTGCGAGAAGCTCGCGCAGGACGGCGTGCCGGTCGCGTTCCTCGAGGGCGGGCTGCTCGCCTGGGAGGCCGAGCGGCAGCGGATCGAGCGGCCCGACTGAGGGCGCGCTCAGCGCGCCGTCGACGCCTCGTAGGCGGCGAGCGCGGCCGCGAGCACCACGCGCACGGGGACGCCGTGCTCGCGCGCGGCGGCGGCGCACGCCGCGAACTCGGGCTTGGCGCTCGGCGCGTGCCCCGCGCCGTCGGGCCCCTCGGTCACCTTGAGCGGCAGGCTCCCGAAGCGCGTCGGCACCTCGATCATGCGGCGGGCGAGCTCGGTGCGGGTCACGGTCGAGCGCCGCAGGCCGATGGTCGTCGTCTCGGTGAGCAGGCAGCCGGCGACGGCGTCGGCGCGCTCGTGCGTCGCCAGCGCGGCGATGGTGAGCCCTGGGCGCCCCTTCTTCATCACGATGGGCACGGCCCAGGCGTCGAGCGCCCCGGCGTCGAAGAGCGCGCCGATGGCGTGCGCGGCGAGCTCGCCGGTCATGTCGTCGACGTTCGCCTCGCACACGACGTGCGTGCCGAGGTCGCGCGCGTGGGCCGAGGGCTCGCCGAGCACGGCGCGGAGCACGTTCGGTCGATCGGGCAGCTCGCGCGTGCCGGCCCCGTGACCCACGCGCTCGGGCCGGAAGCGCGGCCACGGCACGAAATGCCGTGCCGCCGTCGCCACGATCGCGGCGCCGGTAGGCGTCACGAGCTCGACCTCGAGCTCGACGCCGTAGGTCGGCACGTGGCGCAGGCACAGCACCGTCGCGGGGGCCGGCAAGGGCAGCACGCCGTGGCGCGCCGTGACGAAGCCACGGCCGAGCGGCAGCGGCGAGCACGCCACGTCGGCGCCGAGGTAGTCGAGCGCCGCCGCCGCGCCCACGATGTCGACGATCGCGTCGACCCCGCCGACCTCGTGGAAGTGGACGTCGTCGAGCGGGGTCGCGTGCACGGTCGCCTCGGCCTCGCCGAGCCGGCGGAAGATGCGGCGCGCCAGGCTGCGGACGCCCGGCTCGAGCGGGGCGTCGGCGAGGAGCCGATCGATCGTCGCGTAGCTGCGCTCCGGGTGGGGCTCGGTGAGCTCGACCTGGAACGTCGTCGCCACGATGCCGCTGCGATGGGCGTGCCCGAGCACCAGGCGGTAGCCGCCGAGGGGCAGGGCGGCGAGCGCGCGCTCGACCGCGGCGAGCGGCACGCCGAGGTCGAGCAGGGCCGCGAGGGTCATGTCCCCCGCGACGCCGCTAGGACAGTCGAGGAAGAGCAGCTTGCCCCGCCCCGCCCCGGCGGCGAGCGGCTCGGGGCCGGGGCCGTGCGCGTGGTCGGCGGGGTGGGCCACCGCGCGCTCGTGCGGATGCTCGTGCCCGTGGGGATGCACGTGGTGGTCGTGGGGATGCACGTGGTGGTCGTGCGGGTGCGCGTGGCCGTGCTCGTGCTCGTGCGCCGCGCCGGGCGGCTGCGGCCGCACCGAAGCGGGCGCGTGCTCGTCCGTCTCGGCCGGCGCGTCGGCACCGGGATCGTCGCGCCGGTCGCTCACGGGGGGTCTCCTTGGCGGGGGGGCTCGGCGCGCGGCAGCATGCGGTGGACCGCCATCGCGGCGCCGAAGCCGTTGTCGATGTTGACCACGGTGACCCCCGACGCGCACGAGGTGAGCATGCCGAAGAGCGCCGTGAGCCCTCCGAAGGCCGCACCGTACCCGATCGAGGTCGGGACCGCGACCACCGGGCAACCGAGCAGCCCGCCGACGACGCTCGGCAGCGCACCCTCCATGCCGGCGAGCACGATGGCGGCGCTCGCGGTGCGCAGATCCGGCACGCGGTCGAGCAGCCGGTGCAGGCCCGCGACGCCCACGTCGTAGGTGCGCCGCGGCTCGAGGCCGAGCGCCTCGAGCGTCTCGACGGCCTCCTCGGCGCAGGGGATGTCGCTCGTGCCGGCACACACGACGGCGACGTGCCGGCAGGGGCGGGCCCGCGGCGGGGTCGGCTCGAGGCGCGCGACCCGCGCGGCGGCGGCGTAGCGCAGGCCCGGCTGCGCCGCCGCGAGGATGGCGGCCTTGTCGGCGTCGAGGCGCGTGACGAGCAGGTTGTGGCCGCCGCGCAGCACCTCGGCGGCGATGTGCACGATCTGCTCGGCGGTCTTGCCGGCCCCGAACACGACCTCGGGCGCCCCGTGGCGCAGCGCGCGATGGTGGTCCACCGAGGCGAAGCCGAGATCGCGATAGGGAAGGTCGCCGAGCTCGCCGAGGGCGGCGTCGACGTCGAGCGCGCCCGTCTGCACGCGCGCCAGGAGCTCCCGCAAGCGGCTCGGATCCACCGCTCGCGGCTGTACGCCTTCGGAGGGGTCCGTGCAAGCCGCGCGGCCCGGCGCGGCCCCTCGCCCGAGCGGACGCGCGGCTTGTCACGGCCGGCGCGAGAACGTAGCTTGCCCCGCGTGAAGACGGACATCGAGGCAGAGTTGAGCCGGCTCGGCGATCTCGCGCGCGATCTCGTCGCCCGGGCGCGGGCGCGGGGCGCCGACGTGGCGGAGGCCATCGCGCGCAGCGGCTCGGAGCTCTCGGCCAAGGTGCGCCTCGGCGAGCCCGAGCTGGTCGAGGAGGCCGGCCACCGCGGCGTCGGCATGCGCATCATGAAGGACCAGCGCGTGGCGCTCACCTCGACCTCCGACATGACGCCGCGTGGCCTCGAGCGCTTCCTCGACGACGCCATCGAGCTCGTCTCGGTGAGCCAGGAGGATCCGTTCGCGGGCCCGGCCGATCCCGCCCTCGTCGCGAAGGAAGTACCCGTGCCGACCGATCTCTACGATCCGGCCGTGGGCGCGATCGACGCCGACGCGGCCATCCAGTGGGCGACGCGCGGCGAGGCGGCCGCGCGCGCCGCCGACCCGCGCATCACGAACAGCGACGGGGCGACCTTCTCGCGCGCCACCGGCGCCTTCGCCATCGCGCTCTCGGGCGGCTTCTCGGGCGGCTACGCCTCGACCTACGCGTCGCTCGTCGTGACCCCCGTGGCCGAGGACGAGGGCCACAAGAAGCGCCGCGGCTTTCACTGGACGGCGCGGCGTTTCGCGGCGGATCTCGAGGACGCCGAGGCCGTCGGCCGCGAGGCCGCGCGCCGCACGCTGCGCAAGCTCGGCGCGCGCAAGGTGCCGAGCACCGAGGCGCCCGTCGTGTTCGATCCCGACGCCGCGCGCTCCATCCTCGGCATGCTGGCGGGGGCCGTCGTCGGCTCGAGCGTGTGGCGCAAGCAGAGCTACCTCGCCGGTCGCGAGGGCACGCGCGTGGCGAGCGACCTCGTCACCGTCGTCGACGACCCCTTGTTGCCGCGCGCGCCGGGCTCGCGCCCCTTCGACGGCGAGGGCCTACTCAGCCGCCGCAACCTCGTCGTCGAGCGCGGCGTGCTCAAGACCTACCTCTGCGACAGCTACAGCGCCCGCAAGCTCGGCCGCGCGCCGACGGCGAGCGCGGCGCGTGGCTCGGGTGGCGGCGTCGGGGCCTCGACGACGAACTTCGTGCTCCAGCCCGGCACCCAGAAGGCCGAGGACATCGTGCGCTCGACCGAGCGCGGGCTCTACGTGACCGAGATGATGGGCTTCGGCTTCAACCCCGTGACCGGCGACTTCTCGCGCGGCGCCTCGGGCTTCTGGATCGAGAAGGGCGAGCTCGCCTTCCCGGTGAGCGAGGTCACGATCTCGCTCAACGCCGACGCGTTGTTTCAGGCCATCGACGCGGTCGGTGACGACCTCGACCTCCGCACGGCCACGGCCGCGCCGACCCTGCGCGTCGCGGCCATGACCATCGCGGGGAGCTAGGAGCACCGTCACGGCGGCGCGTTCGGCGCGCCGGGCGTCGGGGTGTCGGCGAGCGCAAACGAGGCGGGCCAGCCGTCGGGCGCCGCGGGCGCGACGCGCATCACGCTGCGACCGGACTTCGGCTTCACGGCGGCGTCGAAGCGCGTGAGCTCGACGCCGTTCGCGTCCTCGAGCAGGAGCGGATCGCCCTGGTTGGTCAGGGTGAGGCCGCTGACGCGCACGAGCGTCGTCCCGGCCGCGGGCGGCACGTCGAAGGGCGGCGTGGCGTCGAAGGCCTGGTTGACGACGAGCGCGAAGCCGCCCGGCGGCAGCACCGCGTCCGGGAGGATCACGGTGTCGCCGGGATCGACGAGCGCGAGCCCGCCGAGCGCCGCCGGGGCGAGGCCGTCGTTGTAGAGCTCGACCCACTCCTGGGCCGGCTCGGCACCGACGGGGTTCGCGAGCACCTCGTTGACGACGAGGTGGGCCGCCGGCGTGGCCGTCGTGCACGCCACGTCCGCGCGCGTCGTGCGGCCCGCCACGTCGAGGGTCTGCACCACGAGCGCCATCTCGGTCGCGGGCGCGAGCGGCGCGAGCACGAAGGGCTCGAGCGCCGCGGTCGGCCGCACCCAGTCGCGCCCGCCCGTGTGCAGGCTCCAGAGCAGCGGCGCCCCGGGCGCGCGCACGAGCAGCCTGTCGTCGGCGACCCGTGCGCAGCCCGGCCCGAACGGGACCTCGGCGGCGTGGCACGCGAGCGGTGCGACCGGCTCCGGCACGGGCACCGCGGCGGCGAGCTCGCCGGGCTCGAGCAGGGCGAGCGGCGCGTCGAGGTCGGGCCCGAGCCGGAGCGGCGCGGCGAAGGGTCCGTCGCCGGAGGCGCCGCTCTCGGCGCCGTCGTCTGGGTCCGCGACGAAGCGGGCGCACGCCGGCCCGCCCTCGGCCGACACGGCCCCGCGCTCGAGCGTTCCCGTGGGGCCGCCCGGCTCGAGCACCGCCGGGCCCGCGAGCGGTGGCAAGGGGCTCGCGCCGCACCATACGGCGAGCGTCGCGTCGGCGCCCGCGCCGCGCGGCGGCCACGCCCGGAGGAGCAGCGGCCACGCGGAGCTCGCGGTCGCCACGAGGGCCGTGGCGAAGCGCGGCGCGCCGCTCGCCACGGTGTAGCGAGCGCCGGGCTCGAGCGCCACGCTCGGGGCGAGCACCACGTGGCCCGGCTCGCCGGGCGCGA
>JADLAB010000009.1 GCA_020848455.1 Polyangiaceae bacterium
AGCCGAGCTGCTCGACCTATCCGGGGCTTGCGCGACCGGCGCAGAATCCCGCCCACCCGCTGCACCCGCTCTCACATGCCGCCACCGCCCATCATGCCGCCGCCTGCACCACCGGCGTTCATGCCCCCGCCACCAGACGCAAGCGGGAAGCAGACCTTCCCCGAGCCATGCCCGGCAGCGTCGCTCTTCTCGACGCATTCGTAGCCGTCACGGCAGCCGGAGTTGTCGCCGCAAAGAGCGAGGCACATCGCCGTGGGCGCGAGGACGCATTGGCTGCCGGTGGTGGCAACCCCGCCGAGGCCCGGATCACCCGGGCAATCGTGGCCGTGCTGGGCACAGTCGACGACGGCACAGTAGCCATCGGGCCACTGCGAAAGACAGGCGGGCGACCCCGAGCCACCGGCGGGACACTCATCCGCGGTCGTGCAAGGCGCGCCCACCGCGCCCCCACCGCCCGCTCCGATCGCCCCGCCTGCCCCCGTTCCCGCGCCGGCACCGCCGGCCCCAGACTCGGCGTCCCCTTGGTTGCAGCCCGTCGAGACGATGACCACGAGACCTACCAGCAGCAACTTGGTGCTCACAGATTCCTCCTTGGCGAGCCCGCGGGCCCCGCGCCACCGCGCGCATTGCAATGAGTATGCCGCGCACGCGGAATGTCACCGAAGCCGCCGCTCCAACCTTCGAGCCACCTGCTTTCGAGACTATTCTCGAGGGCATGAGAACCGGCACTCGAATTACACCCTTCACCAGCGCCGCGGGTGTCAGAGAAGCGTACGGGCGATCGCCTCGACCGGCTTCATCCCCGCGCCGAAGCGTCCCATGGCCTCGCGGTTCTTCTCGAGGTCGCTGTACGCGAGGTAGCGCACCGCCAGGTCCGCGACCCGCCGGAAGGCCGGCCGCCGGAGCTGGGCGCGCACCTCCGCCTGCCTGTCGTCGGGCGCCACGAGGAAGAGCCCCCGAACGGACGCCGCGCTGCCGCCGAGCGCGAGATCGAGCAGCCGCACGATCCCCGAGTAGATGGACGTCGTGTGCTCGACCTCGAAGGCACCGACGACCGAGCCCTCACGGTCGAGCCACAGCACGTCGATCAGTCGAATCGCCTCGGCGCCCGGCGCGGCGTCGAGTGGCGGCGGGAGCGCGGCCAGGCAACCGTCGCCAAGCCGTCCCCCGCATGCGGCCCGATTCCGGTCGTTCGCTGCGATCCACACGTCGTAGCCGAGCGCCCGCCCTAGGTCTCGCAGCCACGTCTGCACGGTCGTGTGCGTGGCATCCGCCTCGTCACCGACGGCGGATGCGGCAGGCTCGGCTCGCACGCGCGCAAGGTCCGCCTCCCATGCGGCTCTCGCCGCCGCATCGTCCGTCACAGGTGGCGGCGCATAGCGGCCGGTGCCGATGTCGAACAGGAGCCCGGCGACGGCCCCGAGGTCGTTCGACAGGAGGTCGCGCAGCTCGGTGTTCAGGCGTGCCATGCCGCGGCGTACGGCAAGGTACTCCCCCCAGCGCCCGAGCTTGACTCGCGCGCCCGTCAGCGCGCCGTAGCCCTTCGCGATGGCGGTATTGAACGGCGGCATCACCGTGGGGTGCAGGAAGTACAGCAGATTCGCTGTTGCCGGACCGAGCCCTTTGATCTGGCGAGCGTCGAGGGAGCGAATTGCCGCGACGAGCGCATCGCAGCTACTGGTGCACGCGCACGAATCGAGAAACCGACCGAACGCCACCAGGTTCTCGCGGCTCTCGTAGATATCGGGGATCCGGAGCTTGGGCTTCCAGACGAACGCGTGGTCGGCGCCCCGGAACACCTGGCGCTGCTCGGCGATCGAGCGCACCACGGTCTCGAGCGACGAGCCCTTGTACGCCGCGCCAAATGTGCCCGCGTCGATCTCCGCCACGACCTGGCCGAGTCCGCGCCGAATGGAGCGGAAGTTCTTCAGGCGCTCCTCCCAGAGAAACCAGGTGCGGTAGGTGCCGCCCGGATCGGCGCGCCAGCGGGACGCGAGCGTTCGCAGCGCCTCGTTCATCGGCGGGCCGTCAATCTCCGCACTGCTTGCGGTTTCCGGCACAGCCGCATCCGCCGCGCAGTCCGCGGCACATGCGGGCGCCGCAACATGCACCGGGACCGCCGCTCTGCTCGTCGCCGGCCGCCTCGCTGCCACACTGGGCTGCGCGCGACGGATCCACGGCGGGCGGGGACGGCGGGCCGCATTGGCCCGCGCCCTGGTCGTCGCCCCGCGCGACATTCTCCGGGCCCGTGACGGCCTCGCCGCAGCCGACCAGCGTACCCATCAGCAGCAAAGACCAGACATGCCTCATGGCGGCGGTGCTCCTTTCGCGGTGTCTCCGGAACAAGACGGAGTGCCGCGGTCAGAACCCGAGCTTGCCCGGGTTCATGATGCCGAGCGGATCGACCAGGCGCTTCATGCGTCGCATGAGCTCGAGCATGCCGGGGTCGATCCGCCCGCGCAGCTTCTCCCAGGCCCAGGGTGGCGTCTTGTACATGACGAAGCCCTTGTCGGTGACCATCTCGAGCAGCTCGAGATTGAGCTCGCGGATCCGCGCCACCTCCTCGGGGCTCTTCTTGTCGAAGATGGCCACGAAGCGGAGCACGCCGTAGTGCCCGCCGCGCATCGGGCGGGTCACGATGAGGGGCGGGAAGCCGCGCCGCACCATGATCTCGGTACCTGCGGCGATGCCGTCCTCGAAGCGCGACAGCGGGCCGTAGGTGCCGATCCAGGTGAGCCCGCCGCCCCCGTGGTTCGTGAGGAACTCGAGCTCGACGGGGAACTCGGCGAACGCGCCGAGCGCCGGGTTCACGCGCAGCAGCGTCGCGACGTCGAGCGGCTCCTCGATGCGATCACCTTTGCGGTGGATGTCGGCGAGGATCTGCTCGAGCACGCCCTCCTTGAGGGCCATCTCGGCCGCGGTCTCGGCCGTCAGATCCACGTAGAGAAAGAACGTGGGCTCGCCGGTCGCCGGCTCCGGATAGGGGTTCTTCACGCCCATCATCATCTTGGCCGAGGGCCAGGAGAGGCCGCCGATGTCGTCGCAGAGCTCCGTGCGGCAGAGCCGGCGCACTGCCTCGAAGGTGCCGTGGGCGCTGTAGGTGAGCACGAAGAGCCGCTTGTTCAGGCGGTGGCGCGGCCAGAGCTGGAAGGCCATGCGAGTCGTGATGCCGGTCGCGCCCTGCCAGCCGATGAACATCCCCGACACGTCGGGGAACGGCACGAGGCCGAAGGCCGAGTCGCTGAGCGCCCAGGAGCCCGTGCGCACCAGGCTCCCGTCCGCCAGCACGACCTCGAGCCCGCTCACCCATTGCGACTGGTCGCCGTACTTGAGCGACCGGTTCGTCAGGCCGCCGAGCAGGCAGTTCGCCAGCACCGAGGTGTCCGGCGGCGCGAGCGAAAACCCGAAGGTGAGCGGGATGTCTTGCTCGACGAGGTAGCGCTTGAGGTCGGCCTGCGTGACCCCGGGCTCGATCACGGCATACATGTCGGCCGTGTCGACCGACACGATGCGGTTCATGCGGCTGAGATCGAGCACGATGCCGCCCGGCGCGGGGAGGGCGAGCCCGCCCACGTTGCTCCCGGCGACGCGCGGCGTGATGGGCGTGCGCCCGCTCGCGCAGAGCTTCACGATCACCTGGACTTCCTCGGTCGTCCGGGCGAAGACGACGAAGGACGGATCGACCGGGTCGGCCTCGCAGTAGTCCTCGCGGTAGGGCTCGAGATCGCTCTCGGAATCCAGGACGTTGTCGGCGCCGACGATGGCTACGAGTGCGCGCTTCATGGCCGAGCCTCCGAACGTGGCAGTGCACGGTGGTCGTCCCCCGCGCGTGGTCCGGCGGCGCGCGCGCGGATGAGCGGCAGCACGCGCAGGAGCAGCAATGGGTTGCCGCCGATGCGCACGCGGCCGCGCAGGACGGGGCCGATCATGCCGGCACCCGTGACGACGCCGAGGAGCGACTTCATGTCCCCCGAGACGCGGGCGTTCGCCGAGGTGCCGTCCGCGGCGATGTGGACGCCCTCCGGGGCGAAGCGCAACGTCACGTGCATGTCGCCCGCGCGCACGTCGATGCTCCCGCGCAGGGCGAGGGCGCGAGCCCGCAGGCCCGGGTCCTCCAGGTTGGCGGTGAGCAGCCCGCGCATGAGCAGACCGAGGAGGTTCATGCGCTCCGGCTCGTGCAGCCTGACGAGGCTCGCCGCGCTCGCCACGAGCGCGTGGGGTGTGAGCCGCACGAGCTCCCCGCTCGCCGCGCGGTCCGGTGCTGCGCCGCCGCCGCCGTCCTCACCGTCCGCTCGCACCGATCGCGCCAACTTCATCGCTTCGCCTCCAGACATGCGGCGGTCTGCGCAGCAAGCGCCGAGCCAACGCGCATGCGCGGAACTTGCGGCGGTGCGGCTCGCGGGGCGTTCCGAATAGTCTCAGGTGGGTCGAGACTATTCTCTACGCACTCGTCCGGCGCGGTGCCTGACCGATGCGGCAGATCCCGCCTGGCCGCGGTTGGCACACTCCGTGCGATGCGACCGCGGGCTCTCCGGGCCGCCGGCCCTTCGGGGTGCTAGCGCCCGATTTCAGGCGCCCCGCGCCAGCGGCCCCTTGCGGGTCGGAAAGGCTTGGAGGTTTGTCATGCTCGGTCACGTCGTTCGTCGATCGCTACTCGTCCGTCACCTGTCGATCATCGCGGCCGTCAGCGGAGTAGCCGCATGCGGCGGGGGCCCGGGCGGCGATGTGAGAGGACCGAGAGAGCTCTCGGTGAAGGAGTCCAACGAGCGCGCTCCACGCGAGCGCGCCGCCGAAAAGAAGGCCGGCCCGGAGCGCGAGGCGCCGCAGCGTGAGCCCTCGGAGCACACGGGGCATCATCACGACTGACCGGGGTGTGCCATGAGCCTGCGCTTCGTTCCCGTGATCCTGGCGTCGATCGTAGCCTGCCGCGCCGCACCCGGCGGTGCCTACTGGGGCACCGTACAGGAAGGTGGCGGTGGCGCCGGCGCCACCGGCGCGGGCGCCGGAGGCGCGTCGACCGGCGGAGGGGGCTGCCACGAGCCCGGCCCCTTCCCCGACATGCCCTACTCGGGCGCGTACGCGGGGGTCGACGCCCTCGACGGAGACGCGCTCGTCACGAAGCTATGCGAGCTCGTGACCGAGGGCTACTCGAGCATGAGCTACACGGCCGCTCGGCAGGTCGTGCTCCTCGAGACCGACAACCACGGCGGTCAGGTGCTCGGTGTCTACGACGGCTTCTGGCACGCACCGACGCACTCCGAAGTGAACATCGAGCACACCTGGCCCCAAAGCAAAGGCGCCGACGTCGTGCCCGCGCGAAGCGATCTGCATCACCTCTTCCCCGTGGAGGCGGACTTCAACAGCGCGCGCAGCAACCTCCCGTTCGGGGAGGTGACGCTCCGCGACTGGCCCGGCACGCTGCTCGGGGACCCGGCCTGCACCGACGCAATGCCCGGGCACGTGAACGGGTGCTTCAGCGTCAAGGGCAAGGACGCCGCGAACGTCGAGGTGTTCGAGCCGCGCGACGGACAGAAGGGCGACGCCGCTCGGGCGGTGTTCTACTTCTCGGTGCGATACGGGCAGGGCTGCAAGGTCAAGCCGCTCGGCATCTTCGACCCGGCGCATCCCGTCGAGACCGAGGCGGTCCTGAAGAAGTGGAATCGCCACGACCCTCCGAGCGACCACGAGCGGCAGCGCAACGACCTCATCGAGGTCGCGGAGGGCGTGCGCAACCCGTTCATCGACCACCCCGAGCTCGTCGACCGCATCTCCTTCCAGTGACGGGATCGGCCTGCATGGCAGAGGCAGCGCGTCACGACTGGGAACCAGGCGAGGTCGCCGCGCTCGTCCGGCGACACCGCGTACGCTTCGCAGTGTACCCCGCCTGGGCGCTCGGACCTGGCCTGCACCTGCGGCAGGTTGGCTTCGCCATCGAGCTCACCGGCGAGCACGTCGACCCGCGGCACCAGCCCGAGCCCGGCTGCGACGAGTGCGGCCGCGTCTACGCGGTCCTCGAGCGCATCGCGACGTTCGCAATGCCCCGCGAGCACCGGCCGACGAACTACCTCGTCGAGCCGAGGCGGCCCGCGCTCAGCTACTCGCCGAAGCGACACGGCGCGTCCGAGGTGACGCTCACCGTGCGCATCGTGCACCGCGAGCACTACTGCGAGCCCGTCGACGCGTGCGAGCGCCAGTGTCGGGCCGAGATGTCGCGGCGCCTGGTGGAGCTCGGGGCGATACGCGACGGGCCTTGAGAGCACGCCTACGTCATGGTGGCGTACGCCTCCGGCTCGCGCGCGAAGCGCTGCGCGCACTCGAACGAGCAGAAGGCCCAGGTGCGACCGGCGTACGGCAGCGTGGCCGGGGCGCTCGCGCGGTCGATGCGCATCCGACACACCGGATCGAGCTCCTCGCCCGACGTGCTCGCGGGCGCGCGCTCGAGCACGAGGACCTCGACCGCCTCGGCGACATTCTTGAAGCGGGCAACGCCGGAGGGCGCGCAGGTCCCGAGGCCGGCGGCCTCGAGCGCGGTGGCCACCGGCCGAGTGCACAGGATCTGACCGCTGCGGGCGTGGGCCGCGACGCGCGAGGCCAGGTTCACCGCCGCGCCGAAGTAGTCGCCGCCGCGCTCGACCGCGGGGCCCGTGTGGAACCCCGCGCGAAAGCCCGGGAATTCCGGCACCGCGTCGATCTGCGCGGCGAGCGCGAGCAGCGTGCGGGCCATGGCCTCGGGCGAGGTGCTGACGAGCATGACCGCGTCGCCGATGTGCTTGACGACGCGCGTGTCGCCGACGAGCGCGTGCTCGCAGAGGCCGTAGAAGCGCTCCGCGACACCGGCCGCGCTGGCGTCGCCGTGCGCCTCGGTGAGGGCGGTGAAGCCCGCGAGATCGACGAAGGCGAACGCGAGCGCGGCCTCGGGAGCGGGGCTCACGGCACCATGGTGATGGTGATCGACGCCGTGCCCTCGTTGAGATCCGAGTCGGTCGCCGTGAGCGTGATGACGTGCGTGCCGACGCTCGGCAGGTAGTTGAAGGGGCCGCCCGTGCCGATGATGCCGTCGAGGCTGCTCGTCCAGACCAGCGCGCCGCCGGTGAGCGCCCCATCTTGCGGGTCGTTCGCCGCGCCGCTGAAGGGAAAGGCGCCATTCGAAACGTCGCGCGTCTCGCCGTCGCCAGGGTGGTAGATGCTCACCGTGGGCACGTAAAGCACGGCACCGCCCGCCCCGCCCGACGCGTTGCCGCCGGTCGCTCCGCCACCGTTCCCGCCACCTGCTCCCGAGCCGCCCGTCGCAGCCGCGCCACCTGCTCCCGAGCCGCCGGTCGCCCCCGCGCCGCCACCCGCTCCCTCGCCACCGGCTCCACCGCCTCCTGTGCCCGGAGCCACGCACAGGTTCGAGAGGCACACGAGCCCGGCGTTGCACGTGCCGCCCGGCAGGCAAGGCCCGCCTTCCGCCCCGGAGGGCGTCCCGCTGCCGAAGCTGCCCGTCGACGTGCACGCGCCGACATACCCCAACACCAGCCACCAAGCATTGCGCATGGGCAATGGTCGCACGCGCGGGTCCCATGCGGCAGACTTTTTTCGGGCGGGGACAAGTCGTAGCCAGACGCCGCCCGGACCAGCTACATGCCGCCGCCCATCATGTCGCCGCACGACGTGGCGCGGTCGGCCTCGACGAGCCCCGCCTCCATCGAGGTGATGCCGTCGTGGAGGTGGGTTGCGCCGACGGCGTCGTTGCCCGCCATGGCGTCGGCCATCTCGGAGTAGCCGAGGCCGATCGTGTCCATGGCACGCTCCACGGGCTCCATCATGGCGTGGTCCGCCATGCCTTCGCAGCAGCCGGCCGTGTCGCCATCGAGCATCATCTGCACCCCGGCATGCATCTGGTCCACGCCGCGCATCATGTCGCCAAGGCCGAGGTCTACCCGTGCGAGGCCGAGGTCGCGCGCTCCGGTCTCGAGGCGCGCGACGCCGTCGCGGACCACGGCCAGGCCCGCGCGCAGGGCGGTCTTGCCCGCCGCCAGCTCGCGCGCCGCAGCGCCGTCGCCGGGCCCCATGCACCCGAGCGCGCCGATTGCGATGAGACCGAAGCCGCCGAGGAGCTTCACGATGCCAGGGTGGGCGATCAAGACGTGCATCACACTCTCCTTTTAGCCGGTACCGCCGGCGCGCCCGCCCCACGCGACCGCAACGTCGTGTGCGACACGCCTACCACGGCCGGCGCGTCGCCACACGCCCGCTCCGCGGGTGCGCGACGCAACGCCCTCACTTCATGCAGTCGGGCGCGAGCTTCGCGAAGGCCTCGCGGATGGCCGTGTCTTGCTGCGCGCACATGTCGCCGACTTCCTTCAGCGCGTCGCTCGGCATGCTCTCGAGGCGCTTCATCAGCTCGTCCATGCGCTCGCGCTGCGCCTTGAGCATGGAGCGCTGCGACTCCGGGAAGCTCGCACAGGCCTCGACCTTGCCGATCGTGGCGGCGAAGGCCTTGCAGGCCGGAGGAGGCCCCTTGTCGCCGCAGCCTGCGGTCAAGGCAGAGAGGCCGAAAAGCGTCATCCCCATCGCCGAGCGGAGCGTCATGGCGCGACGCTCCGACCGGGCGCACGCCGCGTCAAGGCGCCTGCCGCATCGGCGCCCCGGCGTCGGGGTGGGGAGCGCCGGGCGCGAGGGCGCGCTCACGCTCGCCGAGGGCATGTACCTGAAAGGGCCGGCCAGTACGAACTGCTCGAGAAGATTCATGAGGAGCGCATGACATGACGATCCTCCCTCCGGTGGCGCTGCTCATCATCCTGGTTCCAGTTCCGCCACGTGACCCAGGCGCTCAACGGCGCTGCGGGCGGAGCCTCGCGACATGCCGCCGCTTCGACGTGCGTGCGGAGCAGGTCGCCGGACTCCGATACCTGCGCATCACGCCCGACCACAGCAAGCTCGCGCGCCACGGCCCGCCATCGCGGACGTGAGCCGGTTGACCAGGACCCTCGCCGTCGGAGGGAGACACTCAGCGCCGGTGACCACCACCCCGCGAACGGCCGCTCGCGCTCGGGCTCGCCGTCGCCGAGTGCCGCGACGGGCCGCTCGAGGCGCGTGGGCTCGACCCACGGACCTGCGGGCGCGCCCTCGGCCCCGGCGAGCGATGCGCGGAGAGCGGCTGCGACGAGGTTCGGCGCGCCTGATGGGACTGCTCACGTGACGGAGCCACGCGGGGCGGAGACACCCGCGCGGGCGGCGGCGACACGCGCGCTCGCCGGCTCGTTCCGGCGACCGAGCGCGGCACGACGCGGGGGGCCGGCGTGGTGCGAGCGCTAGCGCGGCTCGGAATATCGACGACTGGCACACGACGACGCGTGCTCGACTGTCGCGCCGCTCGGGCGGCCGCGGACCTCGTTTCGGGACGGTTTGCGGGCGAGGACTTCACCGCCGGAGCCGATCCCTTACCGCCCGCCGATGCGGGCTTCGAATACGCCAGAGCCCTCTGGTCGTGCTTCACGCGAGCCGTGGGTTGCTGCGCGGCAGCGATGCGCGCCTGCTGGAAGCTCGGCGACAAGGGCTTGCCCCGCATGTCGGGCGCGCGCGAGCGCGACTTCTTGCCGTCGCCTGCGCTCGCGCCGGCACCGGCCGGCGGCTCGGACGGAGCGGACTCGGTGCCATCGGCATGGGCATTCGCGGCCGTGTGGCCATCACCGCCGTCCTCGACGTACCCGGAGTGCGCGTGAACATCGCGAAGCTGCTGATGGTCGGTTAGCATGTGGCTGTGCCAGAGGGGGTCGAAGAGCCACTGGCTTCCGATGTACCAAAACGGCAGGATCGCGCTGCCGAAGAAGCCGACGGCGACGCCGTTCCTCCAGAGGTAGCTCGGCGCCATCGGAGCCCAACCGACATAGTCGTAACCGGGCGCGCCCACGCGCCACACGACCCACGCCGGAGCGTACGTGCGACCCGGGACCCAGCCCCAGCCGACGCCGCTCATCGAGACCCAGCGGCCGTAGTGAAACGCGACGCTGCCCCAGGAGTAGTCGCTGACCCAAACCCATGAGCCGTCCTCCGCCACGGCCCAACGGCCGGCCGTCCGGTAGGGGACGAAGTCGGCGCCGACGGTGGCCGTGCTTGGCACCCAGAGGGTGCCGTAGGTCGGATCGTTCACCCAGGCACCGTACGGATCGAGCTCGGCGCGGAAGTCGCCGAGCGCACTGGGATCCGTGTCCTCGTAGTAGCCAGCGTCCTGCGCCCGAGCCACGGTGATCGGCCCGAACAGGACGAAGCCCGCGATCACGGCGGCGACCAAGCGCAGAGGCCAGCGCACCTGCGGGTGAAGCGACGATGCTCGTTCGATGCTCGACATGTTTTGACCGTCCGTTGGTAGTGGAGCCGGGGAGGGCGCGCGCCGAAGCTGCCGATGGATGGACGTGGCGCCGGACCGAAATAGTCCCATCCTTCTTCAAGAACGTTAGGGGTCTCGGCTCTTCGTGGAAAACCGGGCCCCATGATTTCGCAAGGTTGGCACGAACATCCCCTCAGGCGCGCAGCGCGAGGAGACGGAGTCCGTTGAACACGACGAGCACCGTGCTCCCCTCATGGATGATGACGGCGTGCGCGATCCCGACCCAGCCGAGGATGGTCGCGACGACGAGCAGCGCGCTCACCCCGAGCGCGACCATGAGGTTCTGCCGGATGACGCCCGTAGCCGCGCGCGCGAGACCCACGGCAAAAGGCAAACGCCGCAAGTCGTCGCTCATCAGCACGACGTCGGCCGTCTCGAGGGCGACGTCCGAGCCCGCCCCGCCCATCGCTATGCCGACCGACGCAGACGCGAGCGCGGGCGCGTCGTTGACCCCGTCCCCGACCATGGCGACGCCGCCCTGGCGCGCGAGCTCGCGGATGGCGTCGACCTTGCCCTCCGGCATGAGCGGGGCGCGCACCTCCGCGATCCCGACCTGGCGCGCGATGGCCTGCGCGACGCGCTCGTTGTCGCCGGACAGCATCACCGTCCTCGTGACGCCAAGGGTCGCGAGCTTGGCGAGGCAGTCCCTGGCGTCGTCACGGAGTGTATCGGCCACACCGATCACGCCGAGAAACCGCCCCGCGCGCCGCACGATCATCGTCGTCTGGCCCGCCTCGTTCATCCGCCGCACGTCGGCCGTGATTGGGCCCGGCACCTCGGTGCCGTCGAACAGCGCCGCGTTGCCGATTTCGACGAGGTCGTTGCCGACGGTCGCGCGCAAGCCCTTGCCGTGCACGGCCTGGACGCCGGTCGCCGGCGCCGGCGCGATGCCGCGCTCCTTCGCGCCCTCGCAGATCGCTTTGGCAAGCGGGTGCGCCGAAAGCGCCTCGGCGCCCGCACAGGTGGCGACCAGCTCGTTTTCGTCGACGCCCTCCGCGACCGCAACGGCGACGAGCTTCGGCTTTCCCTCGGTGAGGGTGCCCGTCTTGTCGAACGCGATCGCCGCGACCTTGCCGAGCGACTCGATGTGGGCGCCGCCCTTCATGAGGACGCCGCTGCGAGCCGCACGGGCGACGGCCGACAGCACGGCCGCGGGCGTCGCGATTGCGAGGGCGCAGGGCGAGGCCGCGACGAGGAGCGACATGGCAGCAAGCACGCCGTCTTTCACCTCCGCCCCCTGGACGAAGATCCGGAACAGGGCAAACGCCGGCGCGAGGAGGAGCACGATGGGCACGAAGCGGCGCTCGAGCTTCTGCGTGAACCGCTGCGTCGGACTCTTCTGCGCCTCCGCTTCGGAGACGAGCTCGACGACCCGCGAGAGCGCCGACTCTCCGGCGAGCTTCGTCACCTCGACCTCGAGCGCCGCCTCCGCGTTGATGGTCCCGGCAAACACCGGATCGCCTGGACCCTTCGCCACGGGCACGGACTCACCGGTGATCGCCGCCTGGTCGAGGGTGGATTGTCCCGTGCGGATGACGCCGTCGAGCGGGACGCGATCACCCGGGCGGATGACGACGACGTCGCCACGCGTCACTTGCCCTACTGCGAGCTCCACCACGTCGCCGTCGCGGTTCACCCGGGCCGTCTCGGGCCTCAGCTTGCCGAGCGCCTCGACGGCCTTACGCGCGCGCTGCATCGCGCGATGCTCGAGCGAATGCCCGAGGGAGAAGAGAACGAGCAGGAGCGCTCCCTCGAAGAATGCGCCGAGCGTGGCGGCACCAATGGCCGCCACCACCATGAGCGTCTCGATGTCGAAGCGCAGGTGCCGGATCGAGTTGAAGGCGTCGCGTACTGCGAAGACCCCGGCGGCCAACATCGCGGCGACGTAGACGGCGGGCGACACCGAGGCGGGGACGGTGGCCAGGTGGGCAAGGGCGTAGCCCGCCGCCAGCAGCACGCCCGCCGTCAGGGAAAGGGGCAGCTCGGCGGCGCCACCGCCGTGGGCGTGCCCACCGCAGCCGGCGCCGGCGGCGACCTCGGCGAGCTCGAAGCCGAGCGCCCTGGCGCGGCGGTGAAGGTCGCGCAGGCTCGTCGCATTGCGGTCGTACTCGAGCACCAGGCGCTCGCTCGCGTAGGCGACGTTGGCGCTGAGCACACCCTTCGCACGTGACAGCGCGTGCTCGAGGGACGGCGCGCACTCCGCGCAGTCCATTCCGCTCACCGTGAGGCTCTTGCGGAGGTACCGCGCCACGACCTCTGCGCCGGCCGAACGCGCCAGGGCAACGACCTGATCGAGCGTGACTTCTTCGGGGCGGTAGTGAATGCAGAGCTCGAGCGCGCCGCCGTCCGCTCGGAGGTGCACGTCGTCGATGCCGCGACGCGCCTCGAGCAGCGTCTCGAGCGCCTCGAATCGCCCCTGCTCGTCGGACTCGTCGGGCAGCACGAGGACGAGGTCGAGCTGCGCGGCCGTTCCGCCCGTTTCGGCTGCGCGTCGCCCAGGCGGCTTGTCCGCAGCGTGGAGGTGGCCGTCGTGGCCATCGTTGCGGGGCGCGTCGTCCGCGTGATCGTGTTCATGGTCCATCGGCTTCGCCCTCTTCGTTGCGGAGGCGCACGCCGCGTCAAGGCGCCTTCCGAGCCGCCGCCCCGGCGTCGGTGTTGCAGATCCGGCAGTCCGCCTCGGCCACGCCGTGTTCGGCGCACCACTCGCCGCCGCAGGCGGCGGCTGCCTCGGGCGCGTCGCTGCACATCAGCCCGTCGGCCTCCTGCTTCTTCGCTTGCTGCTCGCGACAGGCCCCGAGCAGCCCGGCGGCGAGCCCGAGCGCGACCGTCGCGCGCAGCAGTGGACGAAATGCGTCGATGTTCATGGCCCTGAAGCTCCTTGTCCCTTTGCGAGCGCGCGCACGACGCGCCGCGGTGCACCGAGGTACGAGTAGACGACCGGCAAGAGCAGCATCGTGAGGAGCGTGGCCGTCGCAAGGCCCCCGATGACGACCGTCGCGAGCGGGCGCTGCACCTCGCTTCCCGGGGCGGTGGAGAGCGCCATCGGGACGAAGCCGAGCGCCGCCACGAGCGCGGTCATGAGGACGGGTCGCAATCGCAGGTCGGCGGCGCGCCGGATCGCGGCCACGTGGTCGAGGCCCGTCGCCTCGAGCTGGCGCGCGAAGGACACCAGCACGAGGCCGTTCAGGACGGCGACGCCGAAGAGCGCGATGAACCCGACCCCGGCCGAGATCGAGAACGGGATATCGCGGGCCCACAGGGCGACGACACCGCCGATGACCGCGAAGGGCACGTTGAGGAAGATGAGCGCGGCGGCGCGCCCCGACTGGAAGGCCATCCACAGCAGGAACGCGATCATGCCGAGCGCGAGCGGGATGACGATCGTGAGCCGGCTCTTCGCCTCGACGTAGTGCTCGAACTGCCCGCCCCACACGGCGCGGTAGCCGGTCGGCAGCTTCACGTCGCGGCCGATCGCCGCCTGGGCGTCCTCGACGACACTGAGAAGGTCGCGCCCGCGCACGTTGAACTCGACGGTGAGGCGGCGCGACAACGACTCGCGACTCACGACGGCGGGTCCGGGCTGGAAGGCGAGCTTCGCCACGTCGCCTAGCGGCACGACCTGCCCCGTCGACGAGCGCAGGGGCAGCGCGAGCAGGGGCTCCAGGTCGCCCGCGAAGTCGTGCTTCATCTTGACGACGATGCCGAAGCGCCGTTCACCCTCGAGCAGCTCGCCGGCAGGGCTCCCGACCGCGAGCGTCTCCGTCAGCCGGTTCACGTCGGAGACCGACAGGCCGTAGCGCGCGAGCTTGTTGCGATCGGGTATGACGCGAAGGTAGCGGAGCCCGGCGACTTGCTCCGCGCGCACGTCGACCGCTCCCTTCACGCTGGCGAGCGAGCGAACCACCTTGTCGCCGAGCGCGGCGAGCACTTCGAGGTCGGCGCCGTAGAGCAGTACGGCGACATCCGACCGCACCCCTGCAACGAGCTCGTTCGTGCGCATCTGGATCGGCTGCGACACCCCGCTGGCGATCTCGGGCACCGCCTCCTCCGCCGCCGCACCGACCTCCTTGGCGAGCGCGTCCTTCGTGAGCCCGTCCCGCCAGTCCTTCCGGGGTTTCAACAGCACGTACACGTCGCTCTGCTCGACCCCCATCGGGTCGGTCGCGACCTCTGGAGCGCCCACCCGCGCCACGACGCCCGAGACCTCTGGGATCGCCAGCACCGCCTTCTCGAGCCGCATATCCGTTGCCACCGACTCGGAGAGCGCGATCCCGGGAATGCGCCGCGCCTCGATGAGCAGGTCCCCCTCGTCGAGGACGGGAACGAACTCGGCGCCGAGGCGCCCGAAGAGGAGCACCGTGCCCGCGAGCGCGAGGACGCCCGCGCCGATCATGACCGGCCGGGCGCGCATCGCGGCCGCGAGCGCGGGTACATAGAGCCGGCGGATCTGCCGCAGGAGGAAGGTGTCGTGCGCGCCGCGCTTCGGGCGCACGAAGAGGCTCGTCAGCGCCGGCACGAGCGTGAGCGACAGAATGAAGGCACCCGCGAGCGCGCAGAGGACCGTCGTCGCCATCGGCCGAAACATCTTCCCCTCGATGCCGGTCAACGACACGACGGGCAAGTACACGATGGCGATGATCGCGACGCCGAAGACGGCCGCCGCCTGCACCTCGAGGGTCGCCGTCCTGACGATGTCGGTGCGCTCCTCCGGCGTCAGCGGCCGCTCGAGAGCGGCCTGGCGCTCCGAAAGAGCGCGCACGCTGTTCTCGACGATGATGACCGCCCCGTCGACGAGCAGGCCGAAGTCGACCGCGCCGAGGCTCATCAGGTTGCCCGACACACCCGTCAGCTTCATCACGATGAGGGCGAAGAGCATCGACAGCGGGATCGTGACCGCGACGACGAGCCCCGCCCGGAAGTCGCCGAGCAGCAAGAAGAGGACGGCGATGACGAGCAAGGCGCCCTCCACCAGGTTCGTGCCCACGGTCGTGATCGTGCGGTCCACGAGCGCGGCGCGGTCGTAGAACGGTTCGACCCGCGTCCCCGGTGGCAGCGAGCTCTGTATAGCGGCGAGCTTCGCCTTCACGGCCGCAGTGACGGTCCGGGAGTTCTCACCGAGCAGCATGAGGGCGACCCCGATGACGACCTCACCGTCGCCGTTCATCGAGGCCGCCCCGTGGCGCAGCCGCGTGCCCCGCACAACGTCCCCGACCATCGCGACCGTGATCGGCACGCCCTCGGGCGTGGCGCCGATGACCACGCGCTCGAGGTCCTCGCGGTCCTTGATGATGCCGTCGGTGCCGATGACGAAGTGCTCGCGCTCGTGCTCGAGATAGCCGCCGCCCGCATTGCCGTTCGACCGCTCGATAGCCTCGACGACCTCGGTGACCGAGACGCGCGCGGCCTCGAGGCGCCGCGGATCGAGCACCACCTGGTACTCCTTGTCGTGGCTTCCGAAGCTGTTGACCTCGATGACGCCGGGCACGCTGCGGAGCTCCGGCGCGATCTGCCAGTCGAGCAACTCCTCGATCTCCATGACGTCGAGATCGTCGTTCTTCACGACGAACTGGAAGATTTCCCCGAGGCCGCTCGAGATGGGGCCGAGCTCGGGCGTGCCGAACTGCGACGGCACCGACTGCTCCGCCTCGCGGATGCGCTCGTTCACGAGCTGACGGGCGAAGTAGATGTCGGTTCCGTCCTCGAACACGACGGTGACCACCGAGAGCCCGTACTTCGAGATCGAGCGCACCTCGGTCGTGCGCGGGATGCCGCTCATGGCGCGCTCGACCGGCACCGTCACGTACTGCTCGGCCTCGATGGGCGAGAGGGCCGGCGCGGAGGTGATGATCTGCACCTGCACGTTCGTGACGTCGGGTACGGCGTCGATGGGCAGGGTGAGGGCCGCGCGCACACCGCCAAGCGCGAGGATGAGCGTCGCGAGGATGACGATGGCGCGGTGCCGGAGCGACCACGCGACGACCGCAGACAGGAGGCGCACCGGCTACTCCTCCTCTTCGGCGAAGGTGCTCTTCAAGACTGCGCTCTTCAGCGCGAAGACGCCGTCCACGACGACCTCTTCGCCCTCGTCCAGGCCGTTGAGCACCGACACCCTGCCGAGCGCGGCATCGCCCAGCACGATCTCGTGCACTTCGAAGTCGCCGTCCGCCTCGCGCACGAACACGACGGATTTCCCCGCGATTTCCGTGAGCGCCGAGCGCGGCACGACGAGGGTCTGCGCGGCGCCCTCGCCCGTGCCGACCCGCGCCGTCCCGAAGAGCCCGAGCCGCAGCATGTCGCCCCGGTTCGTGAGGCGGACGCGCGCGACGACGGTGCGCGCCGCGGGATCGACCTTGCGGCTCAGATACTCGACCTTGCCGGCGAAGTGCTCGTCAGGGTACGCGTTGAGCGCGACCTCGGCGGCCGCCCCGACCACGAGCCGCCCGAGATCGCGCTCGAACACGCGCGCGAGGAACCACACCTCGCCGAGATCCGCGATGGTCGCGAGCGTCTGCTCCGCCGTGACGGGCGCGCCGACGACGGCGTCGCGCGCGATGACGACGCCGTCGAGCGGCGAGCGAAGCGGCAGGAACGGCTCGGAGCCGGACGCGTCGAGGGCCCGGAGCTCCGCGGCGAGCGCCCGAGCCTCGGTCTCGAGGGCGTCCGCCTCGGACGCGGCGTCGAGCGCCTCCTGTTCGGCGGCCAGCCCCTTGGCGACGAGCGCGGCCACCCGCAGCGCCTTCGCGCGCGCGGCCGTCGCCTTGCCGCTCGTCGCCTGGAGCTCACCGCGGAGCTTGCCGATCTCCGGGATGCGCACGAGCGCGACGAGCTCGCCCTTCCGGACCGCGCCGCCCTCGCGGAGATCGACGCGCTCGAGCCGGCCCGCCACCAGGGACGAGATGCTCGCCATGCGGTCGGGGTCGGCGGCGATCTCGCCCTGGAGACCGAGCGTGGCGGCAAGCGACTCCTTGCCAACCGGGGCCACGCGCACGCCCGCCGCCGCGAGGACGCCGTCGGAGAGCCGGACGCGCGTCGGCAAAGCCTCGTGCTCGTGCTCGTCCTTTTCGTCCTTCTCCTGGTGCTCATCGCCAGCCTGGGGGTCGGGCTTCGGGTCCGTGCTCGCGGCTGGCTCGTGCCGGAGCGCGAGACCGACGGCGAGCGTGACCACGCACCCCACCAGGGCGCCGCCGAGCCAGACCCATGCGTCGCGCTTCGTGGGCTTCACGGCGCACCTCCCTCGAGCGCGACGCCGCCCGCACGCGCGAGCTCGACGGACGCAAGACACAGGGCCCGTTGCGCCTCGACCGCTGCGAGGAGTAGCTCCACGAGCGGACGCTCCGCCTGGACGGCGTCCTTGACGGCGAGCTCCCCCTTGGTCACGGCCGCGGCGAGCTCGCCGAGCACCCGCTCGGCCCCGGCGATGCGCGCGGCCGTGAACGCCTGCGCCTCGAGACGCCGCGAGCGATACTCCTCGACGGCGTTCGCGAGCTCGAGGTCGGCGCCCCGCCGGAGCCTGTCCGCCTCGGCATCGGCACGGCGCGAAAGAGCCTCGGCCTCGGCGATGTCGCCCTCGTGGAGGCGCCCCGCGGGCTCGGGCAACGGGATCGGGAACGACACGCCGATGCCGACCGCAGCCTCGGTGCTGGTGCCGTTGCCGAAGATCGACAGGGTGAGGTTGGGCATCCGCGCGCTGCGCTGCTCCTCCGCCCGTGCGGCCTGTGCCGCCGCCTCGGCCTCGGTCGCCAGGACCTCGGGACGGGCGCCTGCCGCGTCGTTCGGCGGCGAGCTCGCGAGCCCTTCGGCGACCGACAGCGGCTCGAGCAATCCCTCGGCACTCACGGTCCGGGCAGCCGGTTGGTCGGCGCCGACGTAGAGGGCGAGCGTACGCCGGGCGACCTGCGCCTGTCGCTCGGCCGCGAGCCGGACGCCGAGCGCGCGCAGGGCCTCCGCCTCGGCCACGTCGGCCTCGATGCTCGACGCGGCGCCGGCCTCGGCGCGGGCGCGCGCCGCCACGGCGAGCGCCTCGGTCAGCGCCTCGAGCCGCACCGCCAGGGCACGTGCCTTGTCGCCAGCGAGGGCGTCGAAGTAGGCGTTCCAGGCGCCGGCGGCCACCTCGCGCTCTGTGCCTTGCTGGAGAGCCCGCGCCGCCCGGAGCTCCGCCTCGGCGGCGTCGATGCGCGCGTCGCGCTGCCCGCCGACCTCGATTTCCTGGGACAGCGCGGCCGACCAAACGGGCGTCGGCCGCCCGCCGCGAAAATCGAAGCTCGGTCCGAGCCCGAGCGACAGGACGGGGTTGCTCGGCAGGATGGGCTGCGCGGCGGTGACTCTTCCGTCGGCCGCGGCGATCGCCTCCTCTTGGGCACGTACGGCATCGCTCGCCGCGAGCGCGCACGGCACCACCTCGTCGCGGGTGATGGTACCCGCGCATCCTGTTTCATCGGCTCTCGCGAGCGCGGGAGACACCAACCCGAATCCGACTGCCGCCACCACGGCGGCCTCGTTCCAGAAACGTCGCTTCACGGCCCAGCTCCTGGCCGGCCCTGGGGCCGGCAATCGATCCGCATGGAGCGACGCGCCAGCGCACCCGTGCCGTCAGGCGAGCGGTGGCGCACGCGTCGCGCGTTGGCCCGGCCTCGCGAAAGAGGCGCGAGCGCTACGCAGATCGGGGCGGGCGATAAATCCCGCGGGGCTCCGACGACCTCGGTGCCCGCGCGTCGTCGTGCAGGCGCTCGACACCGCGCTCCGCGAGCATCGGCTCGCCGGGAAGCAGCGGCTGCGGCGCGAGTCCGGGCCCACCCGTGAAGCAGTGAAGGCAGTGGCAGCTGGCGCAGTTCGGCGGGCAGTCGCGTCCCTGCTCGTCGTCGGGGCACCCCTCACGGTGGTGCACCGCGCCCGTCGTCACGAGCTCCACGACGTCCGAGACTGCCCGGGCGAGACCGCCGACCTGGAAGGCTGCCAGGAGCGCCAGCACGGTCGCGAGGCGCAGGGCCACGCGGCGCAGGACGCCCCTCGGGCGAGCTCGCAAGCGTGGGGTCGCGCGGCGGCGCATGCGGGCTCAAGGTACCACGAAAGATCCCGAGCGCAACTGCGGCCATAGCCTGCGCTCGCTCGGCGCTCAGCAGCAGTCCTTGCCGTTCCAGGCCTCGCGCCCCTCGCGCACGATCAGCGCGGCGATGACGAGCGCGGCGACCGGATCGGCCCACCACCAGCCGACGAGGCCGTTGAGCCCGAGGCCGACGAGAGCCGCGACCGAGAGCCACCAGCAGGCCGTCGTCTGGAAGGCGTCGGCTTGCATCGCCTCGCTGTCGAGCTCACGCGCGACCCGACGCTTCGCCCGCGCGAGCCACGGCATGACGGCGATGGAAGCGGTGAGCAGGACGACCCCGACGAGGCTGAACGCCGGGCGATCGGCGGTCCACAGGGTCTCGGCCGCGTCGAACGTCACGTAGCCGGCGAGCAGGAACAGCGAGCCCGCGACCAGGCGTCGCGCGCGGTGCTCGACCGCCTCGAGGCGCCTCTGGCTCATCCTGCGGTCGCGCTCCCTGCGCAGGCGCCAGACCATCACGAGAGCCGACGCGCACTCGACGAAGCTGTCGATGCCGAAGCCCAGGATGGCCACGCTGCCGGCGACGAGCGCTGCCGTGACGGCGACGACGCCCTCGACGACGTTCCAGCCGACGGTGAGGTACTCGAAGCGGAGGGCGCGCCGCACCGACTCCGGTCGCCGCTCTAGCTCGGACGACGGACAAGCCGTGTGGCAGCCGCACGACGCAGCGGTGGACGGTGAGGCCATCTCCATCGGCAGTCTGCCGCGGATCGGCGTGCCTGGCCATGTCGGATCTCCTGCCCGGCCGCACGTGGCACACTCTGCCTCGATGCCCGGCCGGCCCTCCCCCATCTTCGGCGGCGTCTTGCTCGCCGGAGCCGCCGCCGTGGCGTTCGGCCTCACGACGCCCGTCATCGCGCTCGCCGGGGCAGGAGTCGGTCCCTTCACGACCGCGGCCCTGCTCTACGCCGGGGCGGCCTCGATCTCGCTCGTGACGCGCGCCTTCGTGCGCCGCTCGGGGGCGGCGCTCCGCGGTCGCCACGTACCGCGCCTCGTCGCGGTCGCCCTCTTCGGCGCCGTCGTGGCCCCGTCGCTCCTCGCCTGGGGCATCCAGCGGACGGGCGCGACGACGGCGTCGCTCGTGCTCAACCTCGAGGCGGTCGCGTCGGTGTTGCTCGCCCGGCTCGTGTACCGGGAGCTCCTCGGGCGGCGCGTCCTCGTCGCGGTCGGGGTGATGCTCGCCGGCGGCGTGCTCGTGACGGTGGAGGCTGCGAGCGCGCCCGAGCTCGAGCTCGCGGGCGCGCTCGCCGTGGTCGCAGCCACCGTCTGCTGGGCGGCCGACAACACCCTGACGAGGCCGCTCGCGGATCTCGACCCCGCCGAGGTCGTCGCCGGCAAGGGCGCGCTCGGCGCGGTCACGACGGCGGCGCTGGCCTGGGCGGCGGGGGAGCCCGTGCGCGACGCCGCCGCCGCGAGCGCGGTCGGCCTGCTCGTCTGCGGCGCCACCGGCTACGGGCTCAGCCTGCGGCTCTACCTCCTCGCGCAGCGCCGCATCGGCGCGGCGCGCACGGCCTCCGTCTTCGCGACCGGGCCCTTCGTGGGCGCCGCGGTCGCGTGGGCGCTCGGCGACCGTGCCGGGGGCCTCCTCACGCTCGCGGGCGGCCTCGCCTTCGCACTCGGCGTCGTCCTGCACGCGACCGAGCGACACCGGCACCCGCACACCCACGAGGCGCTCGAGCACGCGCACGCGCACCGCCACGACGACGGGCACCACGACCACGCGCACGCTCCGCCTTTCGCAGGGGAGCACACGCACCGG
Organism: Polyangiaceae bacterium; assembly: GCA_020848455.1. Taxonomy (GTDB): domain Bacteria; phylum Myxococcota_A; class Polyangia; order Polyangiales; family Polyangiaceae; genus JACRDA01. The sequence goes on from JADLAB010000009.1 coordinate 21,235, forward strand.
CACCGTCACGGGGCGCTCGAGCACGACCACGAGCACGCGCCGGATCTGCACCACGGCCACGGCCACGGCCGCGGCTCCAGCCGCGTTCACCGGTCGAGATCGGGCGTGGGCTGAGGCTCCGGCGGCGGTCGCGGGCCGTCCGGGCAGGCCGCCGGACTCTCGTGGCACGGGTCGGTGACGCGACCCATGAAGAGCACGACGCCGGTCGCGCGGTGCCGGATGAAGAAGAGGAACGGCCGGTCCGCGACGACCACCGGCACCGGCGGCTCGGGTACCCCCGGGCCGAGGCCGCCCGCGCTCAACGCGGAGGCCGCGGCCGCCTCGGTGCCCGCCTCGTTCACCTCGACGAAGCTCGCCTGGAGCGCCGCCTCGAGCCAGATCGGCTCCGGGCTCAGGCCCGAGAAGTCGGCCACGTTGCCGAAAGCGCGCTCCATGCCGAGGTCCCGCAGGGCCTGCCCCATCTCGAGGCGCGAGCTCTGGCGGAAGCGCGGCATCCTGACGTCCACCTTCTGCGGGCTGAGCGCGGTGAGCCAGCGCTCGTAGACGCCGCCCGTCAGCCTCGCCTCGAGTGCGGGCAGGCCCGCGCGCTCCCGAGGCACGGCGAGCACCATCGCCGTGCTCCCGCCGAAGTAGCCGAGCTCGACGAGCTCGACCCCTTCTTCCTTGCCGTAGCGGCCCTGCGACAGGGTCTGCCCCATCATGTGGACGTAGCGCGTGCTGCCGTCGAGCCGGTAGAACGGGGCCGGCAACGTCGATTCCTCCTCGAAGGGCTCGAGCCACGTGCCCTTGAAGTAGACGGCGTTCGTGAGCACGAGCTTCGTGTCCCGGCCGATGTCGGAGGGCGACAGGAGGTCCCGGATGAGCCCCTTCGTCTCCTTGGCGACCCAGTCGTTGATGCGGGTCGCCGCCGCGTCCGGTGCGCGCAGATCGAGCCGCTCGAGGGGCGCGCCATAGCCCTCGCGCAGGAGCGCGAGGAACGGCTCCTCGAACGTCGTCGGCGCGTGTCCCCAGAGCCGGTTGGCGAGCGCGAGCTCGAGCCCGCCCTTGCCGTTGTCGGCCGCGAGGGCGCGCAGCGTGGCGATGGCGACCGATTGGACGTCCTCGGCCTCCGAGATCCCGAGCGCCTTCGCCATCTCGGCAGCCGTCTCCGCGCGCGCGCCGGCGTGCGCCATGAGGAGCACGACGCGCAGGCTGAGCGGCGAGAGCACGAGGTTCTCGTCGGCCCGCCGCACCTTGCCGAAGAGCGACATGGCAAAGGTGTTGGCGCCGGGCGCCGCCTCCTTCGCCGACGGGGGTCCGAGCGCGCCCTGCTTCCAGGTTGGGACGGCGGCGCTGCAGCCGCCGAGCGCCACGCACGCGACGACCGCGCACGCGAGGAGCGCCCCGCAGAGGCCACGCAGCCGACCGATCATGCCCAGTCGCTATCCGACATCCGTCGCTCGCGCAACCACGCCTCGAGCCCGAGGTGCCCGATGCAGCCCGTCGGGGCGCCGAGCGACGGGTCGGCGTCGAGGTCGACGAGCCGCGCGCCCTCGGACCGCTCGCTCGTGAGGAGGAGCGCCACGGCGCCGCGAGCGAGCGTGCGCCCTGGCGCGACGACCTCGACCCAGCGCCGGGACGTCGGACCGGCCTCGTCCGCCGCCACGACCACCATGCGGTCCGCGTCGCCTGCGGCGACGAGCTCGGCCGCCGCGAGCAGGGCCTCGAGCCCGGCGTCGAGCCCCGCGCCGACGGCGAAGCTCGGGCCCGTGAGACCCCACGCGATGGCGACGTGCCCGGCGACGGCGTTCGGCGAGGTGGCGGGGAACAGGCGCGGATCGGCGCCGCGCGGGCCCTTCGCGGCGATGCGCGCAGCGAAGCGCGCGTTCACATCGAGGGGCCCGAGCGCCTGACCCGCGACGACGCCCGCGCCGGCGAGTGCCTCCGGGCCGCCGAGCGCGGCGACGAGCGCGACCCCGGCGGCGAGCCCGAGCTGCCCGAGCTCGTCGACGCGCGCCACGCGATCGAGCGGCCAGCCGAGCGCGGCCGCGAGCGCCGGGCGCTCGACCCCGCCGACGACCACGTGCGCGCCCACGTACACGGGGCGCACGGCACGCACGCGCGCCGGCACGCCGCCCGGCGGCTGTGCCCGCGCGCGAGCGGACTCGAGCACGAGCGCCGCGCACACGCCGCCGAACGCCGCCGACAGCTTGAGCGCGGCCCCGAGCTCGCAGGCTTCCGAGACCGCGAGCTGGCGCACCGGGGCCTCGGGATCCTGGGGCGCATCGCCGGCGGCCGCGGGCGCGATCCCGAGGCCGAGCGCCTCGCCGGCCGCCAGCGTCTCGAGCGCGCCGGCCGCGCCGAGCGTGTGGCCGATCTCCGCCTTGAACGGGTGCACGACCGGCGGGCCCGCCGGGGGCGCGAAGAGCTCGGCGACGACGCGCGCCTCCATCGCGTCGTTGTAGGGCGTCGACGTGCCGTGCGCGCTGACGAGGCCGACCGCCGCGGCCTCGAGGCCGGCATCGCCGAGGGCCGCCCGCGCCGCGCGCGCGAGCCCGCGCCCCTCGCGGTCGGGCGCCGTGATGTGGACGGCGTCGCAGCTCGCCCCGAAGCCCGTGACGTGGAACGCGGCGCCAGCCTCGGTCGCGCTCGCCGGCACGAGCGCCAGCACGGCCGCCCCCTCACCGAGCGCCATGCCGTCGCGTCCGAGGCGGAAGGGCTGGGGCGCCGAGGCCGTCGTGGCGCGCAAGGCCTCGAAGCCCGCGGCGACGAAGAGCGAGACGGCGTCGTAGCCGCCCGCGAGCACGAGGTCGCAGGCGCCGCGCGCGAGCCAGCGGAGGCCAAGGCCGAGCGCCACCGTCGACGACGCGCAGGCCGCGAGCGTCTGCTGACGCAGGCGCGGCGCGAGGCCGAGCGCCCGGAGCGCGTCGTCGAGCGGCGCGAAGTAGGTCGCCCCGCGCCCGAGCGCGGCGAGCTCGCCCGGCGTCGCGTCGGGGCGCTCGAGCGCCGCGAAGAACCGCTCGGCGGTGAGCATCCCGCCGCTCGAGGTGCCGAGCGCGACCCCGAGGCGGAGCGCGCGCCAGCCGGGACGCACGGTGTCGAGCTCGGCGCACACCTGCGCGAGCGCCGCGAGCAAGAGCGCCGTCGCCCGGTCGCCCGGAGCCGGCACGTGCACGATGCCGAGCTCGGCCGGCGCGCGGGCGCAGAGCGGCCGAGCGAGCCCCGCGGCCGCGAGCTCGGGATCGCGCCGAATGGCGCTCACGGCCGGCGCGCCCACGGGCGCGACGGCGTACGCCGCGCGGCCCAGGCCGTGCGCCGAGACGGCGCCTGCGGCGACGACGCTCGCGCCCTTCACGGCTCCATCTCCGCGGCGCAGGCGCGCTCCGGATCGTCCGGATCGGCGAAGGCCGCCTCGGGCAGCTCCGCGTCGCGGTCGAGCCCGAGGCACTCGACCGCGAGCTCGAGCCCGACGTCCTCTTCGCGATAGCGCACGGCCCCGCAGCTCGCGCCGTCGCTCGTGAAGAGCTCTTCGCCGCTCGGCGCGCGGCGGCGGAGCGTCACGCGCTCCGGCGCCCCCGCGGGCCCCGGCTCGAGGCGCACGTCCACGACGGCGTCGCCGTCGCGCAGGACGAAGCGGCGCAGAGCGCCGTCCGGCACGAAGGCGAGCAGCGAGCCGGCGTAGGGGCGCAGGAACCAGTAGCCGAGAAAGCCGACCGGAAGCGCGCGCAGGCGCTCCGGCTCGTCGTGCAAGGTGCCGCGCACCTCGAGATCCGCCGCAGGGACGCTCATGCGAAAGGCGTCGCGACACATCCACACGTCGAGCGCAGTGGTCCCTCCGGGACCGAGCAAGATCATGCGCAGGGCGTCCGATCCGACGGCGACGGCGCCGCGGGCGCGCTGGTGCGTGCCGCTCGGGCGGTGCTCGAAGTCGACCACGACCTCCATCTTGTAGCCCGTGGCGGGCCGAGCGCGCCGGCGCAGCGCCTCGAGCTCCGAGCGCGCCTGCCGCCACACGGCGAGCCCCGCAGGCCCGGCCGGGAGCTCGTACGGCAGAGCGGGCGCGGGCACGCAGGCTGCCCCGGCCGCCGCGCAGACGAGCGCGCAGGGGCCGAGCGCAGCCGCGAGCCCGTTCACCGGGCGTCCCCGGTGAGCGGCTCCGGTTGCGGGCCCGCCGCCGACGCCCGCGCCCGCGCCTGGAGGACGAACGCGTACCCGCGCGCCCGACCGAGGCCCAGCACCAGCACCGAGTCCCAGCGCCCGGCCGCGAGCGCCCCGACAGCCGCGGCGAGGGCCATGCCGCCGGCCGCCTCGTGCCAGCCCACGCGCGGCGCGACCTCGTGGCGCGGCGCCGCGCGCCAGGCCGAGCGCTCGAGCATCGACGCGCCGAGGGCGTCGTAGCGCCCGGTCACGACGGCGGCGCGCGCACCGGGACCCGGGGCCGCGAGCTCGGAGAGCGGTGCGTCGGGCGTGCCGCGCCAGGCGAGGCTCGCCACGACCTCGGCCACGCCGACCCCGCCGCGCGCCGCGAGCGACGCCTCCGTCTCGAGCAAGAGGAGCGCCGCCCCTTCGCTGCGGCGCCCGCGCCCGGTCGCGACGTCGCTCGGCAGCTCGGGCGCGAACATGGGCGCGAGCGCGTCCTCGATGGCCACGCTCGCCTCCTCGACGGAGCCCGCGAGGACCGCCGCGCCCTCGCCGGCCTCGAGGAGCTCGACGGCCGTCGCGAGCGCGCTCTCCGCCGTGGCCGCGAGATCGTGGCTCGAGATCACCATGCCCCCGAGCCCGGCGTAGATCGAGGTGTGCGCGACCGGCGACGAGGGCACGAGATTCGGGAACTCCGCCGGGCTCGCGAAGCGCGCGCCCTTCTCGAGGAATTTCTGCACGAACGCGCAGCAGGCGTCGATGGTGCCGAACGCCCCGCCCGCGACGGCGCCCACGCCGCGCGCCACTTCCGGCCCGAGCGGCCCGAGACCGCCGTCGCGGAGCGCTCGCGCCGCAGCGGCGATGGCGAGGCGGCCCGTGCGGTCGACGCGGCGGGCGCGCTCGACGTCGAGGTGGTCCCGCGCCTCGAAGGCGAGTCGCGCCGGCGCGGGCGGCACGGCCGCGGACGCACCCGCAGGCCCGGAGCCCGGAACCGGCACGAGGTACACGGCGCCGCCCACCGTGCCGAGCACCCCCTCGGGCCCGACGGTCGCGGCGGCCGACACGAGGACGCGCGCCGGCGTCGGCGGGGACGCACCCGCGCGCGCGCCCGCGGGCACGGGCGCGAACCCCGGGCGACACAGGACGAGCGCGGTGTCGGAGCCGCCGAAGCCGAAGGAGCTCGACATGACGGCGTCGAGCGCGACGGGCTCGGCCACGAAGAGGTGGCGCAGCGCGCACTCCGGATCGACCTCGCGGAGGCCCATGGTGGGCGGCACCGCGGAGCGGCGGAGCGCGAGCGCGGCGATCGCCGCCTCGAGCGCGCCGGCAGCGCCGAGCGTGTGGCCGACCTGCCCCTTCGACGACGACACACGCAGCTCGGCCACGGCGGGGCCGAAGGCCTGCCGGATCGCCGCCGCCTCCATGGAGTCGTTGAGGCGGGTCGCCGTGCCGTGCGCGTTCAGGTAACCGACCTGCGAGGGCGCGAGGCCCGCGCGCGCGAGCGCCGCGCTCATGACCTCCGCGGCCGTGCGCCCAGTGGGCTCGGGGTTCGTGATGTGGTGGGCCTCGGCGCGCGCCGCCCAGCCGGCGAGCTCGCACAGCGGCTCGGCGCCGCGGGCCCGCGCGGAGGCCTCGGTCTCGACGAGCGCGAAGGCCGCCCCCTCGCCCAGGCTGAGGCCGTCGCGCCGCAGATCGAAGGGGCGACAGGGCTCGGGCGACATCGCGCCGAGCGCGCTGAACCCGGTGAAGGTGAGGCGGCACAAGCCGTCGGCCGCGCCGGCCAGCACGCGCTCGGAGCGCCCGGAGCGCAGCCAGGCGGCGGCGAGGATGAGCGCGTTGGCGCCGCTCGAGCAGGCGCTGCACACCGTGCGCACGCGCCGGAACGGGCCGAGGATGCTCGCGAGCGCGTCCGCCGTCGCCGACAGCGGGTGCGACAGCATGCGCTCGGTCGGCCGCCAGGTGCCGGGATTGCGCCAGAGCTCGGCGAGATCGGACTCGGTCTCGAGCATGCCCGCGGTCGTCCCCCCGACGCCGAGAGCGAGGGGCCCGTCGTGGGCCGTGACGCCGGCCTCGCCGAGCGCCTCGCGCGCCGCGACCGCCGCCATGGCGTCGGTGCGCGACCAGCCAGCGGCGGCGCCGCGCGGCGCCACGTCGGCGACGCGGAGATCGCGCACCTCGGCGGCCACGCGCGAGCGGCATCCCGCCGTGTCGAACAGGCTCAGGGGCGCGAAGGCCCGCTCGCCCGCGAGCAGCCGGTCCATCGTGGCCCGCGCTCCGACGGCGAGCGGGGACACGATGCCGATGCCGGTGATCCACAAGCGCATGGCAGAGCAGGGTCGAAGGCGCGCGAGCGACAGCGGTCGCGTGGGCCGGCGCGGACGGACCTTGTACCGCCGCCGACCGGCAAGGTGAAGGGAGAACGCTCCGATCAGGCGCCCGGAGCCGCCGCGCGCGCCGCCGCAACGTGGGCCGCGAGGGCGTTCACCGACGCGAACACGGCGCGCGCCGCCTCGCCCTCCGGGACGGGCACGCCGAAGCGCTCCTCCACCGCCATGGCGAGCTGCAGGGCATCGAGCGAGTCGAGGCCGAGGCCCGCCCCGAAGAGCGGAGCGTCGTCGTCGATGTCCCCGGGGGACTTGCCCTCGAGGTTGAGCTCCTTGACGATGAGCTCCTTCAGCTGTTCGCGCAGTTCTTGCACTGGTCGGGGCCTGCTAGCACGACGCCACACGCCCCGAAAGCGCGATTGCGCCGGGCGGCGCGCTGCTGCTACAGACCACCGGGTGGCGTCGCGCGGCGCGCCGCGCGACCCCGGTCCGAGGAGGAGAGGTCTGCCATGTCCCACGAGCCGAGCGCGAGCTTCGAAGAGTTCTGGCGGGATTACCTGCTTCGACACCGGCGGCCCTGGACGCGGCGCCTGCATGCGCTCGGCACGGCCGGAGCGGTCGCGGTGGGCGCCTACGCCCTCGTCCGCCGCCGGCCGCGCGTCTTGTGGCTCGCGCCGGTCCTCCAGCACGGGCTCGCCTGGGTGGGGCACCGCTTCGTCGAGCACAACTCCGCCTGGGAGCAGGCCGACCTGCGCCACCCGCTCTGGTCGCTGCGGGCCGATCTGCGCCTCTTGCGCACGACGCTCACCGGCGCGCTCGAGGCCGAGATGGCGCGCGCCACCGCCGGCGGCGCCGCGAGCGCGGCCCCCGACGACGAGCCGGACCTCGCCGAGCAGAGCGAGCCCACCCACGACCCCCATGGCGTGAACTGAGCCGCAGGAGCCCATGAGCGCCAGCCCCACCTCGGACGCCGACCTCCTCGCAGAAGCCGCGCGCGCGGCGAGCGCGCTCCGCAAGGCGGTCGCGACCGTGGTCGTCGGGCAGGACGACGTCATCGAGCACATGCTCATCGCCCTGGCGGCGCGCGGCCACGTGCTGCTCGTGGGCGTGCCGGGCCTCGCCAAGACGCTGCTCGTCTCGTCGCTGGCGCGCGCCCTCGACCTGTCCTTCGGGCGCGTGCAGTTCACGCCGGATCTGCTGCCCGCCGACATCACCGGCACCGACGTGCTGCACGAGCAAGACGGGCATCGCAGCCTGCGCTTCATGCCCGGCCCGATCTTCCACAACCTCGTCCTCGCCGACGAGATCAACCGCACGCCGCCGAAGACCCAGGCCGCGCTCCTGCAGGCCATGCAGGAGCGCCAGGTCACCGTGGGCACGACGACGCACTCGCTGCCGACGCCATTCCAGGTGTTCGCCACCCGCAACCCGATCGAGCAGGAGGGCACCTACCCTTTGCCCGAGGCACAGCGCGACCGCTTCCTGCTCGAGGTGCTGGTCGACTACCCGAGCGAGAGCGAGGAGCGCGAGGTCGCCCTGCGCACGACCTCGGCGCCGATGGCGGTCATCGACCCCGTGATCACCCGGGACGATCTCGCCCGCATCACGGACTTCGTGCCGCGCATCCCCGTCACGGACGAGGCGGTCTCGCTCGCCGTCGCGTACGCGCGCGCCACCCGGCCCACGAGCGCCACGGCGCCCGATGCCGTGAAGGAGTACGTGCGCTACGGCGCGGGCCCGCGCGGCAGCCAGTCCTTGGTGCTCACCGCCAAGGCGCGCGCCGCCCTGCACGGCGAGGCGGCCGCAGACGTCGACGACGTGCGCGCCCTGCTCGCCCCCACGCTGCGCCACCGCCTGGTGCTGAGCTACCGCGCCGACGCCGACGGCGTGAGCGAGCTCGACGTGCTCGCCGCCGTCCGCCGGGCGATCGGCTGATGCGCCCCCTTGGGTCGCGCGCCGCGATGCTGCGCGCAGTTGCCAGGCACCCGACCCGCGGCCATATTCGACGGCGATGAGTTTCCGCGCCCCGAAGCCCCGAACGACCGCAGCGCTCGCCGTGCTCTGGACGCTCGGGCTGGCGCCGATCGACGGCGCCGCGCAGCCGACCGGACGTCCCGACGCCACGGGCTCGGCCCGCCAGCCACCCGGCCACGAGCAGCGTGGCGAGGGGCGCGACGCCGGCGCGGACGACGACGGCGCAGACTACGGCAAGCTCGATCGCAAGGCGCGGTTCGCGCGCATCCGGGACAAGGCCCGCGAGCGGCGCGAGAAGCGGACCGAGCGGCGCCAGGAGCGGCGCTCGGAGCTGCGGGCGCGCGTCCGCGAGATCCTGGGCGAGCGTCCGCTCACCCCCGCGATCGTCGGGGAGCTGCGCACGCACGCGCGCCGCGTGGCGCGCCTCGAGCGGCTGCGCGAGATCGCGGCGGAGCTGGAGCGCGACGAGGTCGTGACGCAGCTCGACGAGCTGCTCCGCGCGGAGCGGGAGCGTCACGAGCAGTGGATGGCCCGCGCCAAGGAGCGTGCCGCGATGGGCCCGGCGGCGACGCCATGAGAGTGCTCGCCGTCACCGCGTGGTGCGCGCTCGCGGCCGTCGTCGGCTGCGGCTCGGGCGATTCCGGGGCTCCGCGGAGCTCCAGCACCGCGGCCCGCGCGAGCACCCGACCGCGCGCCACCGCCACGAGCACCGCCGCCGCGGCGAGCGCGGGCACCGCCCCGGCCGGCTACCGCGACGAGAACCTGCCCGTGTCCGCCGACTTCGAGCAGGACGCGGAGCGCGAGATCACCCCCGACAACTTCGAGGCGAAGCTCGCCGAGATCCAGCAGGAGCTCGGTGTGACGCCCGCGCCGAGCGGCTCGGGCCGCCCGGCCGCGAGCGCCCCGCGCAAGTGATCAGAACTCGCACTGCCCGGTCGACGCGTTGCAGTACGACCCGGGCGCGACGTACGGGCAGATCTGCCCGAAGAACTGGTCGCAGCGGTAGCCGCACGCGAACACCGTGTGCGTGTAGCAGATCTCGTCGCCCGGGCAGTCGGAGTCCGAGGCGCAGCGGCAGGCGAAGTCGTCGATGATCTGGTTGCCGTTCTGGTCGGTGCCGTCGCAGCACTCGGTCACGTAGTAGTCGCTGGCGTGACAGTCGGGGTCGGCGCAGTCCGACACACCGTCGCAGTCGTCGTCGCGCCCGTTGGTGCAGACCGCCACGCCGAACTCGGCCGTGGGCGGCGCGCCCTGGTTGCAGTTGAGGCAGCCGGGCGCGCTCGTGCAGTCCGTGTCCGCACAGTCGACGTAGTGGTCGCCGTCGTCGTCGAGGCCGTTCTGGCACAGCTCCGGCGGGTTCGGGACGATCTCGACGTGGAGCTGGAACGGCCCCTCGTTGGCGCCCATGTTGGGGTCGACGGTGAAGCCGTCGAGGAACACGTAGTAGACGCCCGGGTACAGGATGAGGAAGTCGAGCGCGGCGGCCCACTCGCTGCCGCCGGAGTCGTCGTCGCAGCCGATCTCCTTGCCGTGGTCGCACGAGCCCTTGCGCACGTAGAGCGTCGAGTCGAAGCTCGTGCCCACCGAGTCGAGGTGCACGCGCGAGGGCGCATTGAGGACGAAGTAGAACACGGCCTCGCCGGCCGCGCCGCCACAGGTGCCGTGGTTCTGGTTGACGTGCCCCGTGGTGTCGCCCGTGAAGGTGCCCGTGCCCGGGATGAGCTTCGGCGACAGGCAGTTCGCCTGGGCCAGCACGCACACCGGGTTGCTGGCGCAGTCCGGGTCCTGGCAGTCGATCTTGCCGTCGTTGTCGTCGTCGAGCCCGTTGTTGCAGAGCTCCGGCTCGGGCGCGCAGGCCGGGTCGAACCAGCACTCGACGTCGGCGCAGTCGATGGCGCCGTTGCAGTTGTTGTCGAGGCCGTCGGTGCAGTTCTCGGCCTCGCACTGCGTGCAGGCGGGCGACGAGTTGCAGTCGGTGTCGGCACAGTCGACGTCGCCGTCACAGTCCTCGTCGCTGCCGTTGTTGCACACCTCGGGCGTGCCGGGCGGGATGCAGGCGCACGGGAACATCCCCCAGCAGTTCGAGTCGGCGCAGTCGACGAGCAGATCGCAGTCGTCGTCGATGCCGTTCGAGCAGCTCTCGACCGCGCCCACGCACTGGCACGCCGGGTCGGAGAAGCAGTTCGAGTCGGCGCAGTCGATCTGGTCGTCGCAGTCCTCGTCGAGCCCGTTGTCGCAGTGGCCGGTCTCGCTCGCCGCGCAGCCGCAGGCAGGAGTGCCCTGGCAGTTCGTGTCGAGGCAGTCGACCGCCTCGTCGCAGTCGTCGTCGACGCCGTTCGTGCAGCTCTCGCCGCCCGGCGCGGGGACGCAGCCACAGGTCGGGTTGCCGACGCACACCGGGTCGAAGCAGTCCTCGACGCCGTTGCAGTCGTTGTCGCTGCCGTCGCTGCAGAGCTCCGGGTGACCCGGGTAGGCGTTCGGGTTGAGGTCGTTGCAGTCGTCGCCGAGGCAGGCCTCCGCCACGTGCCCGTCCTCGTCGTCGTCGCGCATGAAGTGGCTGCACAGGCCACCGGCGCAGCGGTCCGTCGTGCAACTGTCGCCGTCCTCGCAGTCGACGTCGAGCACGCACGCACCGCCGCTGCCACCACCGCCGACGAGCCCGCCTGCGCCGCTGCCGCCGAGCCCGGTGCCGCCCGCACCCTGCCCGCCCGCCCCTGGGGCGCCCGTGCCGTGCCCGCCGGGCCCGCCGGCACCGTAGCCCTCGTCGTCGAAGTCCCAGGGCCCGGTCCGCCCGCAGGCGCCCGCCGACACGGCGCCGAGCGCGGCGCAGCACAGCGCCGCCATCGCGACGAGCCGGGGTCGTGACGGCCGCGGGGGGCGCCGCGAACCGTCGGGGCGGGACTCGGATCGTCGCTCGGGCATCGCTCGGTCCTCGGGCTGGGCGGCCGGACGTTCGGCGCGCGGGTTGGGACGGCGGCAAGCAAATATCACGCCGCCGCCATCTATGCGACGTTCCGTCGTGTCACGGGTCAAGGTGTGCCATTCCTAACCGTCACGACGCGCCGTGTCACATGGGACGCACGGCCCGGCGCAAGGGCCGCAGAAATGGTGCCGCGACCCAGTTGCTTCGGGGCCGAAGCCGCGCGAGGAGTGCAGCACACCCATGTCGACCCCCAAACGCTACCGCTGCCTCATCATGGGAGCCGCCGGCCGCGACTTCCACGACTTCCTCACGTTCTTCCGCGATCACCCGGACCACGAGGTCTGCGCCTTCACGGCGACCCAGATCCCGTTCATCGATCAGCGCGCGTTCCCGCGCTCGCTCGCCGGGCCGGACTACAGCGCGGACATCCCGATCTACTCCGAGGAGCGCATGCCCGAGCTCGTGCGCGAGCTCGGCATCGACTTCGTGTTCTTCGCCTACAGCGACGTGAGCCACGAGGACCTGATGCACAAGGGCAGCCTCGTGCTCGCGACCGGCGCGAGCTTCGTGCTGCTCGGGCCGAAGCACACCGAGCTCACGGCCAAGAAGCCGGTGCTCGCGGTCACGGCCGTGCGCACGGGCTGCGGCAAGAGCCCGCTCAGCCAGTTCCTGACGCGCGAGCTGCTCGCCGCGGGCGAACGCGTCGCCGTCATGCGCCACCCGATGCCCTACGGCGACCTCGAGCGCCAGGCGGTGCAGCGCTTCGGCGAGCTCGCCGACCTCGACAAGCACGGCTGCACCATCGAGGAGCGCGAGGAGTACGCGCCCTACCTCGAGAAGGGACTGCCGATCTTCGCGGGCGTCGACTACCGGCGACTGCTCACCATGGCCGAGGCCGAGGCCGACGTCGTGCTCTGGGACGGCGGCAACAACGACTTCTCGTTCGTGAAGCCCGATCTGCACTTCGCCGTGCTCGACGCGCTGCGCCCCGGTCACGAGCGCTCGTACTACCCGGGCGAGACGAACTTCCTCGCCGCCCACGTCGTCATCATCAACAAGGTGAGCGAGGCGCGGGCCGAGGATCTCGCGGCGATGCGCGAGCGCGCGCGCAAGTTCAACCCGAACGCCGCCCACGTCGAGAGCGACCTCGCCATCGAGCTCGAGTCGCCCGACAAGGTGCGGGGCAAGCGGGCGCTCGTCGTCGAGGACGGTCCGACGCTCACCCACGGCGGCATGACCTTCGGCGCCGGACTGCTCGCCGCCGAGCGCGGCGGCGCCACGATCGTCGACCCGCGCCCCGGCGCCACGGGCTCGATCAAGGACCTCTTCGCCCGCTACCCAGGGGTCTCGCGCGTGCTGCCGGCCATGGGCTACTCCGACGCGCAGCGCGCCGAGCTCGCGGCCACCATCCGTGCGAGTGGCGCCGAGGTGGTCGTCGACGCGAGCCCCGCGGGGATCGTGCGCCTGCTCGGCCTCGAGCAGCCCGTGGTGCGGGTGAGCTACAGCTTCCTGCAGCGGAGCGGCCCGCCCGTGCTCGAGCTCGTCCGCGCCGCCGTGGCGCGCGCCCGCGCGCGCTAGGACGCGCATCGTCGGGGGCACCACCACGAGCCACTCGACAAGCCCGGGCCGATTCGCCTAAGACGCGAACCATGAAGAACCGTGTCGTAGGGCGGGTCGCGACGGTGGTGCTGGTGGCGGCGAGCCTGGGTGGCTGTGGTGGCGACACCAAGGGTGCGGGCACGGGCTCGGCCACGGGCTCGGCGACCGGCACCGCCGCGACGCCGGGCACGACCGCCAGCGCCGAGCCCAAGAAGGCCGAGACGGTCCTCGGCCGCATCGAGTCCTTCAAGGCGAACGTCGACAAGGGCTCGCCCGAGCCCTACGACGGCATCAAGCTCGCGAACGAGGCGAAGGCGACGGGCCTCGACACGCCGGTGGCCGCGGGGGCGCGCGAGCTGCCGCCGACGCTCACCGACGCCCTGCTCTACGACTTCCGGCTCGTCGCCTTCCTCGATCTGAAGCTCCCCAAGTTCGACAAGACCGTCACCGAGGAGCAGATGCAGCAGGTGGTCGACTTCTTCGCCAAGACGGAGTGGAAGAAGCTCCGCGGCCTGCGGCCCCAGACCCACAAGCAGTTCATCGACGGCTTGTCGGAGGCCGACCGCAAGCAGCTCGCCAAGGAAGCGACCGCCTGGGCGCACGCCAACGGCTTCAAGGGCGACGATCCGCTCGCGGGCAAGTAGCCGTCACCGCTCCGGGCGCCGGCTTGCTGCCCCGACCCCGGGCGTGCTAGCAGGCTGACCTGCGCCGCCGCGGATCTCGCTCCGCCCGACGCCCGCCCGACATGGATCCCGAGGCGCCTCCCCCAGCCCGCACGCTCGAGCCACCCGGCGGCTCCGCGCTGCCGTCCGGGGTCCCGACCGCGACCACCGCGTCGGGGAGCTCCGCCGCCGCGGGCCCGAGCGCCGCTGCGCCAAGCGCGAGCGCCAGCGCCGCCACGACGGCCGTGCCGCAGGCGGCGCTCGAGCCCGAGGGGCCGAGCGGTCTCGCCGGCGGCTCCATCCCGGTCGACCGCTGGGTCCTCTACGTCGCCGCGATCTCGATCGTGGCCGTCGCGGCGCTCTACCTCCTGACGCGCCTCGTCGTGCGCCTGCAGCGCGGCGCACGGCGATGAGCGAGCCGTCGTCTCCGGCGCCTCCGGCGGCACCCGCGCCGAGGTCGAGCTCGGTCGTCCGGCGCGTGGTCGGCGTGATGCTCGTGGCGATCGTGCTCTACGGCGCGTTCGTCATCTACCGCGGCGTCGAGCCGGTGCGGGCGCGGCTCGCGAGCTACGCGTGGTGGACCTTCGCCGCGGCCTGCGGGCTCGCCTTCTCGAACTACCTGCTGCGCTTCCTCAAGTGGGAGTACTACCTCAAGGTCCTCGACATCCGCGGCATCCCGAAGGGCGAGAGCTTGCTCACCTTCCTGTCGGGCTTCGTCCTCACGGTGACGCCCGGCAAGCTCGGCGAGGTGTTCAAGTCGCTCGTGCTCTTCCAGACGCGCGGCATCCCGATCGAGCGCACCGCACCGATCGTCGTGGCCGAGCGCGCGACCGACGTCATCGGCGTCATCGCGATGATCACCATCGGCAGCACGGGCTTCTCGGGCGGCATCTGGTGGGCCGTCGCGGGCACGGTGCTCGTCGTCGGCCTGCTCGTGTTCATCGCCTTCCCGGGCCTCTCGGCGCCGCTCATCGCGCGCCTCGGGCGCTTCGGGCGCTTCGGGGCGCGGGTGGCCCCCAAGCTCGAGGCGGCGATGGGGCACCTGCGCCTGCTCACGACGCCGCGCCGTCTCGTCATCCCGACGCTCCTGTCCTTCGTCGGCTGGTCGCTCGAGGGCCTGGCGCTGTGGCTCATCCTGCGAGGCTTCGACCAGACGACGCCCGTCACGCTCGCCATCTTCTTCTACTCGACGGCGACGCTCGCCGGCGCGGTCATCCCCATCCCGGGCGGGCTCGGGGTCGTCGACGGGCTCATCGAGCAGCAACTCGTGCAGCTCGGCAGCGTGGCGCCCGACGCCGCGCTCGGCACCATGCTGCTCATCCGCCTGGCGACGCTGTGGTTCGCGGTGGCCGTCGGCTTCGTCGCGCTCGGCCTGCTCCGACTGCGCTACCGCGGCCTCGAGATCGGGGGCGCACCCCCGCCGGCGCGCCCGGGCGACGCGCCGCGGGGCGACCGGCCCTAGCGGCCGCTACTCGTTGTCGACGATCGCCACGGCGCGGCTCCGCTTCGCGGTCTCGGTCGCGTGGCGCAGCGCCTCGTAGAGCTTGACGACGTCGGTCTTGAGGCCGACGAGCCGCAGGTGCGGCGTCGACTTGTCCATGGCCTCGAGGTAGATGTTGCCCGTGCCCATGATGCGCTGGAAGAACGGCCGCTCCACCGAGTAGTCGGTGATGCGGTAGATGTCGACCTGCTCCAGGCGCTTCGAGAAGAGGCCCGTGTCGACGACGATGCGCTGGGTCGTGATGCGGTAGCGCCGGTTCGTCTGCCGGAAGTAGAAGTAGATGAGCGCCAGGCCGAGCGTGACGAAGCAGATCAGCAGCACCCAGAAGCTGGGAACCACTGCCGGGCTGCCCTCGAACAGCACCTGCTCGGGGCCGGGATCGGCAGCTCCCATCCGCACGCGGCCCGCCACACCGACCGGGATGTTCTCTTCCACGAGCCCGATCTAGCAGGGCTCGGCCGGCGCCGGAAGCTCGACGGCGGGCGGCGCTCGCGCGCGCGTCACTTGCCGTGGCCAGGCCCGAGGATGCGGTCGACCATGAGCTTCGGGTCGAACTCCGCCACGTGCGGCGGGTGGTGACAGCTCGAGGCGCAGCGGCCGAGGTCGGGCGAGCGCGTGATGAGCCGCTCCTTTTCCGGGTGCGCCGCGTGGAGCGAGCCCGGACCGTGGCACTCCTCGCACTGCACGCCGCGCAGGGTGTCGTTCACGGTCACGGTCGATCCGCCCGGGCGCCCGTAGCCCGTGACGTGGCAGCTCACGCAGTCGAGGTTGTACTCCTTGAACTCCGTCTGGAGCGTGACGTAGGCCTTGGCGTGCGACGTCCCGTCCCACACCCGGCGCGCCCCGGGGTGGCAGCTCGAGCACGCCTCGACACCGAGGTAGCCCGCCTCGCCAGGCATGACGGCCGGCGGCGCGCTGCCCGCGAAGGCGGTCTTGTTGTGCTCGTTCACCTGCTTGTAATAGGCGACCAGGCGCTCGCGCACGTGGGGCTCGCGACCCATGCTCTCCTTCACCTCGGCGAAGCCGTAGCGGAAGAAGCTCTGCGCCGGCGCGGCCGGCACCTCGGCCTCGAGCGCCTTGCGCTCCGCGGCGAGCGCCTTCTGCTCCTGCCTGCGCGCCGCGAGGTCCTTCGGGTCGACGGCCAGGGAGCGCTCCCAGCTGTCGATGAGCGCGTCGAGCGTGTTCTCGCGCCGCGCCAGGTTGGCGATGGCGACGGCGCGCGCCACGCCCGTGTCGGCGAGCACGAGCGGCGCCCGTTCGCCCTCGACGGCGTAGATGTCGACGACACTCACCGTCTGGGCGTGGTTCGCCGCCTCGACGACCAGCGTGGAGCCGACCAGCATGGGCTCGGCCTGGTGGTCGTTGATCTCGCCCGCCGCGGCCGGCTTGCCGAGGACGAGCACGCCGAGCTCCGGCAGCTCGTCGGCGAGACGCAGGGCCTCGCCGCGCGGCAGCGCCGCGAGCGCGACGAGCACGTGCGCCCCCTGCTGCCGCAGGCTCGCGATCTCGCGGCGCGCGGCCGCGAGCACGTCGCCCGACACGGTGACGCCCTCGGGGTACTTGCCGAGCTGGGTCTTCGGGTCGCTCAGGCCCAGGATGCCGACCTTGAGCCAGCCGGCGGTCTCGAGGGTGCTCGCCGCGAGCGCGGGCGCGCGTACGTTGGCCGCGAGGGGCTTGGCACCGCTCCTCTTCGCGAGCCGCTCGAGCTCGTCCGCGCCGGCCGCCCAGTCGTTCGCGCCGGGCGCCCAGGCCACGAGCGACATCTCGCGCAAGGCATCCGCCAGCGCCTCGGCCTTGGCTCCGTCCTGCACCTTGCGCTCGGGCTTGAGGGCCGTGTCGACGAACCAGAGCGGCCCCGCCGCGACCAGCATGCCCTTGGCCGCGCCGGCGCGCTGCGCCACGAGGTGGGCGGCGAGCTTGTCGACGCCTCCGAGCTGGGTCTTCGTGCAGCCGCAGGGCTCGAGCCCCCCCGCGAGCGTGCTCAGCACGAAGAGCCTCAGGGTCGGGCGGGGCGGCGGCGCCTCGCTCGTGTGGTTCGGCGGCGGCGGCGCGGTCGTGCACGCGGCCCCGCCCGCGGCGACGGCGGCGAGCGCCCACGCGAACGACCAGGCGACGACGGCGGAGGGCTTCAAAGCGCCCTCTTTTTAGCACAGCGCTGCCGGCCCGCCCGCGTTGACAGCCCGGCCCGGACGGCCGAAGCTCGTCGGGATGCCGCGTCCCTCCGCCGCCCTGGCCACGCTCGGTGCGGCGCTGCTCGGCGCCCTCGGGCTCGGCTGCGGCGCGGGCTTCGCGCTCCAGGGCAACGCCGCCGAGCTCGTGCGCATCCGCGCGCCGAAGGATCTCAGCTGCCCCGACAAGGACGTGACCGTGACGCCCGAGTGGGGCGGCAAGTACACCGCCACCGGCTGCGGGCGCACGGCGAGCTACCACAGCATGTGTCAGGGCCTGCAATGCAAGGTGGGGCTCGAGGGCGAGGAGCCGCAGCCGTGGCGCGACCGCCCGACGCCGGAAGAGCCCGAGGCGGGCCACTAGACAAGGCCGCGGGGCCCGCGCGCCCTCTTTTCGCTGGCCCGGTGGGAGCGTGAGCCACAATATGGACGGTGGGCGTCTAAGCCCCGAGACCTCGGTCCATCCATGACACAAGGGCGCGAAAATAGCCGGCTGCGGCTGGTGGGTGGCTCCGCGGTCGATGCGACCGAGGTGGAGACGCCCGCCCCGAAGCGCCCTGCCCGCGCGGCCGCCCCGGCGCCCGCGAGCTCGCGCTCCCCGCTCGCCGCACTGCCCGACGACGCGCTCGTCGCGATGGCGCAGCGCGGCGAGATGTCGGCGTACGAGCTGCTGTACCGCCGCCACGCGAGCTTCGCCCTCAACCTCGCGGCGCGCATCGCCGGCTCCTCGCACGAGGCCGAGGACGTCACCCACGACGCCTTCCTGCGCGCCTTCGACGGCCTCGCAGGTCTCCGCAATCCCAAGGCTTTCAGGAGCTGGCTCGGCTCCATCGTCGTGCACGCGATGCGCTCGCGCCTGCGGCGCGCCGCGATCTTGCGCTTCCTCGGGATCGGGCGCGCCGACCCCATCGAGATCGACTGCATCGCCAGCCCCGACGCCTCGCAGCACACCCGGTACGAGCTGGCGCAGGTCTACGCGCTGCTCCGCACGCTGGCGCCCGCGGACCGCATCGCCTGGACGCTGCGCTTCGTCGAGGGGCATGATCTCCAGGCGACGGCCGAGCTCTGCGGCTGCTCGCTCGCGACGGTCAAGCGCCGCATCCGGCGCGCCCAGAACCATCTCGACGCGAGCTTCGTCGAGGCCCGCCTCGAGGGCGAAGGGCCGCCGAGCGAGGCTGGCCGCGAGGGTCGCGAGGGCGACGAGGGGGACGAAACGTGACGCGCCCGCCCCGCATCCGGCCCGAGAGCCTGCGCGACCACGCCGAGCCCGCGCGCGTCAACCGCGTGTGGCGCCGGCTCGAGCGGCGCTTGGCGGTCGGGGCTGCGGCGGGTGGCGGGGCAGAGGCGCACGGCTGGCGCTCGCGCCGGCTTTTGCTCGGCGTGGCGACGGCTGCCGTGGTGGCGAGCTTCGGCGCGGGGATCGTGCTCGGCCGCAAGATCGAGTCGCACCCGGCGCCGTCCGCGGCCGGACCGGTCGCGCCGCTCGAGGGCACGAGCGAGCAGCGGCCCGCGCTGTTCGCCGCCGGCACCCTGAAGATGGCCTACGATCTGCCCGGCGGTGGCAGCATGAAGGTCTCGCCAGGGGGCATCGTCGAGCGGGTGTCCCAGTCGGCCGGCGGCGTCACGCTGCGCCTCGTGCGCGGCCAGGCCGAGCTCGCCACGGACGGCAGTGCGGCCGAGCCTACCCGTATCTCGATGCTCGTCGGCGGCGCCTCGGTCAGTACCGAGGACGGCGTCGTGCGCGTGCGCACCGACGGCGACACCGCCGACCTCGAGGTGCTGTCCGGCTCGGCCGAGATCGCCTCGCCCGACCCCGAGGTCGGGCTGCGGACCACGACGGTGCGCGAGCACGAGCGACTCACGATCCCGACCCGCGTGGCGGTGACGCGCGTCCCGCCGACGGAGCTGACCACGCCCCCGCTGCCTCCGCGGCCGCTGCCCGTGAAGATCGCACGCGAGCCCGTCCCCGGCGAGCCGGCCCCCACCGCGACCGCAGAGCCGCCCGCCACGTGGCAACAGCTCTGCATGGCCGATGATTTCGCCGGCGTGCTGAAGCAGCTGCAGGCGAACGCCATCGACATCGCCAAGGTCACCAGCGCCCGCGATCTGCTCTGCATCGCGGACGCCACGCGCTTCGCCAACGACTCGACCCCGCGCCAGGCGCTCGAGCGCGCCGTCAACGACCGCAGCGACCCGCAGGTGGCGTCGCTCGCCGCCTGGAAGCTGGCGGCGCTGCTCGAGCAGAGTGGCGAGCACGGCCAGGCCGCAAAGTACTACCAGGCGTATCGCGACTTGTCGCCCGGGGGCGCTTTGGCTGAAGATGCGCTCTGCAACCTCATCGAGGCGGAGGATCGTGCGGGGCACAGAGACGAAGCGATGCGGCTCGGCCAGAAGTATCTCGCCGACCACGCGACCGGCGGCTGCCGCGCCCGCGTGGCGCAGATGCTGCTCCGCCTCGCCGCCGAGCGCGCGAAGGACGACGGCAAGGGCAACGACGGCGCCGCTCCGAAGACCGACGGCTCCGCCAAGCCGGGCGACGCGCCAGCTCCCTCCGGCTCCGCGTCCCAGCCGGCCCCCAGCGCGAGCGCCAGCGCGAGCGCCAGCGCCAGGCCCGGGGAGCCCCCCGCCGGGACCGCCACCCCTCCGAAGGCGCCCTGACGCCGACCCGGCGCGGGTGCCGTGCGGACGCCCCGCCCGTGCACCTTCCGGGGCCCGGGCCGTCGCATGGGCCCTCGCGGCCCTCGGGGCGGCCTGCGGGCTCGCCTGGCCAGCCGTGGCGCGTGCCGCCGACGGCGCGGACCAGCGCGTCGCGCAGGCCGGCCCCGTGCCCCCGCGCCCCGATCCGCCACCCGTGGCGGTGCGGGTGGCGCTGTCGCGCGCCGCGGGCGAGAAGCTGAACGAGGTACGCGTGCTGCGCCTGGTCGGCATCGAGCTCGATCCGAGCATGCCGCTCGCCGCCTCGCCGAACGGGCCGCTCGAGGGCGATTTCATCCAGGTCTGGATCGATCTACCCGGGGCGGGCCGCGCGGCCATCCAGGTGCGGCGCAGCGGGCACGGCCTCGTCGAGCGCACGCTCGGCCTCGACGGCTATGCGCCCGACGTCGCGGCGCGCTTCGTCGCCATCGCCACGGCCGAGATGGTGCGCCGCGTGGCGCGACCCGACGAGACGGCGACGCCCGTCGAGCCCAATGGCCCCGACGGCGCGGCCGGCGCGGGCGCAGCCCGGACGAGCAGGGTCGCGGTGAGCGCCTCGCTCGGCGTCACGGGGCTTCCGGCCGCGGGCCCCGGGGTGCTGTTCGGGCCGGGCCTCGGCGTCGAGTACAAGCTCGGCATCGTGGGCACGAGCCTCGCGGGTCGCTGGCTCTCCGCGCTCGGCGAGCCGGGCGCGCGCTGGCTCGAGGTGGGCGTCGCGTCGGCGGCCCACGTCCCGATGGCCCCGGGCTGGCGCTTCGTCATCGGCGGCGCTGCGTCGGCGGTCGCCCTGCGGCTTCCGGCGGCGCTCACCATCGACGGCGCGAGCGGGCAGTTCGACTGGACGGCGCGCATCGCGGCCGTGGTCGGCGTCGAGGCCGAGCTCGCCGAGGGGACCTGGATCGGCGCCACGCTGGAGCCCGGCGCCTGCCTGCGCGCGCTCGAGGTCGTCGAGGCGGACCGCAGCTACGCGCTCGGCGGCTTCGCGTTCCACGGCGGGCTCGCCCTGCGCGCCGAGCTGTGAACGCCACCGGGCGGCGCGCCGCCTCAGCGCGCGAGCCAGCCGCGCACGAGCCAGAACGCGAGCGCGCAGAGCACGGCGGCGAGGCTGCAGCCGAGCGCGAGCTTGCCGTGAGCCCAGTCCGGGCTCCGCACATCGGCACGCGTGCGCGCGCCCTGGTCGCGGTCGTCGGCCCGCTCCTTCGGTGCTGGCTCGTCGTTCACGGCTTGTAGGGCGTCTCGTAGCCCGGCGCCGCGTAGGCGTGCACCGCGAAGTAGGCTCGCAAGGCGGAGACCACGGGCAGCGCCCGGGCCCGGTCGCGGTCCCAGAGGTTGTCGAGCTCGCCCGGATCGGCCTCGAGGTCGTAGACCTCGAGCGTGCCGCGCCGCGCATCCTCGATGGCCTTGAGCTCGCCGCGAAAGTACGCGCGGCGCATGCGGCCCTCGGCCGCGAGCGGCGACCGCAGCGCGAGCGGCTGGCCGCGCCACGCGGGCAAGAGGCTCACCCCGGCGAGCTCGGCCGGCACCGGCTGGCCGAAGAGCTCGAGCAGGGTCGGCGCGAGGTCGACGAGGCCGACGCGCTCGGAGCGCGGCCCCGGCCGCACGCCGGGTCCCGACACGAGCAGGGGCACGTGCACCAGCTCCTCGTACAGGGTCTTCGTGTGGAAGAAGGTGCCGTGCTCGCCGAAGGCCTCGCCGTGGTCGGCGGTGACGATGAGATGGCCCCGCGCGGGCAGGCGCTCGGCGAGCGTGCGCCGGATGCGGCCCACGTACGAGTCGACGAGGGCGACCTCGGACAGGTAGCGCTCGAAGTCGCTGCCCTCGCGCCGGGGCCCGCGATCGTAGGGAGCGTGGGGCTCCATCACGTGGGCGTAGAAGAGCGCCGGGCCCGGCCCGACCCGCCGGAGGGCGGCGACGAGCGGTTCGAGCACGTCGTGCACGAACGCGTGGCTGCGCCCCGTGCTGTACACGTGCTCGGCGGCGAAGCCGCGCGCGATGCCGTACTCGCCGCTCAGGAACGACAGGCCGAGGAAGCTCTCGGTGTGCACACCCGCCGCGCCGAGGAGCTCGGGAAAGCGGGGGCTCGGATCGTCCGCGGCGTACAGAAAGCGGCTCCGCCCCGTGCCGTGCTCGCTCCAGCGCAGCTCCGAGAAGTAGCGGCCCGTGAACAGGCTCGTGAGCGACACGCTCGTCTGGGAGCCGGGCGCGACCGCCCGCTCGAACCAGGCGCCCGAGTCGCGCAGCGCCGCGAGGTGCGGGACCACGTCGTCGTGGTCCCCGGCGACGACGTCGGCGCGCAGGGCGTCGACGGTGAGCAGCACGACCACCGGCTGCAACGCCCGCTTGTCGCGCACGCGCGGCGCGAGCGAGCGGGCGGCGAGGGCGTGCAGGCCCGCGTGGGCCGCGGGCGCGAGGGCCGGCGGCGGCCAGGCGAAGCGCCCGAGCACGAACGCGGGCGCGCTGCCCGGCTCGCGGAACAGCGCGAGCCGCACGGCGTTCGGGGGCGGCACGAGCAAGGCGAGCACGAGCGGTGCGGCGGCCGCGCGCTCGGCCGCTCGCCGCAGGCGCGCCGGCTGCCAGCCGGGCCAGACGACGAGCGCCGAGCCGATGAGCACCGCCCCGGCCCACAAGGCTCCGGCGTGCACCTCGGGGTAGTCGTCGCGCGCCCACAGGTGCGCGAGCACGAGCACCGTGGCGCCCGCCACGAGCGGCAGCGGCCGGAGCCAGCGCCGCCGGGCGAGCGCGCCCGCCGCCACCTGACTCGCCGACACGAGCAGGCCGGCGCCGAGCACGTAGCCCGCGTACACGACGCCCTCCGCCTTGCCGTCGAAGAGCCCCGAAGCCTGGTTCCGGAGGTCCGGGCCGAGCAGGGCCCACGCGCCGAGCACGTTGAGGACCGCGAGCGCGACGTGCGCGGCGGGGCTGCGCTCGCGCCCGAGGCGCGCGCACAGCCACGCGGGCAGAGCGAGCCCCACGCCCGCCGCGAGCACGGCGAGCGCGTCGAAGGCGTGGTGACCCAGCCTCACCCACAGGCCGCCGCGGGGCCACGGCGCCGCCACGGCGATCGCGACCGCGTTGGCGAGGGTCACGGCGCCCGCACCCCACAGGTAGCTCGCTGCCAGGGTGCTGCACGACGGCCACCACGGCGGCAGCTGCCACGCGCGAGCGGGGCTCGGCGCGACGCCCGGAACGCGCTCGGCGGCCATCGGCTAGCGCTGCCTCCGCCGCACACCGACGCCGGCGACGCCGGTCCACGAGCCACGCGCGCGAAGTCGGCTATGGTGGGTGCCATGAGCGCAGCAGGCCCGATCGCGATCCTCGTCACCGGCGAGCCGGTGCCGGACGTGCGCGCGCGTTCCGGATCCTTCGCCGCCATGATCGCGCGCACCGTCGGAGACGCGTGGCCGCACGGCTTCGTGAGCTTCGACGTGCGCGAGGCCGAGGGCCGCGACGCCCTCGCGCGCCTCCCGACCCCGCCTGCCGCGCTCATCATCACGGGCTCGGCCGCCCACGTCCCGGCGCGCGAGCCCTGGATCCTCGCGTGCGAGGCGCTGCTCCGCCCGCTCGTCGCGCGCGGCGTCCCGACCCTCGGCCTGTGCTTCGGCCACCAGCTCCTGGCGCAGGCGCTCGGGGGCGAGGTGGCGGCGAACCCGGCCGGGCGCTAGATCGGCCCGACCACCATCGAGCTCGTCGCGCCCGATCCCCTGTTCGCCGGGCTCCCGACGCGCTTGCTCGCCCAGGTGAGCCACGTGGACACCGTGGTGCGGCCGCCCGAGGGCGCCGTGGTGCTGGCGCGCTCGGCGCGCGACCGCCACCAGGCGCTCCGCTTCGGCCCCCGCTGCTACGGCGTACAGTTCCATCCCGAGTTCGACCGCCAGGTGATCCTCGGCTACCTCGAGGCGCGCCGCGCGCTCATCGCCGCGGAAGGACAGAGCCCCGACGCGCTCATCGCCGCCGCCGAGGAGACGCCCCGGGCCGCCGAGCTCCTGGTGCGCTTCGCGCGTCGGGTGCTGGTCGGCTAGCCGGCCCGGTGCCGGCGCGCGCGTCCGCGGCGGCGGCCTCGGGCGCGGACGGCCCTGGCTCCGGGGGCGCGGCGCCCGGACCGTGGGTCTCCGGCACGCGCAGGTAGCCGCGCGCCAGGAACGCGTAGAGATCCTCCACGATCTGCTCGCGCGAGCGGCGGCTCGACGGGCGCTCGGCCTGCTCGATCAGCACCTCGCGGAGCGCGCCCATGGTGAGGCTCGCGTAGAGGCGCGTGTCGCCGGTGGCCACGATCCCGAGCCGCTGCCCCTCGACGAGGCTGTCGCTCAGCAGGTGCTTCAACCCGTCGTGGAAGGAGCGGATCTTGGCCGTGAAGGCCGGGTCGAGGGCACTCGCGTGCGCGAACAGGATCTGCATCGTGTCCGCGTCGTCGACGAGCACGCTCAGGATCGCGCGGATGTTGTGCTTGATCTGCGCCGCCACGTCGCCCGCCGTGTCGACGCGCAAGATCGCGGCGCCGACGCGCGTGAACAGGTGATCGACGAGGTCCGAGAAGATGGTGCGCTTGTCGCGGAAGTAGAGGTAGACGGTTCCCTTGGCGACCTGCGCCGCGGCCGCGATGTCGTCGACCTTGGCCTCGTGGTAGCCCTTGGTCGCGAACACCTTGCGTGCCGCCCGGAGGATCTCGGCGCGCCGCTCTTCCTTCTCCATCGCCGGCCCACCCTAAATCAGCGCGCGCCCGCTGGCCACCGAGGCCGTGGCGCCCGAGAGCACGCGACCAACGGCCGAGCACGTGCAGGAGCGCACCACGACGCCACCCGAGGCGCGGAGCGCGCACGGAGCCGGTCGGGCTCGGAGGGTCCTCGAGATCGCGCTCCGTGGCTCGGTGCCTCCGTGGTGGAGCGCGCCCCGCTCGCGCCGCTCGAGCGGCGCCCCGAAAGCGACGCTACGCAACGTTTGCATGAGCCGTGCACCCGTGATAGTCCACGACTGACTGGTCAGTCAGTTTCGCTGGAGGGACGGCATGCCACCACCGGACGCGACGCACGCGCAGCGCACCGAGCCTGTCTTGCTCGGCATCGACATCGGCTCCACGACCGTCAAGGCCGTGGTGCTCGACCCGAACGACCACGCGATCCTGTGGTGCGACTACCAGCGCCACAACACGAAGCAGCCCGAGATGGTGCTCGCCTTCCTCGAGGCCATCGCGGCAGCCTTTCCGGCGTCGCCGCCGGAGCGCTGGCGCCTGTTCGTCACGGGCTCGGGTGCCGCGCCGCTCGCGCCGGTCCTCGGCGCGAAGTTCGTGCAGGAGGTGAACGCCGTCACGCTCGCGGTGGAGCGCCTGCACCCGGACGTCGGCAGCGTGATCGAGCTCGGCGGTCAGGACGCCAAGATCATCATGTTCACGCGCGACGCCAAGACGGGCGAGAAGGTCGCCGTCCCGTCGATGAACGACAAGTGCGCCTCGGGCACGGGCGCGACCATCGACAAGTGCATGATCAAGGTGGGCATGGCGGCCGACGAGGTGCGCGCGGTGCACTTCGACGCCGACAAGCTCCACCACGTGGCGGCGAAATGCGGCGTGTTCGCCGAGACCGACGTGGTCAACCTGGTCAAGAGCGGCATCCCCGCGCGCGAGATCCTGTGCTCGCTCGCCGATGCCATCGTGCTGCAGAACCTGTCGGTGCTGACCCGCGGCTCGACGCTGAAGCACCGCGTGATCCTGCTCGGCGGGCCCAACACCTACCTGCCCTTCCTGCAGGAGTGCTGGCGCCTGCGCATCCCCGAGGTGTGGCGCGAGCGCGGCCACGAGTTCCCCGAGACGGCGGACCTCGCCGAGCTCATCTTCGTGCCCGACAACGCGCAGTACTACGCCGCCTTCGGCGCCTGCGTGTACGGCACCGCCAGCCGGAGCGCCGAGGCCGAGGCGGGCGCCGCCCTCGCCTTCCGCGGGACGGCGCCGCTCGTCGAGTACATGACCACCGGTCGCAAGGCGCGGCTCGCGGGCAGCGCGGGCCCGCCGCTCGTGGCCTCGACGAGCGAGGCGGCCGAGTTCGCGCGCCTCTACGCCATCGAGCCCTTCGTGCCGCGCGCGCTCGCGGCCGGCGACAAGGTCCGCGGCGTCATCGGCATCGACGGCGGCTCGACCTCGTCGAAGGCGGTGCTCGTCGACGAGGCCGGCGCGATCCTCGCCAAGGCCTACCAGCTGTCGCAGGGCAACCCGATCAAGGACGCCAAGGAGCTCTTCGCGGCGCTTGCCCGGGCGGTCACGAGCCAGGGAGCGGAGCTCGAGGTGATCGGCGTGGGGGCCACCGGCTACGCCGCCGACGTGCTCGAGCGCGCGATGCGCGTCGACGTGAACGTCGTCGAGACGGTGGCGCACATGACGAGCGCGATCCGCTACTGCGGCGACGTCGACGTGGTGTGCGACATCGGTGGGCAGGACATCAAGGTCCTGTTCCTCAAGAACGGCGACATCTCGAGCTTCCGGCTCTCGAACTCGTGCTCCGCGGGCAACGGCATGCTGTTGCAGGCGATGGCCGACCAGTTCGGTCTGCCGGTGAAGGAGTACGCCGCGACGGCGTTCCAGGCCGAGCTCGCCCCGCTGTTCAGCTACGGCTGCGCGGTCTTCCTCGACACCGACCGGGTGAACTTCCAAAAGGAGGGCTTCGCCAAGGAGGAGCTGCTGGCCGGGCTCGCCCAGGTACTGCCGAAGAACATCTGGCAGTACGTGGTGCAGATCCCGCGCCTCGCCTCGCTCGGCCGGCGCTTCGTGCTGCAGGGCGGCACGCAGTACAACCTCGCCGCCGTCAAGGCGCAGGTCGACTACATCAAGGAGCGCGTGCCGGATGCCGAGGTGTTCGTCCACCCGCACACCGGCGAAGCGGGTGCCCTCGGCGCGGCCTTCGAGGCCCTGCGCGTCGTCGGTCGCCGTGGGCACTCGACCTTCGTGGGTCTCGAGGCGGCGATCGGCATCGAGTACACGACCACGAACGACGAGTCGACCGTTTGCCACTTCTGTCCCAACGAGTGCAAGCGCACCTTCGTGGACACGAGCTGCCCCGACGGCACCACGGCGCGCTACATCTCCGGCTTCTCCTGCGAGAAGGGCACGGTCGAGAGCGAGGCCTCGATGATCGCGCTCGTGAAGGAGCGAAAGCGCATCGCCAAGCAGCACCCGAACCTGCTCGACTACGAGGCGCGCCGCGCGTTCCAGCACTTCCACGAGCCCGAGCCGCTCCCCGCCGAGGGCACCGAGGTGAGCGACACCGAGGTGCGGCTCGGCCTGTTCGGGCGGCGCAAGGTGGAGGTGCGGCGCCCGTTCCGTCGCTCCCCGGCGCCGGCGCGCGAGCGGCGGCGGCGCGTGCGCATCGGGCTGCCCCGCGTGCTCAACATGTACTCGACCGGGCCCTACTTCCGCGCCTACTTCGAGGCGCTCGGGGTCGGGCGTCAGAACGTCGTGTGGAGCGACCCGACCAGCGAGGAGCTGTGGACGCGCGGCGGCAAGTACGGCTCGGTGGACCCGTGCTTCCCGGCCAAGGTCGCGCAGGCGCACATCCACGATCTCCTGTTCCGGCATCACGAGGAGGCGGCGCTCGACTTCGTCTTCTTCCCGATCCTCACCAGCGTGCCGAGCTTCCTGCCCGGCACGATGGACCACGCGAGCTGCCCCATCGTCGCCGGCTCGCCCGACGTCGTGAAGGCCGCCTTCACGAAGGAGGTCGACTTCTTCGGCCAGCGCGGCATCGAGTACCTCGACCCGGCGCTCGGCTTCGGCGAGCCGAACCTCATGGCCCGGCGCATGTTCGAGGTGTGGGGACCGCGCCTCGACATCACCGAGGACGAGAGCGATCACGCCCACCGCGAGGGCCTGCGCGCGCTCGCGGCCTTCGAGCGCGATCTACAGGACAAGGGCCGAGCCATCCTCGAGACGGTGGAGGCAGAGAACCGGCTCGCGATCCTGGTCATCGGCCGGCCGTACCACTCCGACCCGGGCCTCAACCACGGGATCCCCGAGGAGTACCAGGTGCTCGGCTACCCGATCCTGAGCGTGCGCTCGCTGCCGCGCGATCCGGACTACCTCGCCCGCTGGTTCGCGCCCGGCGAGGACCCGCTCGGCCTCGACGACGTGTGGCCCGAGAACTACTCGGCCAACAGCGCCCAGAAGGTGTGGGCCGTGAAGTACGCGGCGCGCCATCCGCACATCGCGTTGCTCGACCTCTCGAGCTTCAAGTGCGGGCACGACGCGCCCACCTACGGCATCGTCGAGAGCATCGTCGGCCAGGCGGGCCTCCCCTACTCGGCCATGCACGACATCGACGCCAACAAGCCCTCGGGCTCGATCAAGATCCGCGTCAAGACCTACGCCCACAGCCTGAAGCTGCACGAGGAGGCGCTCACGGACGCGGCCCGGAAGCGCGCCGCGCTCGAGCAGAGCCTGGCCGAGAAGCGCCTCGAGCTCATGCAGCGCAAGGCCGACGGCCTGCGGCTGCGGCGCCAGAGCGACCCCGACCTCGACGCTCGCATCGCGGCCCTCGCGGCGCGCGTGCGCGCCTACTCCGCGCCGCCGCGACCTGCCGAGCCGCCGCGCGCCACGGGCCTCGTGCAGCTCGGCCGCCGGCCGGCCGACGGCCCCGCGCCCCGCCGCGGCGCTGCGAGCGCCGTCGACGGCGCCGGCGCAGCCTGACTCCGCCCGACCCCTCCCGCGTGCGGCGCGCGGCGCCGCTGCCCGAAGAATGACCCATCGGTCATTGTCTGCCGTGACCGGCGCCCCCGCGCCGCCTGATTCCGAGGAGCCCGCCATGACCCCCACGACCCCGCAGCTCGACCGTCCGGACCCCGCCGTCAGCGCACACCGCCGCCTGCCCCTCGCCCCGGAGCCCACGCCGGGGGACGACTTCGACCTCGACGCGGAGCTCGCCGCCTTCGAGCGCGAGGAGCGCGCCCGGCTCGGCGTGCGCGAGCCGCGCCGGCAGTGGAGCGACGGCATGACGCAGCCGCGCGTGCGCTCGGACGAGCGCGCGCGCGTGACCCTGCTCGTGGCCGGTCTCACGCAGGCGCAGGACCACCTCGTCACGGGTGCACTCGCCGGGCTCGGCTACCGCGTCGAGAACATCGGCATGCCCGACACGGCGGCTCTCCGCTTCGGCAAGGAGTACGGCAACCGCGCGCAGTGCAATCCGACCTACTTCACGGTGGGCAACCTCGTGAAGTACCTCTGCCAGCTGCGCGACGAGGCGGGCCTGTCCGCGCACGACATCGTGGAGCGCTACGTCTTTCTCACCGCGGGGGCCTGCGGCCCATGTCGCTTCGGCATGTACGTCACCGAGTACCGCAAGGCCCTGCGCGACGCCGGCTTCGACGGCTTCCGCGTGATGCTGTTCCAGCAGCAAGGCGGTCTCGCGCAGGCCACGGGCGAGGCGAGCGGGCTCGTCTTCGACCCGCCCTTCTTCATCGCGATCCTGAAGGCCATCGTGGCCGGAGACGTGTTGAACGCCGTCGGCTATCGCATCCGCCCCTACGAGCTCGAGCCGGGCGCGACCGCGCGCGCCATGACCGCGGCGCGGGACCTGTGTCACCGCGCGCTCGCCGACCAGGGCAGCATCCTCTTCGCCCTGTGGCAGAGCCGCGCCCTGTTCGCGGCCGTGGCGGTCGACAAGCTGCGCGTGCGCCCCAAGGTGTCGATCATCGGCGAGTTCTGGGCGATGACGACCGAGGGCGACGGCAACTACCACCTGCAGGAGTTCCTCGAGCGCGAGGGCTCGGAGAACGACATCCAGCTCACGACGGCGTGGCTGCTCTACAACATCTGGGAGGTGTCGCGCGACACGCGTCTCCGGCTGCCCCTGCGCAGCGACGACGGCGGCAAGTACGGCCTGGCGGGCAGCGCGGAGCTCGACATGGGTCGGCGCCTCGCGCTCCTGCGCCTCGCGGAGCGCTTGCTGCGCGCCGCGTTCGGTGTCTTCGCGCTCCTGCCCGGCCTCTCCGACTACCACCTGCCCGACATGAAGCTCATCGCGGAGCTCGCCAACCCGCACTACGCCAACGATCTGCGCGGCGGCGAGGGTCACATGGAGGTCGGCAAGGTCATCGCCAACGTGCTCCACAAGAAGGCGCACATGACCTTGAGCGTGAAGCCGTTCGGCTGCATGCCCTCGAGCGGCGTGTCGGACGGCGTGCAGTCGCTCGTGACGGCGAAGTACCCCGGCTCGATCTTCTGTGCCGTGGAGACGAGCGGCGACGGGGCCGCGAACTTCTACTCGCGCGTGCAGATGTACCTCTTCAAGGCGCGCCTCGCGGCCGAGCAGGAGCTCGAGCGCGCCTTCGCCGAGACGGGCGTCACGAAGGAGCAGGTGCTGGCGTTCCTCGCGCGCCACCCGCGCTACGCGAGCGCACTTCACCGCGCTCCCCACCGCGTGGCCGGGTCGGCCGCGAACCTCGTGTACGAGGTGGCGCCGCTCCTGACGCAGAGCCGCCGCGCACGCCTCGAGGCGCGGGCACGCCGGCTCGCTCGGCAGGTCGCGACGACGGCGCGCGCGCTACCCGGCGCGCTCGGCAGCCTCGGCGCACGGGTCCGCAGCCCGGCCCTCCGGGCCGCCGTCCTCACGGACCTCGAGCTCGTGCGCGACCTCGCCGTGGGCAAGGCGAGGAGCCGCTTCGCGCCGCTCGTCACGCGGCTCGTGGCCCGCGCGTGGCCCGGCGCCGACGCAGCCCAGGACCGGGGCGCACCGGCCGCCGAGGCGCCGCTCGCCGCCGAGTAGCCGGCTCACTCGTGGCGCTCGAGGGCGCGCTCGAGCTCCGCGCGCTCCGCGAGGCCGACGTGGCGCCACACCTCGCGGCCCTGGCGATCGAGCAGCAGCACGCTCGGCACGTGGTGCAGGCCGGGGAACGGCCCCGCGCCGGCGATGGTGTCGGCGTCCGCGAGCGCGACCGGAAACGGCGCCGCGAGAAAATCCGCGAACGCCCGCACGAGCGGGAGGTTCTCGGCCGGATCGAGCAGGAGCAGGAGCGCGTTCACGCGCGGACTGTGGCCGTGAAAAAGATCGATGACGAAGCGCGCCTGCGCCGTGCTCGCCGGGTCGCTCTCCGAGCCGAGCACCACGAGCGTCATGCGACCGGCGAGCGCAGCGCTCGACGCCACGCTGCCGTCGAGCGCCGGGTAGGCGAAGCGCCGCGCCGGGCGGTCGGGCTGGTCACCGCTGCCGCTGGTGGCGTCGTCGGCAGGCTGCGAAGGGTCGGCGGCCGGGCGGCCGCAGGCTGCGAGCGGCCCGAACAGGGCGCCGAGTGCTCCGGCGAGAACGATGGCGGGAAGGCCAGGGACGCGTCGGTCGTGGGTCACGCGCGAGATCTAGCACTCCGCGGGCGAAGGCAACGCGGCGCTGAACAGCTCCGCACAGTCGCGCAGCGTCTGGGGCAGCTCGCGGCCCGAGCGCCGATGGGCGAGCACGGCGTGCGACAGCTCGTCGATCACGGCCTCCGCCGAGGTCGCGAAGAGCTCGACGCCGTCGATGTGATCACCGGCGACCGGCGCGTCCTCGAAGCTGGTGATGGGGCTCTGCCGCACCCACTCGAACCCCACGCTGCGGACGAAGCGACACACGACCACCTGCACGAAGTCGAGGTAGAGCGCGATGACCAGCGCCGCGATGCGCGCGCCGCCGGGCGCGGCACCCATCAAGGCACGCCGCACCTCGCTCATGGGCGCGATGCCCGTCCCGGCCGCGCGCCGGATGCGCTGGCGGCGCAGCGGGTTGTTCTCCACCGCGAGCAGCGGCCCGTAGATGGCGACGCCCGGGACATCGAGCTTGGGGGCGTCCTCGGCGAGCGCGTCGAGCCACGCGTCGCGCGCGTCGCCGGGCAGCTCCGCGTACAGGTGCGCCGCAGCGGTCACCGCGTCCGCATCGGTCGCGAGCGACGAGAGCCACTGCCGCCAGGCGCCGAGCATGCGCGCCTCGTTGCGCACCGCCTCGCCGAGCTCGACGCCGGCCTCCGAGCGGCTGGGCTCGGGGGCGCGCGGCGCTTCGCTCGGCCCCGGGGGCACCGAGTCAGGCATCGCATCCTCCGCCAGGAGCGCGCGGCGCGAGCGCCGGAGCCGCGCCCCCGGACTCGAGCCGCCAGGCGAGCTCGATCTCCTCGGCGACGTCGCAGAGCAGCTCCTCGAGCATGGCCAGGCCCGTCGTGTCGCAGACGAGCGACAGCTCGCCGCCGCGCTCGGCCAGGACGCTGGCGACCCCTTCGGCGGCCTCGAGCACGCTGACGAAGTAGACGACGTCGCGCGGGGCGAGACTCGCGCGCACGATGCACATCCCCTCGCCGCGGGCCGCCGCGAGCAGGCCCGCGACGTCGGCGCGCAGAGGACGCGGCGCTGGCAAGGCGCCCGGCGCGCGTGTCTTGCGCGCATCTCGCGGGGAGCAGGGCGTCGCCATGGACCCGCGAGTTAAGCAGATGGCGGCACGATGTAAATCTTGATTCTCGCGCGGCGCCTCTTCTTCCGTGTTCGCGGCGTCGGCGCGAGGACGCGCTATGCTTGCCTCGATGTTGCCTGCCACCGAGAGCGGCCTCGACGAGCCCGCCGCCGACGAGCCAGAGCCGCTCGAGCTTCCGGCCGTCGAGGGGGACACGGCCGCCGACGATGCCCCATCGGACAGCGACGACGATCTCGGCCTCGACGAGCAGGAGGGCGATCTCGCCGACGACAGCGAGGTCGGCGAGGCCGCCCTGGGGCTCGAGTTCGACTTCCCCGAGGACGCGGACGACGGCGACGGCGACGGTGACGAGCCCGGTCCCGAGGAGTCCGAAGGCTTCGAGGAAGAGGTGCGCACCCTGCTCGGACCGGGCGAGGAGCACACGGGGCTCGGCGACGACGAGGCGCTCGGCCTCGACGGCATCGTCGAGACGGCGGACGACGGTGGCGAGGAAGGACTCGACGACGTGGGCGGCGAGCGCGTCGACCTCTCGAAGCTGCCGCCGCTCGACGGCGAGGCCGGCGACGAGCGCGGCGAAGACCTCGACGTGGGCGTCGAGATCGACGTCCACCTGCGCGACGATACCGAGGGCGCGCCGGCCGGCCCGGCGCCGCGGCCGACCTCCGGGGAGCCCGCGCCGGCGCTGCCGGAGCCCGCGGTGGCCACGGAGGCCCCGGCACCCGCGCCCGGTACGCCCGCGCGCGGCGTGCCGCACTGACGAGGCCCGAGCCGCGCGCGGGCCGTCGGCGCCTGCCGGTCAGGGTGCGACGAAGCGCGCGTGCAGAGCGCGCTCGGCGTCGGGCACGCACGCGGCGTCCACGACGGCGCCGAGGCGGAGCGCGGTCGCGAGCATGCGCCGCGGCCGGGCTGCCGCGGCTGCGAGCGCCTCGCGGAAGGCGACGAGCGCGGCACCCCGTTCGGTCAGACCGCCGCCGACGACGCTCACGAGACCGAGCCCCACGGTGACGGTGAGCGACGGCAGCTCCTCCTCGATGCGGGCCCGCGCCTGAGCGAAGCCGGGCGCGCTCGTGAGCGACAGCAGCCACTCGGCACGCTCCTCGCTCACGTGCTCCTCGACGATGGCAGCGCCCGCGGCGAGCAGCAGGTGCTCGGCCCGCTCGAGGGTCGCGAGCTCGCCGAGCGTCGCGTGGGCCAGCTGCCGGTGCCCGACGATGGCGCGCGCGCGCGGCTCGTCACCCGGCGCGAACCGGCGGATCACGGTCTGGCGCGGCGTGTCGGACACCGGCTCGAAGCTCGAGCGCGCGTAGATGGCGATGCCCGCGCGGCGCGCCCACTCCACGGCCTGGGCGCACACCACCTTCGCGCCGCTCTCGGCCATCTCCTGCACGAGCGCGTGATCGAGCTCGGGCAGGTGTCGCGCCTCGGGCACGCTGCGCGGATCGGCGGAGTACACGCCGTCGACATCGCTGTAGATCTCGCAGCGGTCGGCGCCGAGCGCCGCCGCCAGAGCGACGGCCGTCGTGTCGCTGCCGCCGCGACCGAGCGTCGTGATCTCGCGCTTGTAGCTCATGCCCTGGTAGCCGGCGACGATCACGACCGCGCCGCGCGCGAGCTCGTCTTCGATGCGGTGGGGCCGCACCTCGATGATGCGCGCGTCGAAGTGCCGGTCGTTCGTGATGATGCCGCTCTGCGAGCCGGTGAACGAGATGGCGCGCACGCCGCGCGCCTGGATGGCGATCGACAGGAGCGACATCGCCACGCGCTCGCCGGTCGACACCAGCATGTCGAGCTCGCGCCGCGCCGGCTCGCGGTCGGCGCCGTCCGCGGCACCGGCACGCACCGCATCTCGGGCCAGCTCGAGCAGGCCGTCGGTGGTCTTGCCCATGGCGCTCACCACCACGACGACGTCGTTGCCCGCACGCCGCGCGTGCACGACGCGCTCGGCGACGCGGCCTAGCTTCTCGACGTCGGCGACCGAGGAGCCGCCGTACTTCTGCACGACGATGGGCCTGCGCATCGCGGGCGCCTCCGGCTTCGGATCCTCGAGCAGCATGGCACGACCTCGCTGTCGGGGGCGCTACCACGGCTCGCGGTCGAGCGACAAGTTCTCGCCGCGCCACCGGCCGCGCGCATCGACGTCCACGGTGGGACAACGCCGCTCGTCGGCGGGCCCTTCCAGCCGCTCAGCGCTCGGCCTCGCCCGCGGCGAGCATCGCGCGATACAGCGCCGCCTCCTGCTCCCGTCCGGCCGCCTGGGCCTCGGCCGCGAGCGCCTCGAGCGCGTCGCGCCACACCGGGCGCCACAGGGCGCGCTCCTCGGCGCCGCCCTCCTCGACGCGCGCCGCGGCGAGCGCGAACAGCTCGTGGTGCCGCCCGAGGCGGCCGAGCACGGCGGCGAGCGCGCGCCCGACCTCGACGTCGGCCGGGTTGGCGCGAAGCCTGTCGCCGAGCTCGGCGGCGCGGGCCTCGTCGTGCGCGGGATCCTCGCTCGGCTCCTCCTCCGCCGGCGTCGGCGCGCGCCCGGGCGCAGGTTCGAGCGGAGCACGGGAGGGGACGTGCTCGGCCTCGGCGGGGCGCCCGGCCGGCGCCGCGAGCCGGGCGAGCTCGCGCTTGGCGCGGCGGTCGCGCGGTCGCAGCCGCAGCGCCAGGCCCAAGAGCCGGCGCGCCGCGAGCGTGTCGCCGCGCTCGCGCTCCTCGAGCGCGGCCCCGTCCGCGAGCAGGGAGGCGATGACCGCGCAGGCGTCCTCGCGCAGCGGGTAGCGACCGGCCGGACCGAACAGCGCCGCGAGCGGTCCCGGCTCGGCCTCCCCCGCGAGGACGGCGATGGCCCGCTCGACGGCGTCGGCGAGGCGGCCCAGGGCGACGCAGGCCCCCGCGAGGTCCCCGAGCTCCCCGCGCCAGCGCGCCTCGAGCGCGCGCGCCTCGAAGCTCGCGGGACCGAAGGGGCCGATGGCCCGCACGCGCGCCACGGCCGCCGGGAGATCGCCCGCCACGTCGGCGAGCGCGCGCCCGAGATCGAGCAGCATGGCCTCGTCCGCTCGCCCCCCTCGCTCGCTCAGCGACACCGCGCGTGACAAGAGCTCGAGCGCGCGCCGCCGCGCCCCGGCGGCGTCGAGCGCGCGCGCGAGCCCCGCCACCGCCTGCGCGTCGTCCGGCAGGTAGCGCAGCGCGTGCTCGAAGGCGGCGCTCGCCTCGGCCCAGGCCCCCGCGGCGACGTACGCCCGGGCGGCGCGCATGCAGACCGCGTGGCGCAGCGACGCGCCGCTCGCCGCCGCCTCGAGCTGGCTCGCGTCCTCGCGCGCCCCGCGCAGGTCGCCGGCCGCGAGCCGCGCCTCGAAGCGCGCCGCGCGCGGCGCCGGCAGGCCCGGGGCCCGCACCACCGCCTGGTCGAGCGCGGCGAGCGAGGTCTCCCGGTCCACCGCCACCCGGCTCGCCTCGAGCCAGGCGAGCGCCGCGAGCGGCCCGAAGGGCTCGAGCTGCCCGGCCTGCGCGAACGCGGTGTAGGCCGCATCGGTGTCGCCGAGCGCGGCGAGCAGCGCGCCGCCGAGCACGCCCGCATGGACGAGCGGCATGGCATCCGACAGCAGGCTCGCGGCGGCCGGCTCGCGCCCGCCCGCCGCCCGATCGAGCTCCGCGATGCGGCGCGTGAGCTCGGGATGGCGCGGCGCGCGCTCGAGCGCCGCGAGGTAGGCGCCGCGCGCCGCGTCCGGCTCGCCCCGCGCATGGTCATCCTCCGCCTCGGCCGCGAGCTCGGCGAGCTCGCGCGCGCGCACCAGCCGCTCGCCGAGGACCGCGAGCGCGGGGTCTGCGGCGCCCCGCTCGGAGTCGCCGAGCGCGCGCCAGCCGAGCGCCCCGACGTCGAGCTCCACCCGCCCGGCGCGCACGCCGGATGCGTCCGCGGCGCGCATGCCCGCGAGCGGCAGGAGCGCCCGCACGAGCTGCTGGGCGGCGGCGGGCACCGTCACGACGCCGCCGCGCGCGACACCGAGACCCTTCGTGCAGGCCGCCACGGCGCGGAGCGCGTGGGCCTGCGGAGCGCCGGGCAGCCCGAGCGAGCGGGCCGCCATGGGCAAGAGCACGAGGTCGCCGTCCGCCGGCCAGAGCATGAGCTCGAAGGCGAGTGCGAAGTGGTCCCCGGCGAGACCCACGAGCAGCCCGTCCTCGATGGGCGCGAGCACGGCACGGGGCGCCGCCTCGCCGAACAGGCCCGCGAGCCGGCGCGCCGCGAAGCGGCGCAACGCCTCCGCCTCCAGCGTCACCGCCACCCGCTCGAGGCGACCCCGCCGGTGCCGGAACGCGGTGACGCCACCCGAGAGGTCCACCGGAAAGCCGATGCCCGGCAAGCGGAGCGCGAGCTCCACCACGCGCAGAGGGCCGAGCTCGAAGGGCGCGCCGAGCTCCACGCCGAGCCCGCTGCGACTGACGACCAGGCGGAGCTCGGGCCTCGGCTCGCCGGTGGGCGACCGCGTGTCCGCGCTCCCCGACCGAGCGGACGACGGCCCGGCGCCGGCATTCCCCTTCGGGGACGCGACGCTCCGCGGCGAACGACTGGGGCGGGGCCCCGCGCTCGCGGGCCCGTCCGACCTCGGCATGCTCCTCGGTGGTCCCGCACCTCGGTGCGGGTCACGTAGCGGTGGGTCCACCGCTCCCCACCAGGCTACCAACCCTGCGCCCAAACGCCCAAATCTCCGCCGGTCGGCCCGGGCGCCGGAGCCCCGTCGGGCACAAAATGCCACGACCGGCCCGCAGGCGAGCCGGTCGTCACGGACGCTCGGGTCCGCGTCAGTCCTGCGCTATCTTGGCGCGCATCTTCGCGACGAGCGCCGGGTAGCCGTCACGCTGCAGGATCTTCGTGAACTGCGAGCGGTAAGTCTTCACGAGGCTGGCCCCTTCGGGCGCGATGTCGAGCACGAGCCAGCGCCCGCTCGACTCCTTCACGGTGAAGTCGATCTCGATGATCGGCTCGGAGGCGTCGGTGCGGCTCTTGGCGCGCATCTTGACGACCGTCGCGTCGCCGTCGGCGCTCGACTCCGTGTCGTAGTTGATCTCGTAGCCGAGAACCTTGTTGAGGTTCTTCCTGTAGCTCTTGCGCACGAGCTGCTCGAGCAGGCCGCTGAACTCCTTGTGCTGGTCGTCGCTGAGCGTATCCCAGTGCTTGCCGAGCGACGCCTTGGCGAGGTAGCCGTAGTCGAGCCAAGCATCGAAGATCGCCCGGATCTGGGCCTGGACCTCGTCGGTCTGCGGCTTGCCGATGAGCTCGAAGAGCGCGGTCTGCTTCTCCTTCACGGCGTCGGTGGCAGGGCCGGCGTACGCCATGGCGGACCCGAACGTGGTCACCAGGGCAAGAGCGATCATGGTCAAGAGCCTGCTACGCATCGTTCGCAACTCCATCGCCCTCGGCGCGGCGCCAGGGCGGTCTGGTCTCGGGGGGGCCTCCAGGGCGCGAAGGCGACCCGGGACGGACTCATTTTGCTTCTTTTTCGGTGCTCGACAAGTGCGAGCCGGAGCGATGGAGCTCCGACGTGAGACAGACGCGCTCCGGGCCCGGGATATTCACGAGTCGGCTACACTCCACGCATGCCACCGAGCGACCCTCCCCCGGGCCGGCCGTCCTTCGGCCGCGGTCTCGCCTTTGCCTTGCTCCTGCCCCTCGCCCTGGCGGCCGCGTGGATGGTCGGCCGGAGCTGCGACCGCGGCGGCGCCGACGACGGCGGCCTGCGTCTGGCTCCACGCGACAAGGCCGAGCGGGATCCGGTGCCGGGCACACCCACCTCGGCCCGGCCGGCCGACTCGGGCGGCGTGAAGCTCGCGCTCGACGGCGGCACGGTGCAGCTGCTCGACGCCTCCCTGCGGGCGCCCGAGGTCGCGCCCCCACAGGTCGAGGAGCCGCTGCGCTGAGGCGCGCGCGGACCGTGCGCGCGGCGAGGATCAGCCGCTCTTGAGCGCCGCGAGCTCCGACTCGAGCGCCTCCCATTCGGCCATGAGCGCGTCGATCCGCCCCGGCAGCTCGGCCTCCTCGCGCACGAGCGCGTCGAGCTCGGCCTTGGGGGTGCGCTCGAAGAACCCGTCGCTCGCGTAGCGCTCGTGGATGGCACGCTGGCGAGCCTCGGCCGCGGCGACGGCCTCGAGCACCTTGTCGCGCCGCAGCGGGAGCTCCTTCTGGCGGTTGCGCCGGCGCTTCTGCTCCTCCCACGACGCGCCCGCGGCCGGCCCGCTCTCGCCCTCGTCGGCCCGGCGCTCCGCCTTGGCGCGCAGCACCACCGCGGCGACGTCGAGGTGGTCGTCACCGCAGCGCTCGAGGTACTCGGCGTAGGTGCCGGGGAAGTCGCGATGGCCCTCGGGCGTCAGCTCGAGGATGCGCGTGGCGAGCTGGGACACGAACCACCGGTCGTGGGACACGAAGATGACGGTGCCGGGGAAGTCCACGAGCGCCGCCACGAGCGCGTGGATCGCCTCGATGTCGAGGTGGTTCGTGGGCTCGTCGAGCACGAGCACGTTCGGCCGGTCGGCCGCGATGCAACCGAACACGAGGCGCGCCGCCTCGCCGCCCGACAGCGCGCGCACCGGTTTATTCACGTCGTCGCGCGAGAACAGCACCCGGCCGAGGTGCCCACGGACGAAGGCGTTGCCCTCGTTGGGGCGCACGGCCCAGAGCACCTCGAGCGCGGTCTTGTCCGGGTCGCCGAGGATCTCGTGGTGATCCTGCGCGAAGTAGCCGAGCCGGACCTCGTGGCCCCAGCCGACCCGGCCGGCGTCTGCGGCGAGCCGACCCACGAGGATGCGGAGCAAGGTCGATTTGCCGAGCCCGTTCGCCCCGATGATCCCGAGCCGCTCGCCGCGCCGCACCGCGAGCGACACGCCCCCGAGGACGCGCACGGTGCCGTACGACTTCTCGAGCCCCTCGGCCGTGAGCACCTCGCGCCCGCTCGGCCGCTCGGGCACGAACGCGAAGCGTGGCTCGCGGCGCGACGTGTCGGCGAGCTCCTCGACCTCGATGCGCTCGATCTGCTTCAAGCGGCTCTGCGCCTGGGCCGCCTTGGTCGCCTTGTAGCGGAAGCGCTCGACGAAGGCGCGCTTGTGGGCGATCTCCGCCTCGGCCTTCGCTATCTCGGCCTCCTTGCGCGCGCGGATCGCCTCCTTGTCGGCGGCAAAGGCGGTGTAGTTGCCGGTGTAGAGGGAGATCGTGCCGTAGTCGACGTCGAGCACGTGCGTCGCCACGTTGTCGAGGAAGCGCTGGTCGTGACTCACCACGATGGCGCAGCCGCGGTAGCCCGCGAGGAACTTCTCGAGCCAGCGGATCGACAGGATGTCGAGGTGGTTGGTGGGCTCGTCGAGCAGCACGACGTCGGGCCCGCCGATGAGCACCTGCGCGAGCAGGACGCGCAGCTTGAAGCCGCCTGAGAGGGTGCCGAGCGGCTGCCGGTGCACCCTGACGGGGATGCCGAGCCCCTCGAGGACGGAGCTGGCGCGCGCCTCGAGCGTGTAGCCATCGTGCGCCCGCACGAGCTCCTCGAGCTCGCCCACGCGCGCCGGGTCGCCGCCCGACGCGAGCAGGGCGCGCTCCTCGACGAGCGCACGCCACACGACCTCGTCCCCCGCCGCGGCGACCTCGAGGATCGGGTCCTCGTCGCGGAGGAAGCGGTCCTGCCGCAACACGCCCATGCGCGTCGTGCGCGGCATCGTGACCGAGCCGTGGGTGGCGGGCTCGGTGCCGGCGATGATGCCGAGCAGCGTCGTCTTGCCGGAGCCGTTCGCGCCGACGAGCCCGTAGCGGCAGCCGGGACTGAGCTTCAGGCTCACGTCCTCGAACAGGACGCGCGCACCGAAGGATTTGCCGAGGTTCTGGAACGAGAGCATGCGCGCGCCGCTGCACCGAGGGCCCGCGTGGGCGGGCTAGCGCCGGTACCACGCCGCGTCGCCCGATGCCAATCGCGCCTCGGTCGGGAATCGCGCGCTCGCGAGCGAACACCGCAGGCCGGAGCGCGGCGCCCTCGATGGGCGCTCAGGTCCGCCAGCCGGGCGGAGCGAGGATGGTGGACCTGAGGGGAATCGAACCCCTGACCTTCTGACTGCCAGTCAGACGCTCTCCCAACTGAGCTACAGGCCCGGGCCGTGAACGGCGGCGCACTATCTAGCCACTTCGCGTCGCGTTGTCTCGCACATTCGTGTTCTCGCCGCCGGCCGGGCGCGCCTCGTCGACCAGCACGGGTGCGGCGGCCTCGCCCTCTGGCGTGATGCAGGGCAGATCCCGCAGGTGGATGAACTCGACGCCAGCGGGAAACGCTGGAGTCGGCGGGACGACTCCGTTCTGCGGGGGCACGACCGCGAGCGGCTCGAGCTGGCTGATGAGCACGTCGAAGAAGACGGCGTTACCAGGGTCGGTCTCGGCCGCGCGCAGCTGCCTGAGCTTCGGCAGGTTGTGTGCGCAGAGCGGGAAGGCGCCCCAGGGGCAACCCTTGCACGGGTTGTTGAGGTTCTTCTGCCGGTAGTCTTGCCCGATCCGGTACGCGAGCGCCGTGATGACGGCGAGACCGACCTTGAGCGCGATCCCCGCGAGGGTCCAGGGCGCCGCGACGACCACCGCCGCGGCGGAGAGCGCGAGCCCGGCTCCGAGCATGCCGCGCGCCGGGATCTTGAACCACCGCCGCTGCACGTGCGGCTGCACGAACACCGGCAGGTACCCGACGAGCGCGAGCCCCTGAAGGACGAGCGCGCTCGTCACGCTGGTCGGCACGCCGATGAACGCCAGCGCGACCACCATCGCGACGAAGCCCGTGCCGAGGCAGGTGCAGCCGAGGCACAGGGCGAGCCCGAAGGGCCGTACGAGATGATGGTCGTGCCGGGCACACGTCGGGTGGTGCGCCATGCGAGGCACCCGACCGAGGAGCGCGATCGACTGAACCGACCCGGGCGGCAACGGCGCGGGCCCCGACAGCATCGGGAGCGACACCCCCGGCGGCGGGCGTGCATCAGACTCCGGACGCACCTCCCCTACCGGCCGCGTCGACGTAGCTGACACGACGTCTCCTCACCACCAGGACACTGTGCGACGGCGCGGGGCCGACGCGTCAGTTGATGTCTTGGCGCTTGAAGACGATGACGAGGGTCTTGATCGGGCAGCAGGGACCGACCATGCCGCGCATGTCGACCCAGGAGTGCGCGAACTTGTAGCCCGGCATCTGGTTCAAGGCCGCTTCGATCTTCTCCGGCGAAATCACGGGCGCGCAGCAGCTCGCGTCCACGACGATCACGCGATACGCCGGCCCACCCATCGGTTGTTGCTGACCCATCATTTGCGGTTGCATGGGCGCGATTGTTAGTCGAGGCCGCCGCCTTGGTCAATGCCTCAGCGAGCGCACGCGGCAGCCGCTCAACCGCCGGGTCGGCCGCGCGCGCCACGGGGCTTCGCACCGCCGCGGGGCGGGCTTTCGGGCCTCGGCGGGGCGGTACCTACCGGCGGCGCCGAAGGTGGACCGCGCGACAGGGGAAACAGCTGGATACAGAGCTGGTACACGCGCTCCGGCTCCGTCTCGGTGTCGCAGCGCTCCATCATCTCCTCGCGGAAGCGCCGGATCCGCTGCTTCAGGTCGGCGAGCGAGCTCGCACGGATGCACACGGTGAGCGCGCTCACGTCGCGCTCGTCGGGCGGGACGTCGTCGACCGCGGCCCCGGCGCGCTCGATCATCTGCCGGTGGTAGACCGGCACCATCGCCGAGCGCACCTCGTGCCCGGTCGTGAGGCTCGGCTCGCCGCGGACGAGTCGGCCCGAGGCGTCGCGCACGAGGAGCCCGAGCCGACCGAGCACGTCGAGCGCCGCGCGCGCCTCGCGCACCGTCACGGGCGGCAGGAGCTCCCCCGCGAGCCAGCGAGGGTCGTCGACGAAGTCGGCGCGCGCCGCGAGCTCGCGCACGACCGGGTAGTACCAGTGTCGGAGGTACTCGAAGAGCGGCCCCTCGAGGCGGCGCGCCGCGCGAAAGCGCCGGTTCGCCGCCACGCGCTCGAAGGCGCGGTTGCGCTCGACCAGCGTCTCGGCCTGCGACAGACCCACGAGGTCCGCGAAGAAGCGGCTCTCCGCGTCGTCGAGCTTGAGCGCTCGGGCGAAGCACTCGATGGTGCCCGCGCCGAGGTTGCGCTTGCCGTCCATCACGAGCTTGAGGAAGTTCGACGACGCGAGCCCGGCACGACGCGAGAAGTAGCGGTACGAGTACTGCGGCTTCAGGATCTTGCTCGCCGCGAAGTGGTCCCGCAGAAACGCGCGGTAGTCGACGTACTCGTAGACGCTCGGCACGCGTGGGGGCGGCCGAGGCGGGGCCGGCGCCGGGCCGTCGCTCGACGGAGCCGAGTCCGAGGCAGGTCCGGCGGCAACGGGAGGCATCGCACGAGGCTATCTCTCGCGCGGGCGCAGCAGAAGGCCGGACGTCGCGCCCGAGAAAAGTGCGTGTACCCGCGGAACACGCCACTTCGCCTCGGCGTGGCACTCGGCCGCGTCGCTCTCCGCAAACGCCCTGCTATGCTGGGCGCCATGATGCACGGTTCTCTGCCTGCCCCGACAGGGCGGCCTGCGCCCGCGTGTGCGCAGGCCGCGGCGCGCGGCGGGCGCTTCGCTTGGCTCCTTCTGTCGTCGTTCCTCGGCGTGGCGGCGTGCGGAGGCACCGACGTCGGCAACGGCGCGGCAGCCGTCGAGGTGGACGTGCGTGGCTACGCGCCCGCCAGCCAGGCGCGGAGCCTCACCGGCGCGGACGGCTGGCGCGTCGACGAGCTGTGGATGGCCGTCGACGGCCTGCGCCTGCGCGCGGGCACCGTGTGCGACGACGGCGCCGATGTCGGGATCGACGTCGCCGGCCCGTTCGTGAGCGATCTCGTGGGGACCGGCGTGCTCGGTGGCCCGGTCCGCTTCGATGCCTTGCCCGGCTCGTTCTGCGAGCTCCGGATCACCTTTCACAAGCTGGCGGCCGGCGAAGGAGCTCCGGGCACGCCGCCGGGCCTCACCGATCTGTCGGTGCTCGTGACCGGAGCGCGCGCCGACGGCGCGGCGTTCACCGTCAAGAGCGCGATGACCGAGGAGTTCCGGCTCGAGAATGGCTTGGGCTACTTCGAGCTCCCGGCGGGGCCGGATCCGCTGCTCCTCGCGTTCAACCTCGACCCCTGGCTCGCCGCCCTCGACCTCGACTCCCTCGGCGCCGGCCCCATCGAGGTGAGCGACGTCGTGAACCCGGATCGGCTGCAGCTCTTCGAGGAGGCCGTCAAGGACTCGGCGGCGCTCCTGCGCGACCTCAACGGCGACGGCGAGGTGGACACCGACGACGTAGGCAACGAGATCGCGCACTGAAGCGTCGCCGAGAAGGCTCGCCCGGGAGCGCGGGACCGAGGGCGGGAGCGCGTTCGCGTACACCCGACGTGGCACCCGGCGAGCAAGGCTCGCCCGGCCGGTGGCGCTCCCGTGGGTGGCGGGTGGCGGGTAGCGCGTGAGTGGCGTCGACCACGCGCCGAGGGGGTAGGCCGGCGCGGGCGCGCAAATTCCTGTAGCCAGGTTGTTCGGATCGCAGATAGCGTTTATCCTAGGTGTATCCATGTTGGCCCCCGCGCAGAGTCTAGTCATCGCCGAGCGCTACGCGCTCGTGCGCGAGCTCGCGCGCGGCGGCATGGGATCGGTGTGGCTGGCGCAAGATCAGAAGCTCCGCCGCCAGGTCGCCATCAAGCTCATGATGCCGCTCTGGGCGGAGAGCGGCGACGCACGCAGCCGTTTCGAGCGCGAGGCCATGGCCGTCGCGCAGCTGAAGAGCCCGCACATCGTGCAGGTGTTCGACTACGGCATCCAGGA
This sequence comes from Polyangiaceae bacterium, assembly GCA_020848455.1. GTDB lineage: Bacteria > Myxococcota_A > Polyangia > Polyangiales > Polyangiaceae > JACRDA01. The sequence goes on from JADLAB010000009.1 coordinate 65,424, forward strand.
CGGCTGCCCGTACATCGTCATGGAGCTGCTCGAGGGCGAGGACCTGCGCTCGCGGCTGCAGCGCGACAAGCGCCTCGAGATGGAGGCGGCCGGCGTCATCCTCGTGCAGACGGCCAAGGCGCTCGGCGTCGCGCACGCCGTGGGCATCGTGCACCGCGACCTCAAGCCCGGCAACGTGTTCATCGCGCGCTCGCGCGACGACGAGATCGTCAAGGTCATCGACTTCGGTGTGGTCAAGGCCGACCCGAACTCGGACATGGTGCGCGAGGCCACCCGCACCGGCTCGGTGCTCGGCACCCCGCAGTTCATGAGCCCGGAGCAGGCCCGCGCCCTGCCCGACATCGATCACCGCAGCGACCTCTGGTCGCTCGGCATCATCCTCTACCGCTCGCTCACGGGCGAGCTTCCGTACAACGGCAAGAGCGCCACGGACGTCATCGTCAAGATCTGCACCGAGTCCTTCGTGCCGGCGTCGAAGCTCGTCCCCGAGCTGCCCGAGGAGCTCGATCGGTTCTTCGACAAGGCGCTGGCGCGCGAGCCCGCGGACCGCTTCTCGAGCGCTCGCGAGATGGCGGTCGCGTTCATGCAGCTCTCGAGCGCGACCCTGCCCGGGCCGATGAGCATGCCGGGTGCGATGCCGGGCGCGCGCACGAGCTACCCTTCCCTGCCGGCGTTCACGCCGTCCGGTCTGTTCGCGGCCGCGGCTCCGCCCGACGCCGCGGCGCTCGCGGGCCCCGCCCCGAGCGGCGAGGAGAACCCGACGACGCTGCGGAGCGGCAAGATCGCCCCGGTGCGCATCAGCCACAGCCAGGCGACGCTGGCGACCGCGTCGGTGTCGACGACGACGCCGGCGGTCGACGAGCGGCCCCGCGGGCGCCGCTCGCTGTGGCTCGGCCTCGGTGGTGCGGCGCTCGTCGCGGCCGGCGTGGCCGTGGCGATCGTCGCAGGCGGCGGCCGCACACCGGCGCCGACCGCGGGGGTCGCGACGGGCGTGGAGCAAGCGGCCGCTGTAGCTGCGAACCCGAGGGGCGACACGGTGCAGGAGCCCGGCGCGGCAGCCCAGGGCACGAGCATGCCCGCCCCGGTGGCCACCGGCGCGACGGCGAGCAGCGAGGCGCCGCCCGCGACGGCGAGCGCCGAGGCGGCGGCGAGCGCGAAGCGGACGGCCGCGCCGGTGCAACCAGGGGTGACGGCCGTGCGCCCGCCGACGACGGGCAAGGCGACGGCCGCCGCCACGACGGCGACGGCGCCGGCGACCACGAAGACGAATGGCGATCCTTTCAACGAACGCTTGTAAGCTCGAATCGATGAGCCACACACGACGCGCTGGGGCGTGGCGTCCAGGTCTGATCCTCCTCGGAGTGGCCGCATTTCTGTCGGGGGCGACCGCGGGCGCACAGGAGCCGCCGAAGACGCCGAACGCCGACGACAAGGTGGCCGCGCAGGCACTCTACGACGAGGGCAAGAAGCTCAAGGCCGACGACCACTGGGAAAAGGCGTGCGACAAGTTCGCCGAGAGCCAGCGGCTCGATCCCCAGGTCGGCACGCAGGGCTCGCTCGCCGACTGCTACGAGCACATCGGGCGCACCGCCAGCGCGTGGTCGAACTGGACGGACGTCGCCACGCTCTCGTCGCGCCAGACCGGCGACGTCGCCCGGCGGCGCGAGGAAGTGGCCCGCGAGCACGCGGCGGCCCTCTTGCCGAAGCTGTCGCGGCTCAAGATCAAGGTGACCGAACGCGTGCCCGGCCTCGAGATCAAGCGCTCGGGCCAGCCGCTGCGCGACGCGCAGTGGGACCTCGCCGTGCCGGTCGATCCCTTGAAGTACGAGATCGTGGCGAGCGCGCCGAGCCGCGCCACGTGGAAGAAGACCGTCGAGGTGCCGCCCGACGGCGCCAGCGTCGAGCTCGTGGTGCCGAAGCTCGCGGTCGTCGAGACGCCTCCGCCCGTGCCCACCGGCCCCCCGCCCTCCGACGGCACGGCGCAGGTCGCCGCGGGTGGCGTGTTGACGGGCCTCGGCGTGGTCGGGCTCGGCCTCGGCACGGCCTTCGGCGTCATGGCGATGGGCAAGAAGGACGACTCGCTCGACTTCTGCCGCACCGACGCTCCGAACAAGTGCAGCCAGGAGGGCGTCGACCTCCGCCAGCAGGCGATCACCTTCGGCAACGTGTCGACCGCCGGCATCGTGGTCGGAGGAGCGGCGTTCGTCGTCGGCCTCATCACGATCTTCACGGCGCCGTCGGCGCCCGACGAGCCCGAGGGCGAGCTCCCGCCGAGCGCCGGCCCGACGGCGCGGCTCGACGTGGGCCCCACCGGTTTGTCGGTCACGGGGGTGTGGTGATGGCGCGCGATCTCCGCCCGCGGGTGCGGCGCCTCGCGTTCCTCGGCATCGGCGCGTGGGTGGCTTGGCTCGGCGCCTGCAACGCCGTCCTCGGCATCGAGGAGGCCGAGCTCGACACCTCGAGCAACGTGACGACCTCGAGCGGCGGCGCCGGCGGCGCGGAGTGCCAGAACGCCGGCGACTGCAACGACGCGAAGATCTGCACCGAGGACAGTTGCCTGGCGGGCACCTGCCAGCACGCGCCGCTTCACCAGGTCATCGCAGACGCCTCCGCACAAACCGCCAACGACTGCAAGCAAGTGCTCTGCATCGATGGGCTCGCGCAGCAGGTCCAGGACACGAGCGACCTTCCCGACGACAGCAACGACTGCACCGTGGACTCGTGCAACGGCACGACCCCCATCTTCGACCCCGCGCCCGCGCACACCACCTGCACGAGCAGCGGTGGCGCGGTGTGCAACGGCCTCGGCAACTGCGTCGAGTGCGTGACCAGCATCGACTGCCAGGGACCTGAGATCTGCAACGTCGAGTTCGGGACGCCGTACCAGTGCGCGTGCCCGAACAACTGCGAGAACCAGGGCCAAACATGCGGGTGGCTCCCCGACGACGGCTGCGGGAACCTCGTGAACTGTAACGGCAACCCCCCCATCAAGGACGGCACCGAGACCGACGTCAACTGCGGCGGCCTCGCTGCCCCCAACTCGACGTGCAACATCGGCTGCGCGACGGGGAAGGCCTGCGTGCAGAACTCGGACTGCGTGACCGGCTCGTGCGTCGGCCTGGTTTGCCAGTGACCTAGGCGCCGCGCTCGGCGGTGCGGGGCCACCATATCATTCCGCGCCGGCGCGGACTGCGCGGTTTGCCTTGTCTTCTTGTCCCGCCCGGCAGTACCATCACGTGGCAGGTGTTCGCGGAGGCTAGGTGAAGACCATGAGCAACGCACGTACCTTTCTGACGTGGGCGACCGTTTCATTCGTGACGTGCACAGCGACTGCGACCGCGATGGGGCTTACGAAGCTTCGTCGGGTGAGCGCCATGGACTGTGTTGCGTCGACCTACGACGAACGCGTCGTAAACTATTCGGAAGGGGTGATCCTAGACATAGACGGCGCCGGTGTTTTTTGCCCATTCAACGACGAGTACGGCGTGTTCGACAAGAGCCAAGTCGCAAACCTGGACGTCTACGTCTACGATGGCGATAGCAATTCTCGGATCAGGGCAACGACCTGCGCCAGCTACGCTACAACCCTGGGCTCTACCTGCGGCACCTACGACCAAACCACGGACGCGGACGCGGGGGGCAACTATGTGCTCAATCCGGGCCTGGGCGGGTGGAGCAACGCATCATATTTCGGTTACCTGCATGTCGTGCCATATGGAACTACACCCTATCAGGTGTTCAAAGGTTACAAGGCCTACGACTAGCTAGCGGGCCCATCTCGTGCGGTGGCGACCACAACATTACGCCGCATTGGGACTTGTGACCGGCGTGTTGGCCGCTGTTGGGGCTACTCAGCTCCTGCGATCCGGCGACGACGATTCGGACACCAGGAACGCTGCTGGCGCAGTGATCCAGCCCAGGGACGCAATGAGCATGGAGGACGAGAAGCGCGCGCTGCTAATGATGCACGCTGACGCGATCACACGGCACAAGCGCGATCGCCGCGAGGAGGGGTGGGCGTCGGAGCATGAGGCGACGCTCAGAGGCGAAGCCGACCTAGCGGCTGCGAAGGCGGACGGGAGGGTTGTGGAGGTGGACTGCCGCTCGACCACATGTGTCGTTGAAGTCGAGTGGTCTTCGTTCTCGGCTGCAGAAACGAGTCCTCATGACAGGCTGGTCGATTGGCCATACACCCTGAATTGTGATCATCGAATGATCCTGCCAGTGCCGGCAGACTCGAACGCAGCGTATCGAGCCACACTGATCTTCGAGTGCGCGCATCCCAGAGATGCGCGAGACTAGCCGGGCGCCCCGGAACGCCCCCGGAGCAGCCGCGAACTGAGCGGCACTTCGTGGACGAGTCTGCTTTCGAACCACTGGGCGGGGAGAGAGACCGGGGAGTTCCGCTGTTTCGCGTGCTACGTCATCCTGAGCCTTATCGCGGCGCCACCCGGGCCGCTTGCTGGGAGACTGGTTCGAAGCTCGGTTTTCCTTGACTCCGCGTTCCCGTCGGCGACAATCCCGGGAGGCCGCAGGCCGGGATCCCGTGGGTTCTACGGCCAGCCGAAGAGGCGGTCCCAGCCGCCCGGAGAGGATAGCCACGACCCATGGCACAGATGCTCTCGAAGACGGACTCACCGGCGAAGGTTGCGCGCGCGGTGCGGCGCCACATCCGCCTCGCCAAGCGCACCGGGCACCCCAAAGCCATCGAGCTCGCACTGCGAATCGACGCGCCGGCGGCAGCCCAGAAGACCGCGGTGAGCGCGGCGAACGAGGCGGCGGACGCGGTCGAGGACGCCTTCGACGACTGGAGCAAAGCTGACGCTGCGCTCGATCGGCTCGTGAAGCGCGCACACCGCCGGTGTGCCGACTTCGATGCCGACAACGCGGGGGCCGGCACCGCAGCGCTCGTGTTCGCTGGTGTGCCTCCCAGTGTCGTCACGGAGACGCGCCGTGAGGAGGAGCCGGACATCGTGGCCAAGCTCGTGGCACGCGGGCAGAAGCTGCCCGAGGGGCACCTGGCGATCCCGCTCCTCCCGGAGCTCACAGCCGCGGCGGACGCATCCCGCGCGGCCGAACGAGCCTGGATCGATGCGTATCAGCACGCCGAGGCGACGAAAGGCGCGGTCGACGTGGCTCGCCTGGGCGTTGTGGCGCAATACCGCGACAACTTCATCGATATCGGGCGGGCGGCCGGACCGGATGTGGCCGACGCTTGCTTCCCCACGCTTCGCCGTGCGGCGGGGAGCGTGGCGGACGACGACGAAGCCGAGGATCCGCCTAAGGGGACCTGATCGGACGCACGGGTGCGATCGGCGGCCAGGATTCGCCGCACTGCGTCTACCGGTGGCCGGTCGTGGACCGGGATCGGGCTCGCGTGGAGCCTCCATGGCTCGCCCTGGCGGTGGTGCAGCGTGATCGTGACGCATCGCAGCAGATCTCCACCACCGATCGCTGGCACGGTCGCGACATCATTCCGCGCACGGGCGGCGTGCGGCGTCGTGGCGCCGCTGACGGGCCGCGCGCCGATCCACGATCGGGGTCGTGCGGTCCGATCGCCGCCGTTCGTGGTGCCGCCCGTTCTCCAGGCTGGACGGGCGGCAACTTCCGAGGCAGCTTGCTCGCGATGCCGAAGCAGCTGTGGGCGCCGTGGCGCATGCAGTACATCGAGGCGCCGAAGGCCGGCGGCGACTGCATCTTCTGCGGCGTGCGCGCGGCGAGCGCGACGGAGCGTAGGGAGCGGCTCGTGCTCGCGAGCGGGGAGCACGCCTTCGTCATCCTGAACCGCTACCCCTACACGAGCGGCCACCTCATGGTCGTGCCGCACAGCCACGCCACGCGCCTCGACGAGCTGCCGCTCGTGGAGCACGACGTCCTGTTCCGCTGGCTGCGCGCGGCGACCGCACGGCTGTTGCCCGCGCTCGACGCGCAGGCGCTCAACGTCGGGATCAACCTCGGCGTCGCCGCCGGCGCGAGCCAGCACGCCCACCTGCACGTGCACGTCGTGCCGCGCTGGGAGGGCGACCACAACTTCATGGCCGTGGTAGGAGAGGTGCGCGTCATCCCGCAGGCGCTCGACGCCACGTGGGCGAAGCTGCGGCCGGCGTTCGCCGACCTCGACGAGCCCGGGACCACGACGGAGACACCATGACGGCGACGAGGGTCGGACGAGGGCGCGCGCGGTGAGCGCCGCGCGCGGCAGCAAGCTCGGGTGGGCGCGCGTCACCTTTTTCGCGGTGAGCGCCGGGGGCCTGCTCGCGATCCTGCTCGTCGGCCAGCAGGTGCTCTTGCCCTTCCTCCTGGCGCTCGTCGTCGCGTACGTGTTCCTGCCGCTCGTGCGCCGCGTCGAGCGGCTGCGGGTGCCGCGCTGGGTCGCGATCCTGATGGTCTACGCCGTCATCATCGGCGGCGCCGTCGCCTTCATGGTCGCGACCGTGCCGCGACTCGTCGAGGAGACCAAGAACCTCACGAGCGAGCTGCCGCGGCTCACGGCGCGCCTGAAGGAGGAGTGGCTGCCCGAGCTCGACAAGCGCCTCGACAAGCTGCTCGGCGGCGCGCCGAGCGAGGCCACGCCGGCTCCCGACCCGACCGGGGAGCCCGCCGCCGAGCCCCCGGCGCCGGACCCGAAGCCCGCACCGATCGCGCTCACGCCCCGCGCGGACGGCGGCTACGACGTGCGCGTCGCCGACGACGTGTCGTGGAAGCCGAACAAGGACGGCTCGTGGCGCCTCGCACGAGGCGAGGAGGAGCGCGCGCGCTTCTCGAGCGCCAAGGCGCTCTCCGACGCCCTCGACCAGCTCGTCGAGAAGCTGCAGAAGAACTCGGGCGAGCTGCTCGGCATGGCGCGCAGCCTGGTGGCGAGCGTGACGCGCGGCGTCTTCTACTTCTTCATCACGCTGATGCTCGCGGCCTACCTGATGGTCAGCTACGAGCGCATCTTCAAGTTCCTGCGCGACATGTGGCCCGAGGAGCGGCGGGCCTCCTTCGATCGCTTCGTGCGCCGGCTCGATCGCGGCATGGGCGGCGTGGTGCGCGGCCAGCTGCTCATCTGCGTCGTCAACGGCGTCCTGTCGGCCATCGGCTTCTGGCTCTTTGGGCTCAAGTACTGGCCGGTGCTCGCCTTCGTCGCGTGCGTGATGTCGCTCATCCCGATCTTCGGGGCGATCTTGAGCAGCATCCCGGCGGTGGCGATCGGGCTCACGCAGGGCTTCGGCACGGCGTTCGGTGCGCTCGTGTGGATCATCGGCATCCACCAGCTCGAGGCGAACTTCCTCAACCCGAAGATCATCGGCGATCAGGCGAAGATCCACCCCGTGCTGGTGGTGTTCGCGCTGCTGCTCGGCGAGCACCTCTACTCGATCACCGG
>JADLAB010000010.1 GCA_020848455.1 Polyangiaceae bacterium
ACGGCGCTCATGACGCCACCGCCAGGTCGGCGAGCGGCACGAGCTCGAGCGCGCCGACGACCTCGAGCCGCCGATCGGCGTGTACCAACAGCGCGGCGACGCCGTCGAGGCGCGCGAGCAGGCGCCGACCCTGGCCCGCCCCGAGCACGAAGACCGCCGTGGCGAGCACGTCGGCCTCCTCGGCGCTCGCGGCCACGATCGTCACCTGCGCGAGGTCGCTCACGGCGGGCGCACCCGTCCGCGGGTCGATGAGGTGATGGCGCTCCTCGGCGCCAGCCCGCCAGCGGCGGCGGTTCGGGGCGCTCGTCGCGACGCCGCGATCGCGCACGCGAAACGCCGCGACCACGCGCGCCGCGTCGCCCGGATCCTCGACCTCGACGACCCACCCGCGCCCGTCCGGGCCGGCACCCTCGAGCCGCGCGTCGCCGCCCGCCTCGACCACCCCGCCCGCCGGCAGCCAGCGCGCCGCGGCGTCGACCGTGCTGCCCTTGATCATGCCGCCGAGATCCACCGAGACGCCGTGCGGCACGAACGCGGTGCGGCGCGCGGCGTCGAGCACCACCGCCGCCATCCCGGGCGCCGGCGCGCGCCACCCGCTCGGGCTCGCGCGATCGAGGATCCCGGGCGCGAACGAGCGGTCGTAGCCCGCGGCCACGAGCGCCGTACCGATCGTCGGATCGAAGGCCCCGAACGTCTGCTCCGTGAAGCGTTGCGCGCGCCGAAGGGCCGCGAAGAGCGCCCGAGACACCGCCATGGGCTCGTGCCGCTCGTTCAGGCGCGAGAGCTCGCTCTCGGCCGAGAAGCGGCTGAAGCGCCGCTCGGCGCGGCGAAAGACGGCGGCGATGCGGCGCACGGCGGCGCCGGTCTCGCGCGCCGTGCCGGACAGCACGAGCCGGACGCGCGTCCCGAGGCCGTCGAGCTCCGCGCTCACGAGCTCCGGGTGCGGATGCGCACGGACTGCCGCACCGGGGCGACCGCCGGTGTCGGACGCTCGCGCAGCGCGGCCTCCGCCGCGCCGGCGGAGCCTGCGGGCGCGGAGCCGCGGATCGAGCCCGCAGCGTGCGTGCGCGCGGCCTCGATGGCGACGGCGGGGGCGTCCTCCGGGGGCAGAAGCGCCAGGAACAGCACCGCGTAGGTCGCTCCGACGAGCCCCGCCAAGACGAGCCTGGCGTCGCGGCAGGAGGCGGGGGTCGGTGGTGCCGGCCGCTTCGCCGCGTGCTTCGCGGTCGTCGTCGTCATCGTCGTCTGCGTCTTCGTCGTCGTGGTGGTGGCCGGGCCTGCTTCGCTCATGGTGTTCCTCCTTCATCTCGTGATCCGGGTCGTCGCCGCGATCGAGCCGGCGCGGCTCGAGCGGCTCCTGCGGCGGCGGTGCGGCGACGGGCGGCTCTGCGGTCTCGGTCGCGGCCGGCGCGACCGGCGCGACCGGCGCCGCCGGCGCATCGGCCTCCGCGGCCGGCGCAGCGCGCTCCGCGGCTTCTGCCGCGGATGCGTCCGGTCGGGCGCGGACGAAGCCGAGCGCCGCCCCCAGCGTCACGCCCGCCGCGAGCGTCAGTCCTGCCGCCGCGAGGGCGATCGCCAGCGCCCGGCGCGGCGACTCGGTCGTTGCTTTGGAGCTCGATGCCATGCAGCTCTCCTTTCGGGTTCAAGAAGAGCGTACGAGCGGGTCCTGTGAGGACCATCGGCGCGAGATGAGAACCTTCTCATGATCGAAGAATCGCCGGTGCTAACTTCCGACCATGCGCATCCTCGTGGTCGAGGACGAGACGAGACTCGGTGACCTCATCGCGCGGAGCCTCCGCCGCGAGGGCTACGACGCCGAGCTCGTCGGCGACGGCGCCGAGGGCTTCGAGCGGGCGCGCACCGGAGCCTTCGACCTCGTGGTGCTCGACGTCATGCTCCCGCGCATGAGCGGCCTCGAGATCAGCATGCGGCTGCGCCGGCTCGGCCTGCCGACCCGCCTCCTCATGCTGACCGCGCGCGACGCCGTCGACGACCGCGTCGCCGGGCTCGACGCCGGCGCCGATGACTACGTGGTCAAGCCCTTCGCGCTGTCCGAGCTCCACGCACGCGTCCGCGCCCTGTTGCGCCGTGAGGGCGAGGCGCCCGGCGGCGCCGTGCTGCGGGTCGACGATCTCGTCCTCGATCGCGGGCGGCGCGAGGCGCGGCGCGGCGAGCGCCGTGTGGAGCTCACGAGCCGCGAGTTCGCGCTGCTCGAGCACTTGATGAGGAATGCCGGCCGCATCCTCACGCGCGACCAGATCCTCGTGGCCGCGTGGCCGCGCGACTTCGAAGGGGGCAGCAACGTGGTCGACACCTACGTCCACTACCTGCGCGAGAAGATCGACCGGCCGCCCGCCAAGCCCCTCATCCGCACGATCCGTGGCGTCGGCTACGCGCTCGGGAGCTGATGCAGTTCACCCGCATCCGCCGCAAGCTCGCCGCATGGACGCTGCTCGTCTTTGCGCTGGTGCTCGCCGCGACGCTCGGCGTCGCGGTGTTCGCCGTCGTGCGCGAGCACGATGCCGCGATCGAGCGCGAGCTGCGGGCGGGCGCCGACCGTGCGGCCGCGCGGCTCGGCGCCGGGAGCGAGCGCGGCGAGCCGGCGCGGCGCCGCGACGGGCGCGACCGAGACGACGACGAGCACGAGCGCGACGACGAGCACGAGCGCGACGACGAGCACGAGCGCGACGACGTGGATCTCGCGCATGGCGCCGACCTCATGGTCTTCGACGTGGAGCCGGGCCGAGCGCCGCGCAGCCTCGGCCGGGCGGCCCCGCGCGCGCTCCCCGACGTCGGGGCCCTCGACGCGGCGCTCCGCGGGCAGGAGATCTGGTCCGACGTGCGCGCCGGCGGCGCGCCGGTGCGGCTCCTCAGCGTTCCGGTGCGCCGCGAGGGACACATCGTCGGCGCGGTGCAGGTCGGCATGGCGGTCGGCGCGGACCAGGCCGCGCTCTCCGAGACGCTCGTCGCGCTCGTGCTCACGGGCGTGCTCGGCCTCGCCCTCGCGGCGGGTGGGAGTCTGTTCCTCGCGCGCCGCGCCATGGCGCCGATCCGCGAGGCGTTCCAGCGGCAGCGCCAGTTCATCGCCGACGCGAGCCACGAGCTGCGCACGCCCGTGGCGGTGCTGCGCGCGCGGGCGGAGCTGCTCGACCGCGAGAACGACGGGCTCCCCGCCCCGGCGGCGCTCGAGGTCGAGCGGCTGGCGCGCGACGCCGGGGAGCTCGCCGCGCTGCTCGACGAGCTGCTCGATCTCGCGCGGCTCGACGAGCGCGACGCCGCGATCGCCGTCGAGCCGGTGGCCGTTGGCGAGCTGGCGAGCGACCTCGTCGTGCAGCTCGGACCCATGGCCGACGAGCGCGGCGTGACGCTCCGCGCCGAGGCCGCTCCCGTGTGGGCCCAGGCGAACCTCGCCCGTGTGCGCCAGGCGCTGCGCGCCTTCGTCGACAACGCCCTGAAGCACACGCCGCGCGGCGGTCACGTCGCGGTCGTGGTGGACCGAGACGGCGCGCGCGCCCGCATTCGGGTGGTCGACGACGGCGAGGGCATTGCGCCCGAGCACCTGCCGCGGGTGTTCGATCGCTTCTACCGCGCCGACGGCGCACGCGCGCGCGACGGGCGTGGGGGGGCCGGGCTCGGCATGGCGATCGCGGCCCAGCTCGTCGAGCGCATGAAGGGCCACACCTCGATCGAGAGCGCGCCCGGCCGCGGCACGACGGTCACGGTGCATCTGCCGCTCGCGGCGGACGCGCCCGAGCTGCGGTAGCGCGGGCGCATCGAGTCGCGAGCCCGACTCTTGCTAGCATCGCCGGCGTGGTGATCCGGACCTGGCTCTGCGCGTGCGTGCTGGCGCCGTCGATCGGGCTCGCGAGCCTGGGCTGCGGCACGGCCGGCGTACCGTTCGAGTGCACGGCCGACGCCGAGTGCACGCACGACGGCGCGGTCGGGCGCTGCGAGAAGACCGGCTACTGCAGCTTCCCGGACGCGAGCTGCGAAGCGGGCCTGCGCTACGGCGAGCTCGCCCCGGGCGAGCTCGCGTCGCAGTGCTTCGAGCCGTGCGTGCTCGGGCTCGCGCTCGGCGGCCAGCACTCCTGCGCGCTGCTGCGCGGCGGCTCGGTCGCCTGCTGGGGCAACGGCAAGGACGGGCGCCTCGGCGACGGACGGCTCGACGGCGAGGCCACCCCGGAGCCCGTCCGCGTGGACGCGAGCTTGCCGGCGAGCACCGCCCTGGCCGCGGGCGGCGCCCACACCTGCGCCCTCGCCGAGGACGGGACGGTGTGGTGCTGGGGCAAGAACGATCACCGGCAGCTCGGCGTCGTCGGCGCCGTCGTCGGGCCCCTGCGCGTGACGGCGCTCGACGGGGCGGGCGCGCCCGCGATCGGGCTCGCGGCGGGCGGCGCCCACAGCTGCGCGCGCGCCAGCGTCGGCACCGGCTGCTGGGGCAGCAACGAGCGCGGCCAGCTCGGTCGCGGCAGCGTGGGGGGCGACGAGCTGCCGGCGATGGTCGACTTCGCCAACGCCTTCCAGGAGATCGCCGCGGGCGACGCCCACGGCTGCGGCCGCACCCTGGCCGGCACGGTGCACTGCTGGGGCGACAACGCGGGCCTGCAGGTCGGCGGGCCGGACAAGGCCGTGCCCTACCCGACGCCGCTCATGCTGCAGACGCCGGCGCGCGCCGCGAGCCTCGAGCTCGGCACCCTGCACAGCTGCATGGTGAGCTCGAACGAAGGGGTCGAGTGCTGGGGCAACAACCTGCTCGCGGGACAGCTCGGCCGCCCCCAGGCCGTCCACGACAGCGCGACGCCGCTCCACGTCGCGCTCCCGGCCGACGCGACGCAGATCGCGGCGGGCGCCACGCACAGCTGCGCGCTCGACGTCGACGGGCGCGCGTGGTGCTGGGGCGGCAACGAGTTCGGCCAGCACGGGCCGGGGCGCGCGCCGAGCACCTTCGAGCCGGAGGCCGTGGTCGTGGAGCTGCCGGGCGGCATCGTCGAGATCGCCGCGGGCGCGTTCCACACCTGCGCCCGCACGGCGAAGGACGAAGTCTACTGCTGGGGCGCGAACGAGGCGGGCCAGCTCGGCAACGGCCGCACCGACGCCGAGGGTGAGAGCGAGCCCGACGCGACCGTGAGCGCCAAGCTCGTCTGCGAGTGAGTCGAGTCGCGCGAGTGTAGGGGCCGAGGCTACGCCGCGGCCGACGGGGTGTTGCCTGCACCCCTACGGCGCCGGCTCGACGCCCGGGTTTTCGCGCGCTTCGGGCGTGGCAAGGCGCTTGCACTTGGGGAGGGCAACGGACTGCGAAGGAGAAAAAGGACATGCTCACGAACCACGGTGCACGGGTTGCTTCGCTTGCGGCTCTTCTGGCGTTCGCGCCGCTCGCCTGCGTCGGCGAGCCCACCGAAGACCCCGAGGTCGCCGCCATCGCGCAGGCGCTCGACCAGGAGAACGGCGGGCTCACGATGACGGACGAAGCGCCGGCCTTCGGCGCGCCCGAGGCCGCGAACGCCGCCGAGGAGCCCGAGGAGGCGATCGCCGACCCGTACGTCGACGACGTCGAGGTGCAGGGCCTGCAGCAGCTGCCCGACGCCGTCGTGTTCCACGCGCTCGTGTCGTGGGGGCAGTTCCCGCTCGACCTCGACAACACCGAGCCGCGCGTGTGGAGCGGCGCCATCTCCGTCAACCGCGGCGCCATCCTGGTCGACAAGGCCGTCGCCTTCGAGCCCGACACCGATCGCCTGCTGCCGCGGCCCGATGCGCAGACGGTGCCGTTCGAGTCCGTGACCCTGCCGCATCACGACGGCCTCAGGCTCACGATCATCGACCCGACGCCCCTCGCCGGCGAGCCCCTCGTCGTCCGCTACGCCGGCGCCGACGGCCTCGTCGTGTCGCTCCCGATCGAGAGCCTGGTGCACGGCCCGGTGACCCGCGTGGTCGACGAGCTCGGCAACCGCGTGGTCGCGATGGCGATGGCGCAGCCCATCGACGGGTGCGCGCACGGCATGCTCGGCGGCCACTGGCGCGAGCTCGCGCCGGGGCGCGGCAAGTTCATCGGCCCGGTCGTGAACGCCACGGGCGACCGCATCGGCCACCTGCGCGGCATCTACGGCGTGCGCGAGAACGACGAGCAGGTGTTCTTCGGGAAGTACATCGACGCCGAGGGCAAGTTCATGGGCCTCTTCAAGGGGCACTACGGCGACGAGAAATTCTCCGGCCAGTGGCTGCACTTCGCGGGCGACGTGGGCCAGCTCGGCGGCCAGTACCGCGAGACCTTGCCGGGCCCGGAGCAGGGTGGGCACTTCCTCGGCGGCTGGGCCGAGACGAGCTGCGCGCCCGCGCCCCAGCCGTGACCCGCAGGTAGCCGCACGGTCTTGCGCGCGCGACGCCCCGTCCTCGGACGCCGGGCGTCGCGCGCCTTTTGTGCGCTCCTCTAGAACGCGCCCGCGAGCCCCACCCGAGCTCCCGCCGGGCCGACCCCGAGCGAGACCGCGACCGCGTCGCCCGCGGAGCCGTCGCCGACGAGCACGGCGCGGACGACGCCGCCCGTGACGAGGGCGAGCCCGAGGCCGAGCGTGACGCCGCCGGCGACCCGCAGATCGCGCGCGCCCTCGAGCGCGGCCAGATGCGCGTCGTAGCTGTCGAGCTCCTGCCGGCGCGCTTCGCCGACCTTCGACTGCGACCAGCCGAGCAGACCCGCTCCGACGCCGACGCCCGCGAGGCCCGAGCCGAGCAGGGCGAGCGCCGCGGGGTCGCTCCACCAGCGCGCGCCGTCGGCGGACGACGCGTCGCTCGATGCCGGCGCGGGGGCGGGAGCCGGCGCCGGCGAGGGCGGCGCGGGGGCGGGCGGCACCGGGGCGGGGGCGGACGCGCGCGCCGTCGGCGCGGGCGGCGGCGGCAGCGCGCTCGTCGTCGGGGCCGGCGGCTCGGGCGTCGGGGTCGGCGCGGGTGCCGGCGCCGCGGCGAGCTTCTGCTCGCAGGTCTGGATGCGGCTCTCCGTCGCGCGGCGGTTCTCGGCCGGCGGGTCGGTCGCGAGGTAGCGCCGGAACAGCTCGAGCGCCTCCGGGCAGCGCTCGCGCGCGACCTCGGACTGCGCCCAGGTGAAGAGGTAGAGCGGCTTCGGATCGAGCGCGTAGGCACGCGCGAAGGCGTCGACCGCCTCGTCGTGATGGCCCGCCTCGTAGCTCGCGACGCCGCGGCGGAACTCGCGCTCGGCCGCGTCGTCGGCGCCCACCGTGCGCGGCGCGAGCAGCACGAAAGCGAGGCCGCCGAGGGCGAGCGTGCGCGCGCGTCAGGGCGAGGGCTCACTTCTTCGTGTCTTCGACCACCGGCGGCAGGACCGATCCGGGGTTCCAGCCTGGGCTCGACGCGCCATCCTTCTTCGCTTGTACCACGGAGCCGCTCGGCCTCGGCGCCGGGGGCAGCACCGCGGCGCTCGGCGGGCGCGCGGAGCCACCCGCGAGCGCGCTCGGGCCCGAGGCGGCCAGAGCGCTCGGGCTCGCGACGGACGCCGGGCTCGACGGCGGCGGCGCCCCGAGGCTCGCCGCCGCAGTGGCGGCGGCGCTCGCCCGGGTCGCGCTCGCGGGGAGCGCGCGCGGGGCGCTCGGCAGAGCCGCGGTCGGGCTCGCGGGCGGGGTGGATTCACCAGCGAGGCCGAGCGCAAGGGTGACGCCCCCGACCGCCAGCACCGCGCCGGCGATGAGCCACACGCTGCGGCCGACCCCGCGCTCGAGCGGGATGGCGCGCCGGCTCGTGGCGCCCGCGAGCGTCTCGGGCGCGGCCGAGCGCCGCGAGCCCGGGTCGGTGCCGGTCGCCGCGACCGCGAGCGTCGCGGTCGGGTCCGCGCGCTCGCCCACCACCTCGCGCATGAAGCGGCCGAGCGCCACCGCCGAGAGCGGGAGCTTCTGTTCGCGCGCGAAGGCCTCGATGGCGAGCTGCAGCTCCTCGGCCGTCGCCCAGCGCAGGTCGGGCGTGCGCCGGAGCGCCTTCTCGACGATGGCCTCGAGCTCGGGCGGGTAGTCCGCGCGCCGGCTCGACGGCAAGGGCGCGTCCTGCGTGAAGAGCGCGGACAGGACGGCGTAGTCGTGCGCCTGATCGTAGAGCCGCGTGCCGGTCGTGAGCTCGAACAGCAGGATGCCGAGCGCGTACACGTCGCTGCGGCGGTCGATCTCCTCGCCGCGGGCCTGCTCGGGCGACAGGTAGCCGAGCTTGCCCTTGATGTTGCCGCTCAGCGTCTTGGTGCGGCGCGCGAGCGCCTTGGCCACGCCGAAGTCGACGATCTTCACCGCGCCGTCGAACGAGATCATGACGTTGCTCGGCGACACGTCGCGGTGCACGGTGCCGAGCGGCTGGCCGTCGGCGCCGCGCTTGTCGTGGGCGTGGTGCAGGCCGGCGGCGACCTGGCTCACGATGTAGAGCGCCGAGGAGAGGCTGAGCCCGCGCCGCTGCCGGGCCGCGCGCTGCACCACGGTGTGCAGATCCTCGCCGTGCACGTACTCCATCGTGAAGAAGTAGCTGCCGCCCTCGCGGCCGACGTCGTAGATCTGCGCGAGGTTCGGGTGGTGGAGCGCGGCGGCGAGGCGCGCCTCGTCGAGGAACATCGAGACCACCTCCGGATCGAGGGCGAGCTTCGGCAGGATGCGCTTCAGCGCGACCACCTTCTCGAAGCCCTCGATGCCGCGCACCCGCGCGAGGTAGAGCTCGGCCATCCCCCCGCTCGCGAGGTAGGCGACGATCTCGTACTTGCCGACCGCGTCGCCCTTTCGCAAGGGCCCGGGTGGGAGCGCGCTCTCCACCAGGCCAGCATAGCGCGCACGGGTGCGCGGCGGGGAGTGGCGCGCCGACTACTTCGGCCCGAGCCCGTGCTTGTGCAGGAGCTTGTACACGTAGACGCGGTCCATGCCCGCCGCGCGGGCCGCGCGTGTCACGTTGCCCTGGTGCGCGGCGAGCAGCTCCGTCAGGTAGCGCCGCTCGAACGCGTCGAGCAGGCGCCGCTTCGCCTCCGAGTACGGCAGCGCGGCGTCGATCTCGAGCGCGCTCGTGCGGGGCTCGGGCGCGCGCTCCGAGACCGGCGCGGCGCTCTCGAGCACGAGGCAGCGCTCGAGGTAGTTGCGCAGCTCGCGCACGTTGCCGGGCCACACGCCGCGCTCGAGGCGCGCGATGAGGTCGCGGTCGAGCAGCTCGGCCGCGGTGGCGGCGTCGGCCCCGAGGTCCGCGAGCAGGCGCGCCGCGATGGGCGCGATGTCGAGCGGACGCTCGCGCAGCGGCGGCACGACGAGCTTCACGACGGCGATCCGGAAGTAGAGGTCGGCGCGGAAGCGCCCCTCGTTCACCTGGGCGCGCAGATCGCGGTGCGTGGCGCAGACGATGCGCACGTCCACCTTCTTGTGCTGGTTCGAGCCGACGCGGCGGATCTCGCGCCGCTCGAGCACGCGCAAGAGGCGCGGCTGCAGCTCGAGCGGCAGCTCGCCGACCTCGTCGATGAACACCGTGCCGCCGTCGGCTTCCTCGAACACGCCGATGCGGCGCTCGGTGGCCCCCGTGAAGGCTCCGCGCTCGTGACCGAAGAGCTCGCTCTCGAGCAGGGTCGGCGGCAGGGCCGCGCAGTCGACCACGAGGAACGGCCGCTCGGCGCGCCGCCCGAGGCGGTGCAGCGTCTCGGCCACGCTCTCCTTGCCGGTGCCCGTCTCGCCCTGCACGAGCACCGTGGCGTCGCTCTCGGCCGCGCGCTCGACGAGCGCGAAGAGCGCGCGCATCGCCACCGACTCGCCGACCAGCGTCCCGAGCTCGCGCCGCTCGGACACGACGAGCTCGTGGCGCTCGTCGCCGAGGTGGGCCCGCAAGGCCGAGCGCCCGAGGCGCACGATGCTGCCCTCGCGGAGGGCCGCCTCGCGCACGGGCACGCCGTCGAGCTCGGTGCCGTTGCGACTGCCGAGGTCGCGCAGCCACGCGCCGTGTGGACCGAGCCGGATCTCGCAGTGGAAGCGCGAGGCGGCCGGATCGTCGAGGACGAGATCGTTGGTCGGATCGGAGCCGATGCCGAAGCGCTCGCCCGTCGAGCGCGCCGCGACCCCGATCGCCGGCCCCTCGACGCCGAGCACGTGCACGACCTGCACCATCGGCACGCGCCGCGCGAAGCTCGTGAGCTGCTCGGTCCGGGCAGGCCGCTCCGCGGCGAGCTCGGAGAGATCGATCTCGCGATCCGGCATCGTGCCTCGACGGTACCTCGGCGCGCGCGCGGCGCGAACCGCGATCCGACGCGCCCGGCACGCGCCGGTGCTACGCCGGGCAGATGGACGTCTCGCTCGCCCGCCGCGCCCGGACCCTGGCGCTCGTCGGCGTGCTCGCCGGCGCGACGACCGGCTGCCCGACCGGCGCGACGCCCGGCACGCCCGCCGTGACGGCCGGCCCGGCGCCGACGGCGACCGCGGCCGCGCCGGTCCTGCCCGACTTCGAGCTCGTGCCGCAGGAAGGCCACGGCTCGGAGGCCGTCGCCGTGGCCTACAGCCGCGACGGCGCGCTCGTCGCGACGGGCGGCTTCGATCAGAGCCTGCGCATCTGGGATCGCGAGGGCGCCCTGCGCGCGGCCCTGCACTGCGACGGCGACAAGGTGCACGCGATCGCCTTCGGCCCGCGCGGCGACGCCGTGGCGGGCGCGTGCTCGGGCGCCGTGCACGTCTGGAGCCTCGGCACGGGCGCGCTCCGCGCGCGCTTCGGCCAGAACGTCCTGGGCCTCGCGTGGAGCCCGGATGGCGCGCACGTCGCCACGGTCGGGCAGAGCGACGAGAGCACCCGCGCCGCCCTCGTGGAGCTCTGGAGCGCAGCGACGGGCGCGCGCGAGCGGAGCGCGGAGGCGCCGGGCGAGCGCCAGCTCCTGTCCGTGGCCTGGAGCCCCGACGGCCGCAGTCTCGCGACCGCCTCGCTCGATCGCCGCGTCGCGCGCTGGGACGTCGCGACGCTCCAGTCGATCCGGCTCGGCGCGGGGTCGGCCGGCACGCCGCCCGTCACGGGCACGCTGGTGGCCTTCGCTCCGCAGGGCGAGCGTGTGGCCGTCGGCGGCGACGGGGAGCTCGTCGTGCTCGAGCTCGCCACGGGCGCGGCGCAGCGCCTCGGCCCGGGCGGCGACTTCGCGTGGCGCGGCGACGGCGGCGCGCTCGCCGTCGCGCTCGACGGGGGTCGGCTCGAGCTGCGCGATGCACGCACGGGTGCCGTCACCGGCCAGGCACGACAGCGCGCCGGCATCGAGCGGCTGGCGCTCGCGCCCGACGGCGCCACGGTCGCGGTCGTGGGCGTGGACGATCCGGTGGTGCGCGTCTTCGCGACCGACACGGGGCGCGAGCTCCGCGCGCTCGGGGCGGGCACGCGCGCGCGCGCACACGTCGCCTTCTCGCCCGACGGACGGCTCCTCGCCGTCACCGGCGACCGCATCGAGCTCTGGGACGCGCTCGCGGGCACGCTCCTGCGCACGCTCGACGCCTCGGGCGCGCGCCTCGGCGGCACGTCCTTCAGCCCCGACGGCTCGCTCCTCGTCGCGGCGATCGCGACCGGGCACGCGCGCGTGTGGGACGTCGCGACGGGCGAGGTCGCCGCGGCGCTCGCCGTCGACGATCCCGAGGACATGGGCTGGAGCTTCGCCTGGGCGCCGGCCGCCGCGCCGTCGGCCGCCGCGGGCCCGGCGCTCGTCGCCGCCGCGGGCTCCGCGCTCGTGTACTGGCAGCGCGGCCGGCCGCCGCAGCCGTTGCCGCTGTCCGCGCGCCCGTGGGCGAGCGCGCTCGCCTTCGGGCCCGACGGCGCGACGCTCGCCGTCGCCGTGCACCGCGAGCTCTTGCTGGTCGACACGGCGAGCTGGAGCGAGCGGGCCCGCCTCGCGCTCGATTCCTGGGGCTGGAGCTTCGAGCCCGCGTGGAGCCCCGACGGCCGGCTCGTCGCCACGGCCGCCGGACCGGTCGTCGAGCTCTGGAACGCCGCCGACGGCACGCTCTTCGGCCGCGCCGGGGACCGCAGCATGTTCGCCGGGCCCGTCTTCGACCGCGACGGGCGCCTCGTGTTCGCGAGTCGCGCGGGCACGGTGGAGCTCTGGCCGCCCGCGGGGCTCGCCGGCGCGCCCGCGCCCGCGCGCCGCGGCACGGGCCCGGCCATGCTGCCGAGCCCCCCCGGCGCCCGCAGCTTTCCCGTCGCGCGCCGCGCGCGCTCCCTCGCCCCGAGCCCCGACGGGCGCTTCGTCGCCGCGGGCAGCGACGAGCGCGAGCTCGCCCTCTTCGACGTCGAAGCCGGGCGCCGGGCGTGGAGCGACACGCGCCACGGCTCCCGGATCTGGAGCCTCGACTGGCACCCGGCGAGCCGGGTGCTCGCGAGCGCGAGCGACGGCGTGCGCCTGTTGCGCGCGGCGGACGGCGCGGCCCTCACGCTCGGCACGGTCGAGCTCCCGGACCGGCGCCTCGCGGCGTACGTCCGTTCCGACACGGGCGCCGTGAGCGGCGACGCGGCCGCGCTCGCGCAGCTCCGCTATCGCAGCAAGCCGGGCGCGCTCGACGCGAGCCTCGTCCCCTTCGCGGCGGTGGCCGAGCACGTCGCGCGCCCGGAGCTCGTGGCAGCGTTCTGGGAGGGCGCGGCGCTCGAGCCGCGCTGAGCGGGCGCGGGCGCGACGACGCGCGCTGGCATGACTTGATTTCCTGAACCCGTACTTTAATAATCCGACCCATGAAGGTCGTGCCGCGACGGGCGGGCGCCGTGCTGCGCCGCATGCTCGGCCGCTCGCCCGCCGTGCTCGTGTACGGCCCCCGGCAGTGCGGCAAGACGACGCTCGTCCGCAGCGTCCTGCCGGACTGGCACCACGTCGACCTCGAGCGCCCGCGCGACATCGCGCTCGTGCGCGCGGACCTCGAGGGGTGGCTCGCAGGACACGCGGCCCGTGTCGCCATCGACGAGGCGCAGCGCCTGCCCGAGCTCTTCCCGGCGCTGCGCCACGCGCTCGACGCGCGGCCGACGCGCGGCCGGGTGGTCCTGCTCGGCTCGGCGAGCCCGACCTTGATGCGCACGGCCGCCGAGTCGCTCGCCGGTCGTCTCGCCCTGCTCGAGCTGACGCCCCTGCTCGCCGCCGAGCTCGCCGGCACGCGCGCCGAGCGGGACCGGTGGTTCTGGGGCGGATTCCCGCGCGTCCACGCACTCGCCTCGGCGCGCGCGCGGGTCGAGTGGCTCGACGACTACCTCGGCGCGGTGCTCGAGCGCGATCTGCCAGCGCTCGGCATCGGCCTGCCGCCGACGCGGCTGCGCACGCTCGTCGAGATGCTCGTGCACGTGCACGGCAACCTCCTCAACGCGTCGGATCTCGCCCGCTCGCTCGGCGTGTCCGTGCCCACCGTGAGCCGCGATCTCGACGTGCTCGAGGGCCTGTTCGTCACGCGGCGCCTGCAGCCCTTCCACGCCAACATCCAGAAGCGCCTCACGAAGTCGCCCAAGATCTACCTGCGCGACACGGGCCTCCTGCACGTGCTCGGGGGCCTGCGGGCGCCGCGCGACCTCGAGACCTGGAGTCGCCGTGGGGCGTCCTTCGAGGGCATGGTCGTCGAGGAGGTGACGGCGCTCGCGCGCGAGCGGTGCGTGAGGCCCGGCGTGTTCTTCTGGCGCACCGAGGCGGGCGGCGAGGTGGATCTCGTCGTCACCGACGGGACTCGGGTCGTGCCCATCGAGATCAAGCTCGGCTCGGCCGTCGACCACCACGCCCTGCGCGGTCTGCGGCAGTGCATGGCCGACCTCGGCGTGGCGCGCGGCTACGTCGTCGTGGGCAGCGGCGAGCGCACGCGGATCGGCAGCGACATCGAGCTCGTGCCCTGGAGCGACGTCGTGCTGCGCCGCGCGACCTTCGGCCTCGGCGCGCGGCGCTGAGGGCGCGCGCGGCCGGGCGGCGGACGGCACGCTCAGCGCTGCCGCAGCACGCGCACGGCGCTCACCGGCAGCCAGCCGTCGGTCGAGCCCCAGCGCGCGTGCACGAGCTTGTCCGCTTGCTCGCCGAGCTCGACGTGCGCCGCCTCGGGCACGGCCTCGCCCCCGAGCGCCGTGCCGTTCGCGTCGCTCATGTGCGCCTCGCGCATCACGACGACGCCCTGGCGCACGTGCAGGCGCAGGTTGCGGGCCCCGAAGTACAGGGCGCCGAGCGACGCGGCCGCCACGAAGGCGGTCGGGATGAGCAGCACGCCCGCGACGTGCACGGGGCCCTTCGGCCGGCGCCGCAGCAGGATGCCGAGCCCGAGCAGCGCCCCGGCGACGCCCGCGGCGATGCCCCAGGTGCGCTCGGGCGCGAGGCCCGCGAGCACGCGGTCGAGCGTCGGGCGCACGGTCACCGAGTCCTTGCCGCGCCGGCCGCGGCGCCGCGCCACCTCGGCGTGCACGAGCTCGAGCGCGCGGTCGGCGGCCTCGTCGTCGGCGCGCATGAGCAGGGTCTCCTCGAAGGCGGCCGCCGCGCGGCCGAGGTCGCCGGGCTTGTCGGCGCCGGCGCGGATGCGCGCGACGTAGGCGAGCCCGCGGTTGTAGCTCGCGTCCGGGTGCACGAAGCCGCGGTCCGCGAGCCGCTCGTAGCGATCGACCGCGTCCTCGAAGCGCCCGGCCGCGAGCGCCTCGACGCCCTTCTGGAACTCCTCGGGGGCGTCGGCGCGCGCCGCGCCGGCCGAGGTCACGAGCGCGCAGACGAGCGCCACACCCGCGCCGACCGCGCCCGGCGCGCGGCCGCCCTCGCGCCCCGCCGCCGCCTTGAGCAGGCGCTTGACCAGGCGCTCGGCGCGCGCCGCGAGGTCGCGCGTGCCGGCCTCGCCGGTCGGCACGTAGCGGACCTCCTCGCAGGCCGCGAGCACGGCGCGCGTCTCTTCGGCGAGCTCGCCCGGCAGGCCGCGGCGCTCGAGCTCGCCGCGGAGCTCGGCCAGCAAGACCGCGCGCGACTTGAGACGCGTCGCCGCCTCGACGGCCTGGTGGACGGCGCGCTCGACCGCGCCCGCCATGGCCTTCGGGTCGCCGGCCCGGCGCATGTCGTGGAGGGCGCGCTCCGCGAGCGCGCCGGGATCGTGGCGGCGCGCGGCGCGCCGGCGCAGGAGCGCCAGGATGCCGCGCCGCAGCCCGAGGCCGAGCAGCACCCCGAGCGGCGGCGCGAGCACGAGCCCGAAGACGACGGGCGGCTCGAGCGCGACCTCGCTGCGCGGGACGTAGCTGCCGAGCGCCGTGCGCGGCTCGCCGATGCCCGCGAACGTGTCGCCCGCCGGCTCCTCCGCGCCGCCGTCTCGCTTGTCGCTCGGCTCGGGCGCCGCCGCGGAGGCCTTGACGCGCACCACCCCGAGCTCCGCGCGCGCGACCTCGTAGCGGCCGCCGCCCTTGCCGTCGGGCTTCCAGAACGGCAGCTCGATGGCGCCGAGATCGACGTCGCCGGCCTCGTTCACGTGCACGACGTAGCCGAAGGTGCGGAAGCCGCCGACGCGCCCGCCGACCACCGTGGTCTGGCTGCGCTTCTCGGGGTCGAGCCACTCGATGCCCGTGCGCTGGGGGATGCGCAGGCTGTTCGGCAGGGCGCCCGTGCCGTCGAGGCGCACGCGCACGCTCACCGCGCCTCCCTGCTGGATGTCGCGCGGCTCGACCTCGGCCTGCAACCGGTAGTCGCCGACGTCGCCGATGCGGTAGCCGAGCGGGCGGCCCGCGACGGGGGGCTCGCGCACCTCGAGCGTGAGGTCGTTCGAGGTGCGGAGCTCACCCGAGCCGATCCGGCCCCCGGTGAACTTGGCGCTGAGCACGCCGGTCGTGAGGGTGCCGGCGCGCAGCGGGAAGGCCGCCATCCGATCGAGCAGGCGCACCTCGAAGGGCAGGTTGCCGGCGCGCGTGCGCACGGGCGGGTCGGCGCCCGGGTTCTTCGCGAGGCCGACGCGCAGGAAGTCCGCGAGCGCGGGCTCGTGCCGGTCGGTCATCTTGAAGTCGACGCGGTAGTAGAGATAGTAGGACAGGGTCACCTGCTCGCCGACGAACAGCGTCGTCTTGTCGGGCACGGCGCGCACGAACAGCTTCGGGTCGGGCGCCTTCGGCATCTTCAGGCTCTCGCCGTCGAGCTTGTCGTCGCCCGCGCCGCCGAGCGGCGGCGGGATCTGCGCGCGGCTCCCGGGCGTGACGCGGACCGTGAAACCCGAGGCGGCCGGCACGCGCATGCCGCTCAGCATCACGCTCGGGGCGGGGATCGTGTAGGTGCCGGGCTCCTCGGCGACGAGCGTCCAGGTGGCCGAGAGCCCCTTCTGCACCAGCGTCACGCCGCCGCCCATGCGCATCTCGGTGCGCGTGCCGAGCCGCGGCGAGTAGGCGATGATGCCGGCCGGCACGTCGAGCACGGGGTCGCTCGGCATCGAGCCGTCCTCGGTGAGCGCGTCGAGCTGGATGGTGAACTCCTGGCCCGCCTCGACCTCGTCGGCGCTGATGCGCGCGGTGACGTCCGGCGCGGCGTGCGCCACGCCCGCGAGCGCGAGCACGCACGCGAGCGCGGCCGCGAGTGCGAGCCACGCGCGTCTCACTTGTCCTCCATGACCCGGCGCCGCCCGGCGTTCTCGCGCTTGGCCTGCTCCTGCTGGTAGGACGGCGACTCCTCGAGCTCGTCGAGGATGCGGTCGAGCTGCTGCCCGCGGCTGCCCTGCGGCTCCTGGCCCGGCTGCGGCTCCTCTTCCTGGGGCGTCTCGGAGTCGTCCGGATCCCCGCCGGCGTCCGGCTTCTCGCTGCCGCCGTCCTTGCCGGCGTCGGGACCGGCGTTGTCTGCCCCGCCGTCGTCCCCGCCGTCCGCGCCGTCGCCCGCGTCGCCGCCCCCGTCGTCGCCGCCGTCCTGCCCGGCGTCCGGTCCGCCGTCGTCGCCGGCGTCGTCGCCGCCGTCGGGCTCGCCCGCGTCGCCCGCGTCGTCGCCCGCGTCGGGCGCCGC
The DNA here is from genome assembly GCA_020848455.1 of Polyangiaceae bacterium. Classification (GTDB taxonomy): domain Bacteria; phylum Myxococcota_A; class Polyangia; order Polyangiales; family Polyangiaceae; genus JACRDA01. The sequence continues at coordinate 16,919 of JADLAB010000010.1, forward strand.
GTCCGGCGCGTCGGGCGGGCTGTCGGCGTCGGCGTCGGCCCCCGCGTCGCGCTCGTGGATGCGGCGGAGCGCGATGGCGCGATTCCACGCCGCGTCGCGCCCGATGCCGTCGCTGCCCGCGTCCTCGGCCACGCCGGGCACGAGCTCGAGGGCGCGGTCGTACTGGCGCACGGCGTCCTCGTAGCGGCGCCGCAGGAACTCGAGGTTGCCCGACAGGTAGAAGGCGCGCGCGCGGAGCTCGAGCGGCACCTTGTCGTCGGCGGCGATCGCCTTGGTCACGATCTGCGCGCACTCGACCTCGCTCGCGCGCTCGCCGTCCTTCTGGCGCTGCTCGGGGCCCTCGCTGCGCTCTTCCTCGTCGCCGAAGCGCTGGCCGTACTGCTCGGCCACGTAGAACAGCGTGAGCCCGAGGTCGAAGGAGCCCGCCCACTTCTTCCGCACCTCGGCCGGCAGGCCGAGCTTGGCGTTCGAGCACGGGCCCGTGCCGAGGTAGCTCTCGAGCAGCTCGGCGGCCGAGGCGTACTTGCCGGCGTCGAGCTCCGCGAGCGCGCGCTCGACCACCGGCGAGTCGCGCTCGAAGGGCCGGCTCGGCTCCCAGCCGCTGCAGCCCACCATGAGGCGCGCCGCCCCGAGCGGACTGACGAGCGCGACGAGGACCGCGACGAGCAACGCCCCGCGCCGACCGGCGCGCGAGCGACGCACGGCGACTCGCGGCGCGCCTCCCGGCGCTCCTCGGTCAGGCCGCGACACGGCTCGCCTCCTTGCCGGGTGGCTTCGGCAGACCCTTGTGCTTGCGCGGCGGCGGCGGCACCGCGCGCACGAAGCGCCGGCGCCGCGCCTCCGGCAGCAGCACCTCGCCCACGAGCAAGACGAGCGCGATGGCGAGCGGCAGGTAGTAGATGTCCGCGTAGACCTCCTCCACCTTCTCGCTGAGCTCGCTCTTCATCTGCGCGCGCAGGAGCTTGCCGATCTCGTCGATGCCGGTCGTGCCCTTCTCGGCCCGCACGATCTTGCCGCCCGGGGTCGCCGCCGCGACCTCACCGAGCTGCCGCTCGCCCTCGGGCGAGAGCCCGGTCGTGAGCGGGCGCCCGTCGCGACCGGTGCGCCAGCCGAGCACGCGCCCGTCGTCGGCGACGTCGGGGATGCGCTCCGGGGTGCGCCCGCCGATCTGCACGACGTGGACCGTCGTGCCCTCGTTGCCGATGGCGCGCGCGACCGTCACGGGATCGCCCTCGAGGTCCTCGCCGTCGGTCACGAGCAGGATGACGCGCCGGTGGGTCTCGCTCGTCTTGTCGCGCTTCAACATGGCGCGTGCGTGCGAGAGAGCGCGCGCGATCGCCGTGCCGCCGACCGGCATGTCGTTCGGCGCCAGCCGGCGCAGGAACTGCGCGATGGCGCCGCCGTCCGCGGTGAGCGGGAAGCCCATCGGCTCGCCGGCGAAGGCCACGGCGGCGAAGCGGGCGCCCTTCAGCTGCTTGACCAGGCGCGAGACCTCGACCTTCGCGCGGAAGATGCGCGAGGGCTCGACGTCCTGCGCGTACATGCTCTTCGAGTAGTCGAGCACGATGACCACATCGAGGTTGGTGGCCGGCACCAGGCGCGTGCCCTTGCCGTACTGGGGCCGCGCCGCGGCCACGAAGGCGAGCGCCACCGCGAGCACGATGAGCACGCCCTTCCAGGCGCGGCGCTTGGCGGCGTCGGCCGTCATGAGGGCCGTCACGCGCTCGCGGTCGCCGAAGCGCGCGACGGCGCGCGCGCTGCGCCAGCTGCCCCACACGAGCAGGGCCGCCACGAGCAGGGCGCCCGCGGTGCCGAACAGCCAGAGGGGGGATCCGAAATGCATGGTGAGTCGTCAGTCGTCAGTCGTCAGTCGTCAGTCGTCAGAGAGGCTCGCGGCATCCGGACCCAAGTTTCTCGCGAGGCTCACGGCATCCGGACCCAAGTTTCTCGCGAGGCTCACGGCATCCGGACCCCATATTTCCCCTCCCCCCCGGCCCCCTCTCCCCTCGGGAGAGGGGGGCAGGGGGGTGAGGAGTCGTCGCTCCGCATGCCGGGTGCTTCGAGGCCGCCTCCGTCACGGGAACCTCCGCAAGAGCCAGGCGCGCAGCAGGGCGTCGAGCGCGACCAGGAGGACGGCCGGCAGGACGAGGAAGGGGAAGAGATCTTCGTAGCTCGCGATCTGCGCCTCGAAGCGCGTCTTCTCGAGCTGGTCGAGCACGGCGTGGAAGCTCTGCGCCAGGCCCTTGGCGTCGGTGGCGACGAAGTGCTGCCCGCCGGTCTGCGCGGCGATGCGGTTCAGGAGCTCGGGGTTCACCGGGAAGCGCGTCTTGACGTAGTGGGGCTGGCCGAACACGTCGACCGAGTCCTGCACCTGGACCTCGTCGCCGTTGCCGATCTGCACGGTGTAGACCTTGCAGCCCTTCTCGACCGCCGCCTCGATGGCGAACTCGGGCGAGACCATGCCGGCGTTGGAGTCGCCGTCGGTGAGCAGGATGACCACCTTGCTCGCCGCGTCGCTGCGCCGCATGCGCGCCACGGCGGCGCCGAGCGCGTCGCCGATGGCCGTCGCGCTCCCGTCGATGACGTCGAGCGACAGCTTCGACACGAGGCTGCCGAGCAGCTGGTAGTCGAGGGTCGGCGGCGACAGCACGTAGGCGTCCTTGCCGAACACGATGACGCCCATGCGATCGGTGCGGCGCCGCGTGATGAAGTCCTCGACCACGATCTTGGCGGCGTCGACGCGCGTGATGCGCGCGTTGCGCGGCAAGTCGCTCGTGTTCGGCAGATCCTTCGGGTCGGCGTCGAGCACGGCGCGCATCGAGCCCGACAGATCGAGCACCACCATGATGTCGATGCCCTGCTCGTCGGAGGTCTGGTCCGAGAGCGTGCTCACCGGGCGGGCGAGGGCCAGCACGCCGAGCGCGACCGCCACGGTGCGCAGCACGCCCGGCAGGTCGCGCAGGTACGTGCGCACCCCGCGCGGCCCGCGCCGGATCGCGGCGACGGTGCCGATGCGCAGGCGCGGCCGGCGGCTGTCCTGACCGAGCGTGCCGAACCACCACAGCAGCGGCACGAGGGCGAGGAACGCGAACACCCAGGCGTAGCGCCAGTCGGCGTCGAGCCACACGCGGCTGCCGCGCTCGACGAGCGGGTAGACGACCGCGAGCGCCGCGACCGCGAGCGTGGCGCCGACCGCGAGACCGAGCCGCACCCACGGGCTGCGGCGCGGGGCGGCGCCGGGACCGAGCGACCGCAGCTCCGTGCCGCGCGCGGGGCGCGCCGGCTGGCCTTCGGGCCTCGGCGGGGCCGCGCGCGACGCCTCGGGCGCCCGCGGGCTCGCCTGCCACGGCGAGGCCGGTGCCACGCCACCGAGCTCGCCCGGCGCGCGCTCGGGCGCCGGCGTGAAGGCCGGCGGGGGCAGATCGGGCCCGCGGCGCTCGCTCACGCGGCCCTCCGCGGCGGCGCGGCACCCGCGCCCGACGTGCCGCTGCCGCCGGTCTGCGGCCCCACGGCCGAGGCGGGCGTGGTCGAGCGCACGATGTGCTCGGCGCGCGCCAGCGCGTCGTCGCAGTCCTCGTGGGTCGGCACCAGGCGCGCGAACTTCACGAGGTCGCTGTCCTCGAGGAAGCGCACGATGCGGTCCATCTCGAGCAGCGGCGGATACACGCGCTTCAGGAGCCGGCGCGTCTCGGCCGTCGTCGACTCGAGCCCGTCGAAGCCGTAGCGCTCGCCGAGGTACTTGCGCACGCAGTCGCTCACGCGGTCGAAGAGCTCGTCGGAGCGCCCCTGGGCCAGGAGCTCCGAGCCGCGGATCGCCGCGAGCTCCTTCAGCGCCGCGACCCAGGGCAGGTCCTTCGGCGGGGCGACGACCGTCTTCGGCCGCCGGAGCAGCCAGCGCGCCAGGAGGGCGAGCGCCGCGGCCACCACGACGCCGATGAGCACGCCGAAGAACACGTAGCGCGCGAGCGCCCAGTCCTCGCGCTGCGAGCGCCCGGGCGGGTTCGGCTTGACCTTGGGATCGTCCTCGTTGGCGATCGGGTCCTCGACCGTGATGTCCTGCGGCGGCGTGCACAGCGTCATCACGTCCTTGTTGGCGCGCGCCACCTTGATCGGCAGCGACGGCAGGCGCAGCGTGTGCCGGCCGGGCAAGCGCGGCAGCGGCACGAAGGGCACCGAGAGCGTCGTCTTGGCCCCCTCGCCCTCGTCCACGCGCTCGAGCAGGGGCGGCGAGCCGCCGTCCTCGACGGGCAGCATGAAGCCGGCGTCCTCGAGGGCCCGCGCGGCGTCGCTCTGGCGCTCCCAGCGAAAGCCCTCGGGCAGAGCGGTCTCGCCGCCGCCGTGGGTGAGCGTCACGACGAGGCGCGCCTCGTAGCCGGTGAGGCCTTGCGCCGGGAAGGACACGGTCATCCCGGGCCGCGTCGCGCCCTTCGGCAGCACCTCGACGCAGCTCGCGGTCACCTTGCCGCCCCCGCCGGCGTCGGGCGGCGCCGGCGCGGGCACGACCGGGCCGGCGTCGGCGCCGTCGCGCACGGCCGTCGGTCCCGGCTCGTCGAAGGCGAGCACGGACGCCGTCCCGCCGAGGCCGGCGCCGAGCGCCCCGGCGACGCCGAGCCCGAGCCCCACGGCCGCGGCGAGCCGCCCCACGCCCCGTCGCCGGCTCATCGCGCCAGCCTCCGGCGCCGCTTGGCGAACAGATCGCGCAGCGGCGTGACGAAGGAGCCGTCGGTGCGGATGATGACCCGATCGAGGGCGAGCTTCACGAACAGCTTCTCGCGCTCGCGCCGGATGCCGAGCATGGTGTCGCGGTAGTGCCGCCGCACGCGCGCGTCGCTCGTGTCTACGAGCACCTCCTCGCCGGTCTCGAGATCCTCGAAGCTCGCCAGGCCCACGTCGGGCAGCTCCTCGTCGCGCGGGTCGACGAGCATGACCGGGATGACGTCGTGCTTGGCGGCCGCGAGCGCGAGCGCCCGCTCGAAGCCCGAGGCGAAGAAATCGCTGATGACGAAGGCGACGCTCTTGCGCTTGGCGATCTTGACGAGCGTCTGCAGGGCGAGCCCGAGGTCGGTGCCGCCGTACTGCGGCTTGAAGCCGACGATCTCGCGGATCACGCGCATCACGTGCTTGTCGCCCTTCTTCGGGGCGACGAACTTCTCGACCACCTCGGTGCCGATGACGAGCCCGACGTTGTCGTTGTTCTTGATGGCGGAGAAGGCGCAGAGCGCCGCCACCTCGGCCGCGACGCGCGCCTTGCTGGCGCGGCGCGTGCCCCACTGCTCGCTCGCCGACAGATCGACGACGAGCATGACGGTCATCTCGCGCTCTTCCTGGAACACCTTCACGTAGGCGTCGCTCATGCGCGCCGACACGTTCCAGTCGATGAAGCGCACGTCGTCGCCGGGCGAGTACTGGCGCACCTCGCGGAACGACAACCCCTGGCCCTTGAAGACCGAGTGATAGGTGCCCGCGAGCTGCTCGTCGGCGAGCCGCTGGGTGCGGATCTCGATGCGGCGGAGCTGGCGCAGGAGGTCTTGGGGGATCACGGCACCTCGACCACCTCGAAGACACGCCGCACGATGTGCTCGGCCGTGACCTCCTCGGCCTCCGCCTCGTAGGAGAGCACGACGCGGTGGCGCAGGACGTCGGGGCCGATGGCCTTCACGTCCTCGGGCGTCACGTAACCGCGGTGCTTCAGGAAGGCGTGGGCACGGGCCGCCTTGGCGAGCGCGATCGAGGCGCGCGGGCTCGCGCCGAACTCGATGAAGGCCGCGATGTCCGACAGGCCGCGCGCCTTCGGCTCGCGCGTCGCGAACACGACGTCGACGATGTACTCCTTGACCCGGTCGTCGATGTACACGTCGCGCACGGCCAGGCTCGCGCTCCGCAGGCGCTCGAGATCGATCTGCTTGTCGGCCTTCTGCTCGAGCGGCGCCGTGGCGCGCTCGACGATCTCGCGCTCCTCCTGGCGGTTCGGGTAGCCGACGCGCACCATCATCATGAAGCGGTCCACCTGCGCCTCGGGCAGGCGGTAGGTGCCCTCCTGCTCGATGGGGTTCTGGGTCGCCATGACGATGAACGGATCGGGCAGCCGGTGGGTCGCCTCGCCGATCGTCACCTGCCGCTCCTGCATCGCCTCGAGCAGGGCGCTCTGCACCTTGGCAGGCGCGCGGTTGATCTCGTCGGCCAGGACGAGGTTCGCGAAGATCGGCCCGAGCTTGCTCGTGAACTCGCCCTTCTGGTGGTTGTAGATGACCGTGCCGACCAGATCCGCCGGCAAGAGGTCGGGCGTGAACTGCACGCGCGCGAACGAGGCGTCGATGACCTCGCACAGGGTCCGCACGGTGAGCGTCTTGGCCAGGCCGGGCACGCCCTCGAGCAGCACGTGGCCGCCGGTGAGCAGCCCGATGAGGATGCGCTCGATCATGTAGCCCTGGCCGACGATGACCTTGCCGACCTCGGCAGTCAGACTGTCGACGAAGGCGCTTTCGCGGGCCACGAACTCGTTCAGAGCACGAACGTCCTGCATGGGATGGAAGCTCTCTTCAGGCCTGCCGGCAGAGAGGGACGGAGCATGACACGGCTCCGGGCAGGCGGCCGGCTTTTAGCAAGGGTTGCGCAGTACTTACAACCCGCCCGGCGCGGAACCGACGAACCCGGCCGCTTGTTCCCGGGCACGGGCCGTGTAGGCTCGACGCGATGCGCGCGCTCCGTCCCCGCTCCCACCGCACCACGGTCGTCGTCACGCTCTCGCTCGGCGCGCTCGCGCTCGCGGCCTCCTGCGCCTCGAGCGGCGACGACAAGCGCCGCGGCGACGTCGGCATGTCGTGCCGGGCGACCGACGACTGCCTCGAGCCGCTGCCCTGCATCGCCTACGTGTGCGGCGGGCCGACGGGAACCGGGGGCCACACCGGCTCCGGAGCCACGGGCGGCGGCGGCAGCGGAGCCACGGGCGGCGGCGCGAGCGGCGGCGGCGGCAGCGGCAGCGGGGCCACGGGCGGTGGCGGCGCGGGCGGAGGCCCGGCGTGCGACGGCGTCGGCCCCGGGCTCACGCTCGACAGCTGCGACGCCTGCCTCGAGACCGACTGCCACGCCGAGCTCTGCCAGTGCGGCGACGCGTGCGTGGGCATCGAGGCGTGCCTCGAGACCGTGTGCCGGGCGCTCACCGACGCGGCGCAGGAGGGCCAGTGCCAGGTGTACTGCCAGGGCCAGAACCCCGGCGGCAAGGACGCGCACGTCGCCGTCGTGAACTGCGCCTACACCGGGGCGTGCATCCCCCCGTGCCAGCCCTACCCGGCGGCGTGGAACGACTGCCGTGCGGCGCTCAATGCGGGTGATTGCGCCGACGAGCGCGCCGCCTGCCAGGGGAGCGCCGACTGCCTCGTCTACCAGGCCTGCACCGACTCGTGCGCGACCTCGGTCGACTGCATCGCGTGCGCGGCGACCCTCTCGGGCGCGACGGGGCGCATCCTGCTCGAGACCTACGAGCGGTGCATCGCGCGCGAGTGCGTCGCGCAATCGTGGGCGTACTGACCCGCCGCGCTCAGCCCGCGACGAGCGCCGCGTAGGTCTCGTCCGAGAACCCGACGTAGAGCTTGCCGCCCTGCCGCACCGCGGGCGCGCGCAGGTTGCCGCTCGGGCCGAGGATCGCCGCGGCGAGGTCGTCGTCCGAGGGCGGGCTCTTCCGCATGTCGAAGCGCACGACCTTCTTGCCCTTCGCGACCACGACCTCGGTCGCCTCGCGCGCGAGCGCGAGCGCCTTGTCGCGCGGCATGCGCACCTTGCGCGCGTCGAGCTCCACCTTCGCCACCACGCCGGCTTGCGCGAACACCTTTCGCGCTCGAGTGCAGCTCATTCAAGCGGCGCGCTGGTAGTACCAGTCGATCTTCTTGCTCATCTTGCGTCTCCCACGTCGGCCGGCGTCTCCCTCGTCGGCCGGCCCGAAGCCTAGCGCGCGACCCGTGGCGGCGCACGCGCCCGCGCCCCCTCGGCAGCGACGCCTAGCTTGGCGGGCGCGCGCACCGGCGCCGCGCCCCGAGCGCGACCCCGAGCGCGGCGACCATCGCGGCGAGCGCGCGCGCGGCGGGCGACGAGCCGTGCGCGGGCGCCGTGCGGCAGGCGCAGCCGCCCGCGGTGTCGCCCGGGAGCTCGGCCGCGGCGCCGCCCGCACCCTGCGACACGGGCGGTCGCGCGAAGGGCGAGAGGTTCGCCTCCGGCGCGCCGAGCTCGCTCAGCCGGCCGAGCCAGTAGGCGGCGAGCCAGTCGCCGCGCGGGTCCATGCGCGTGCTCGCGCTGCCGTTCACCTGGTGCGGGTCGCTGCGCCACATGAAGTCCGAGTCGGGCCGGATGCTCATCGGCAGCGGCTCCGCGGCGACCGGCCCGCCACCCCAGCCGCTGCCCGCGATCGCGATCGTCGTCGCACCGTCGAGGGCGAGGCACGAGCCCTCCGCGAGCTCGGCGGCGTCGCAGTTCGTGCGGTCGCGCTCGAGACAGGGCGCCGGCGGGAAGCCGGCGAGCATCGCCGCCATGCGCGCCGGGATGAGCGCCGGGGCCGCCGCGAGGTACGCGCCCACGACGGCGTCGAACCACGGCTGACCCACGTGGCTCGCGTCGCGATCGCCGTCCACCGACCAGAACTGCGTCGCGAGCGTCTCGGCGAGGTCCGCGCGCACGCCGGGATCGGTCTCGAAGCGACCGAGGGTCGCGAGGCCGATCGCGGCCATGTTGACGTTCGAGTAGTTCGTGACCGTGCCGGCGTACATGAGCCCGACGGTCGTGACCGGATCGCGCGCCATGTGGCGGCGCCCGACGAGCTCGTCGTAGTACCAGGCGCCGATCTCCGCGTCGCCCGTCACGTGGTAGGCGGCGCGCACGATGCCGAGCGCGAGCAGGGCGTTGAAGCCGTTGCGGAGCGTGCTGTCCTCCGGCAGCGGCACGCCGTCGGGCGTGAGCGAGCGCGGGTTGAGGTCGTGGAAGCTCGTGAGCCGCCCGTCCGCGTCGCGCAGGCAGAGATCGATGCCCTTCTCGGGCGCGACCTGCCGGAGGGCGCGCGCGAAGGCGCCGAGATCGGCGGCGAGATCGTCCGTGACCGACGCCGGCACGAGCGGGTCGGTGTGGAGGGCGTCCCACAGCCACGCCACCGCGAGCGCGTAGCCCGACACCTGATCCTTGCTCGTGTCGTCGAGCCACACCCAGCCGTCGAAGCCGGGTGCCACCGGCGCGCGCCACACGGCCGACTTGTCCGCGGGCAAGGGCTCGCCGTTGGCATCGACGAGCGGGACGAGCGTCGGCGCCGGCCCGGGAAACGGCGCGTCGCCCGCCTGCCACGGGGTCACGCGCCGCACGCCGCGCGCCACCACCCCCGGCCCGCCGATGGCGCCGTACACGTGCCAGGCGCGCGCCGCCCGGACGGCCGCGTCGCGCGCGCGGTCGAGCGTCGCACCCGCGGCGCCGGCGTTGCGGAGCGCGAGGAGCCGCGCCGCGACGCCGACCGACGCGATGCCGGCGAAGTTCCCCTCGTCGCCGTGCTCGTCGTACGAGGCGAGCACGGCGTAGGGATCGACCCCGGCGTAGCTCGCGAAGTCGTCGGTCGCCGTCTGCGCGAAGAACCCCTCGATGGTGGCGACCGCGGCCGGGTCCGCGATGGGATCGAGGAAGAGCCCGTTCTCGCGCGTCGCGAAGGTACGCTCGAGCCGCTCGTAGCCCGCGCGCAGGGCCTCGAGCGCGGGATCGTCGTCGGGCAAGAGTGGCTGGGCCGAGGCGACGCCGACGCCGGCGAGGGTCGCCGTGACCGCGGCGCCGAGAGCGAGCCGACGGGCGAGTCTCTTCGAGCGGGGCATCGCGACGAGCTTACGTCACGAAGGCGGCGCCCATGCGGGGGAACGTCGCCCGGCGGGGCCGCACGCGCGTCCCGCCCCGCGCGAGGCTATGCTTGGCCGGTGCGACTCCTGGCGCTCGATCTCGACGGCACGCTGCTCTGCCGCGACGGCTCCGTCGATCCGCGTGACGTCGCGGCCGTGGCCCGGGCGCGGGCGCGCGGCCTCGAGGTGACCCTCGCGACCGGCCGGCTCACGACGGGCGCCCTGCCCGCGGCGCGCCTGCTCGGGCTCGCGGCGCCGATGGTGTGCGCCGACGGGGCCACCATCGCGAGCTCGGCCTCGGGGGAGGTGCTCGAGCGCACGCCCATCGCGCTCGCCCTGCTCGACCGCGTGCTCGCCTGCTTCGCCGAGCACGCGCTCGAGGCCTTCGTGTTCTCGCACGCGACCATCCACTGCGGGCCCTCGGGCGTGCGTCACGAGGCGCAGGTGAGCGTCTGGACGACGGACCTCGCCGTCCACCCGGAGCTCGCCTCCGCGGCCGCCTACCGGAGCGGCGACGACGTGGCGATGGTGCTCGCCCTCGGCGACGAGGCGAGCTGCACCGAGACCCGGCGCGCGCTCGAGGAGCGCTACCCCTCCGACGCCACCCCCGTGCAGTTCGCCTTCCGATCGACCGGCCAGCACGCCGTGCTCGTGCGCGGTCGCGGCACGAACAAGGGCGTCGCGCTCGCGCGCGTGGCCGAGCGCCTCGGCGTCGAGCGGCACGAGGTGTGCGCCGTCGGCGACTGGACGAACGACGTCCCCATGTTCGAGTGGGCCGGCCGCTCCTTCGCGATGCGCGGCGCGCCCGACGAGGTGACCCGCGCCGCCACCGACCGGCTCGAGACGCCCATCGGGGCGGGCGGCGGCGTGGCCGAGGCGATCGCGCGCCTGCTCGGGGACTAGGACGTCCGCGAGAAGGCGAGCCACGGGGACGTCTGGCCGGGCGTGCTCGTCCTAGTAGAGCCCCGGCACGATGCGGTACTTCACGCGCCGGCAGTAGGCGTCCCAGTCGGCGCCGTACTTGGCCGCGCAGTGCCGGTGGTCGCGCCGCTCGCGGTCGATGAGCAGCGGCGCGAAGTAGATGAAGTAGAAGTACGGCGGCACGTGCGAAAAGCCGCACGGCAGGCACCAGGCGAGCGCCATCGTGAGGTCGCCGAGGTAGTTCGCGTGCCGGGCGAGGCCCCACCAGCCGCTCGTGAGCAGCGCCGTGCCGCGCGCCGTCTGGATGCTCGTCGGCGCCTTGCCCCAGATGCGCGCGCCGGGCCGCGTGCGGAAGGCGTGCTTCTGCAGGTTCGAGCTCCGGAAGACGTAGTAGCCGCCCGCGTTCATCAGGACGAGCGCGACCGTGGCCCACACGGGCAGGCTCGGGCTCTCGTAGACGAGGTACTGCGCCTGGAGCGAGAAGTTGAAGGGCATCCACACGAGGAACGCGAAGGCCAGCATGAAGCCGTAGTTCTCGTGGTTGATGTCCCAGGTCGAGAGCATCGCCGACTCGAACAGGTAGAAGTCGACGACGTAGAGCGCCTGGAAGGCGCACACGAGCACCATCGGCGCCGAGAGCGCGCCGTCGCGCTCGTGCTCGGCCGCGGCCATCGCGAGCGCCAGCGCGAGCCAGGTCGTCATGCCGATCTTCGACTCGAAGAAGAGCTTGAGATCGAAGTCGCCGATGCGCGGGTTGCGCGCCGTGCCCATGAAGAAATCGTGGACGAAGCGCCCGCTGCGCTGCTCGGGGCGCCGGGACCGCAGGCCGTAGAGGTAGAGGAAGAGCCCGAGCGCGAAGGAGGCGAGGATCGCCACGACGAGCAGGGCGCCGAGCTCGGCGAGCACGGTCGCCCCCGAGACGATGCCGCCCACCCACAGGCCCGCGAGGGCGGCGACGGACACGCCGAGGGACAGGAGCCCGTTCAGCCGGTAGCGCAGGCGCACCCCGTCGAGGCCGGGCAGGCCCTCGACCGTGCGGCCCGGCAGCACGAGCTGCAGGACGATCTGGAAGGCGAGCCAGGCGGCGAGGTAGCCCGCCGCGCGCAGGCTCGGGAGCGGCAGCTCGTCGAGGCTCGGCACGACGAGCGCCCCCCCGTGCCGGTGGATGCAGATCCACAGGTACAGGCTGACGACCGGCATCGTGACGAGCAGGGCGAGCGGACCCCAGAGGCTCGGCGGGTGCGCCGCGGGGGCAGGCTCGGCGGCGGGCTCGGCTGCAGAGGCGGGGCCCGGCGGGGCTGGAGCGTCGCTCATCGAGCGCCCCGCTTATCACGCCCCCGGGGCGGCGTGACCCTCGTCCTATCGAGGGGTTGCGGGTAGTCCACCGGGCCCGTCCCGACCGTCCCGGGCGAGGGAGGCGCGCGGTCGTGCCTGGTTCGGTTCTTGCAGCCCCGCGCCCCCGGAGTAGGCACATGCGCACTGGATGGATCCTGGCAGCCGTCGTGGTCTCGAGCGCGGTCGCGGCCGCGGCACTCGGCAGCGGCTCGTCGCCGCCCGCCCCGACCGCCCCCAGGGTCGCGGCCGGGCCGAGCGAGCCGGCCCCCGTCGCGGTCGCGGCGCAACCGGCCGCGCAAGACATGCACCCGGCCGAGGGTCCGGTCGCCGCGGTCAACGCCCAGGCCATGGCGAGCGCCCACGGCGGCTCGAAGCTCGCCGTCGAGCCCGGATCCGTGGCCCGCGCAACCGGCGACGCGGCCCGGACGGTCGCGGAGATCTACGCCCAGGCGCCCGCCCTCGAAGGCAAGGCCGTGCGGGTCGCCGGGCGCGTGGTCAAGGTCACGCCCAACGTCCTCGGCCGCACCTGGCTCCACGTCCAGGACGGCAGCGGCACCCCCGACAAGGGCGACTTCGACCTCGTCGCGACCACGGACGAGCAGCCCGAGCCGGGCGACGTCGTGGTGCTCGAGGGCACCCTGGCCCGCGATAAGGACCTCGGGGCCGGCTACCGGTACCCCGTGCTCCTCGAGCTCGCAAAGGTGCAGCGGCCCGAGGCCGGGAAGTAGACCGCAACCCTAGCGCCATGGGTGCAACTTCTGCGCGGAGACCTCAATGACTTGCGTCCGCACTCGCGTCCGCACTCGCGTCCGCCGGCTGCCCGGGGCCCGCGACGGCTGGAGACCATGACTCGGCCGCCCCCTGCTTTGCTGCTCGTGGCGGCGCTCGCCGTGACCCGGCAGGCCGCCGCAGACGACCCGCCCGACACCGACGGCGCGCCGCCCCCGGCCGGCGACACCGGCGGCGCCTTGACCCCCGCGGAGCCCGCGGCCGGCGACGCCACCCACGCCGTCCCGAACCCGCCGCCACGCCCGGCCGACGACCCGCCCGACGACGACGAGGGTGACGCCTTCAGCTGGCGGGTCGCCGGGCAGAGCTACGCCCGCCTGTTCCAGCGCGCGCTCACCCCCGGGGCGGCGGGCGGCTCGCTCGAGAAGGCGACCGCCGCGCCCTTCTACCAGTACGTGCTGCTCCGCATCGACGACCTCGACCTGCCCTGGCAAGACGACAGCCTCGACGTCGAGCTCGCCGCCTGGGGCGACGTCGAGATGGGCGAGATCCAGACCGAGCGGCGCGTCGACGGCGACCTCACGCTCGCGCTCGTGCGCCACCGCGTCGGCCCCGCGCGCTTCGTGCTCGGCCGGCAGGTGGTGGCCGGGGGTGCCGCGCGCTTCAGCCGCTTCGACGGGCTCGCGGCCGGCGTCACCGGCGACTTCGGGCTCGGCATCGACGCCTACGGCGGCTTCACCGTCTTGCCGCGCTGGAACGGGCGGCCCGGCTATCAGCTGCTCGGCTCGGTCGCCGAGACGCTGGTCAAGAGCCCCGAGGCCCTCGAGACGCCGGCACGCGCACGGCACTGGCTCGCCGGCGCGCGCGCCCACTACGCCTACCAGCGCTACCTGCAGATCGGCGCCTCGTTCCACGAGGAGCACGCGGGCACGACGGTGGACGGCTTCTCGCCCGGCGCGGGCGGGGTCGCGCGGCGCGACTTCGGCATCGATCTCCGCAGCGACCCGATGGAGGAGCTCGGCGTCCACGGCCAGCTCCTGCTCGACGTCGACCGGGTCGCCGTGAGCGAGGCGCGCCTCGGCGTCGACGTGTGGCCCCACGAGACGCTGCTCCTCATGGCCGGCTACGGGCACGCCGTGCCGTCGCTCCTCATCTCGCAGCAGTCGGTGCTGAGCGTATTTTCGACCGACGCCTACGACGAGGGTGGCCTCGAGGCCTCGTTCCGCCCCGTGCCGTTCCTGGCGTTCACCGCCGACGGCTGGGTCGAGCGCTTCAGCGACGCGTCGCTCGGCGCGCGCACCGGCCTCGCGGCCCAGTACCGCGGCGACATCGCCACGGCGACGCTCGGCTACCGGCGCATCGTCGAGGGCAAGGGCGGCGACGGCTTCTCCGGGGGCAGCGGCTACCACGGCCTGCGGGCCGCGGTCGGCGTCACGCCGCTCGAGGATCTGCGCGTGACGGCCGAGGCGCACAGCTACTTCTACGACCACGCGGTCACCTCGAGCACCGCGACGGCCCTCGCGGCCGCCGACGCCCCGCAGGACGGGCGCGCCCTGTCGTGGATCGGGGCGCTCACCGGCCGCTACGCCTTCCTGGCTCCGGTGGCGCTCACGGTGGGCGGCTCGATCGCCCAGACCCCCTACGCGAAGCTCGACGCGCAGCTGCTCGTGCGGCTCGAGCTCGACTTCCGAGGAGGTGAGCGATGAGCCGCCCCGATCGAGCACCCGCGCGCGCGAGCGTCCGTCGGGTCGTCTGGCTCGCGCTCACCGTCGCGCTCGGCCTCGTCGGCGCGAGCTGCGGACAGGAGCGCCTGCGCCCCGGCTTCCCGCACAACCTGCACCTCACGACGAAGAAATGCGGCGAGGAGGGCGGCATGCCCTGCCCGACCTGCTCGAGCTGCCACACGGACATGCAGCGCGCCGGCGGCGCCAAGCCCCCGGGCGAGGCCGAGTGCGCCGCCTGCCACAAGGCCACGGCCAAGGAAGAGCTCGCCAAGGTCGCGCACGGCCCCGGGCACGCGAACATCACCTTCCCGCACGACCGCCACCTGCCGATGCCCGAGATCGCGGGCCAGTGCGTACGCTGCCACAAGGGCGTGCCCGACGACGGCACCGTCGGCGCCATGTTCCCGCCGATGGCCGCGTGCCTCGGGTGCCACTCGGGCGCCTTCGAGACCGCCACCTGCAGCCCCTGCCACCAGCGCGCCGACCTCGTGAAGCTCGAGCCGCAGACCGTCCTGCGCCACGACTCGGCCTTCCTGCGCAACCACGGCGAGGCGGCGACCCGCAACCAGAACGTCTGCTCGCAGTGCCACGCCGTCGAGTCGTGCACGAGCTGCCACGACGACACGCAGACGCTCGACCTCGGCGTGCGCCGCATCGACAAGCTCGACCGGCCGCAGCACCACCGCGGCGACTTCGTGGCGCGCCACACCATCGAGGCCGCGGCCTCGCCGGCGACCTGCACGCGCTGCCACCAGCCGACCTTCTGCGAGGGCTGCCACACCGCGCGCGGCGTGAGCGCCGGCGCGCGCGACGCCGTCAACCCCCACCCCTTCGGCTGGGTCACGGACGTGACCTCGGCGAATTTCCACGGCCGCGGCGCGCGGCGTGACATCCTTTCCTGTGCGGCCTGCCACGATCAGGGCCCCGCCACCAACTGCATACGTTGCCACCAGGTCGGCGGATCCGGCGGCAACCCGCACCCGAGCGGCTGGAAGACCGGTCGCTCGACGGGCGAAACGATGTGTGGGTATTGCCATGGCCCGTGAATCTCGAGCCGCGCGCAGAGCGCGGATGTGGATCGTGGTCGCGGCCGCCGCGCTCGTCGGCGCGAGCGCCGTCGGCGCCTCGAGCTGCCTCGTCCTGCGCGACGAGACGGGCCCGCAGGCGCACCTCTGCACGAGCTGCCACGGCCAGGCCGATCGGCCGGGCGACGAGGTCCTGCGCTC